>NZ_JBOFXD010000053.1:0-10308 GCF_051653945.1 Cetobacterium sp.
AAAAAACTATGCTTGAAGGTGCAAGTGGAGCAAAAGTTCTATTTGATTCTGCAGTAGATAGTGTAAGAATGGCTATTGGAAAATTAATTTTTACAGAAAGTATGCTTAAAAATATAAGAAGAGCAACAGAGTATGTTTCAGAGTTTGGTCTTGTTTTGAGAGGAGAGTTATCAGATAAACCAATAAATCAGTTTTGGCAAAATATTTTTGAGAAAGTTCAAAAAATAAAAACTATGTTTAAAAATGTTTTAGGCCCTGGTTTCGAGTCTTTAAAAAATATTTTAACAGATCCTACAATGATTGAATTTTTCAAGAGAGTAGGAAAAGTATTATTAATGACATCATATATAGCAGCTTGGACATTTACTAAGATAGCTCAAGGGTTAGAGTGGTTAAATGATGTTATTGGGATAGATAATATTTTAATCTTTATAGGAGCTTTTGCAGGATTAAAATTAATTCCATTACTAATAGGAAAGATAATAGGAATTATAACAGGATTAGGAAGCACTCTTTTAACATTAGGCGGCCCAATAGTGTGGATAGGAGCTGCAATAGTAGGACTAATATATTTATTCCATAAATTTGGTGGAATAAAGGAGAATTTTTTAGGAATTTGGGAAACTTTAAAAGCTGTTGGAAGTGCAGCATGGCAGATAGGAGAAACCTTTTTCCTATTGTTTACACCAATAGGAAATGTAATATCTTTAGCTAAAATATTTTATGATTCTTGGGATAGTTCTGTTGGATTAATAGAAAATTTAAAAAATGTCTTCTTAGGATTATTTGCTTTTATACCACAACAATTTGATTTGATTTTAGATAAAATAAAAAATGTGGGAACAAAAATAGGAGAAATTCCAATAGTAGGAACATTGCTAAAGAAGTTAAATATTGGAGTAGACCCTAAAATAGATGGAAGTCACAGAACAGGATTAGATTATGTTCCTCGCGATGGATATATTGCAGAACTCCATAAAGGTGAAAGAGTTTTAACTGCAGAAGAAAATCAATCTTTTGGTGGAAATCTTTTAAGTAGTTTAAGAAGTACAAAGGAACAGGATAATAGTAGTAATAGTTATACTAACAATAATAAAGAAATAAAAGTGACGATTGAAGGAAGTAACTATGAATTTAATTTTCCTCCAACAACTTCTATGTTGCCGCAAGAAATGTTACAAGAAATGTATGAAAATTTTAAAAAAATGATAGAACAAAATAATAAAGAGCTAGAAAGGAGAGTTCAAGATGCAATTAGAACAGCTATCTAGTTATATAACCCAAAAGGGTGATACATGGGATTTAATTTCTTTTAAGGTTTATGGGTCAACTGATTACATAGAACAGCTAAAAAGTGCAAATTACGAGTTCTTAAAATTAGTTTCTTTTCCAGAAGAGGTAGCTTTAGTTATACCACAAATAGAAATTGAAAATAAAGGAAGTACTCCAGAATGGTTTTAACAAGAAGAGCAGGAATAAAATTAAAATACATTGATAAAGAGGTTGAGCTGAGTAATGAACTCAGCTCTTTAACAATAACGGATAATTTATCTGGAATAATTGATAGTATAGAGTTTGTTTTAAAAAATAATAATAATAGATTACTAAGTAAAGAAAATGAACTTTGTAATGGAGAAAAGGTACAGTTTGAATTATGGACCCAAAATTGGAATTCAGTAGAAGAAGGGATAAAAATATATCCATTAGGAATTTATTACATTGATACTAGAAGTTTTGATAATGAAAGAGGAACATTTAGGGCTATGTCTATTCCAGGAGGAGATAGCCAAGATGAGGTAAATACAAAGATATGGGGAGAGATATCTTTAAAAAGTTTAAATGAAGAATTTGCTAATAAATACAAAATTTCAGCATATTTTAATTCTAAAGATAATCCACTTTTAAAAGATATAAAACAAGAAAATGAAGCAGATTTATCTTTTTTAAAAAAAATAGCTGAAGAAGAAGGGTTCAATTTTAAGATAAATGTAGACAAATTAATAATGTTTGATATTGAAGAATATGAAAAGAAAGAACCTAAATATAAGTTAAATTTAAATAATGTAACATACTCTATAGATGAAGAAACAAAAAATTTATATACAAGAGTAGAAATAAAATATAAAAGAAGTAAGTGGCTTGATGAAGAAAGAGCAGAATATTCTTTAAAAGATTTTGGAATTGAAATACCAGGAAAAGTTAGGGAGAAAACTTTAAAAATTAATGCAAGAAGTAAAAGTTCTGATTTAAAAAAATTAGCAAAAGTTAGATTGTTTAAAGAGAATAGAGGAAGAGTAACTTTGAGTACAACTATTGTAGATAAAATAGATCTATACTCTGGAGATGTAATAGAAGTTATTAATGCAGGAATTTTTAGTGGTAGATATATGATAAAGAAAACAACAAAAAAATTGCCAGATTTAAATGTAAAAATACAGGCATATAAAATATGGGAGAAATAAATGTTTAGTTTATTAAAAGGAGCAATAGGAGAAGTTCATAGTGTAAATGAAGAAGATTATACAGTAAAGGTTAAGTTATTGGAATATGGTGGTGTTATAACTGAAGATTTACAGGTGACAACATTATTAAGCTTTGGAAAAACATCGTATCACTTACCAGATGTAAATACTCCAGTCTTAGTTGTATTCTTTGAAGATAATACCGATACAGGATTTGTAATAGCGGGATTTTATTCAAAAAAGAATTCTTCAGATGGAACTAAAGATAAAATAATATTTGATTGTGAAGGAAACTATATTTGTTTAGATCGAAAGGAAAAAAGTATTTCAATTTTATCTGAAGCAAAGATAACTGTAGATTCAAAAAATATAGATTTTTTATGTGATAACTTTTTAATTGAAGCTAAAGATAATATTAAATTAAAGGGAAAAAATATTTCTATTGATGGAGAAGAGAATATATCTATAAAATCAGCTTTAATAGACATACTAGGCCTTATGAAGTCTAAATTTATAATATATGCAACAGATTTTTTAAAACAATAGGAAAGGAGAGAGAACAATGACCGAAATGATAACAAACGCTTTAACAGATATAGCTAAAGATGAAATAGGTAATTATCTTGATTCGGTAGATTGGTATACCCAATTAAATAGTATAGGTTCTTTTGGAAAAATAATTTTTCAGGTTTCATCACTAGCTATACTATCTCCAAATGATTATAAAATAGATCGTGCTGCAAAAATAAAAAGACATCAATTAATAAATAATCCAGATGTAATTGAATTTCAAGGAAGAGAATTAATAAATGTTTCTTTTGGAATAAAGCTAGTATCAACTTTAACTAATATAGGACAAGCAAGAGAAAGATTAACAAAATATGTTAATGAAGGACATCATTTTCCATTAGTATTATCCGGAAAGAAAATTGGAGAAAATACTTTTATGCTTACAAAATATAGTGAAAAGGTTACTAAAACGGATAAAATAGGAACTCCGATAGTAGTAGAATTAGATGTTTCATTTGAAGAATATGTGGAAAAAATAAATAAACCTAAAGAGTTACAAGTACAACAAAAAGGTGTTGTACCTCTAGAAAGAAAAGTTGCCGCATCAATTAATGGAAAGGTTTTAGAACAATTATCAAAGGTGAGATTATGGTAATTAAAAGTAATGAAGAGCCAAAAGATATAAGTTTAAGAAGGGTATGGGTAATTTTAAATACAAAAAAAGGAACTGTTCCACTCTTTAGAGATTTAGGACTTAGTTCTTCGATAATAGATATGCAAGTAAATAAAATACCTTCAGTAGTAACCCAAGATTTAGATTCGCAATTAAAAAAATATATTCCAGAATTAAAATTAAAAGGTGTAAATATAGAAACAGAAGGTGATAAAACAATATTAAAAGTAGAGGTAGAAAAAGATGCTTAAATTAATAGAAGGAGATGCGCAAGAGATATACAAAGATGCAATTGAAATACATGAAGCTGTTTGTGGAGAAAGACTTTCGCCTGCAGATGAAAAAGCACATATTTATTCAACTATAGCAATGGTTCTTGGAGATATTCTTTATGGAGCAAATGATATAGCTTTACAAAATTATACAGCCTTTGCTAGAGGGCAAAGATTAGATATGAAAGCAAAGATATTTGGAACAAGGGCAAAAAGATTAGAAGCTTCATATGCAAAGGTAATTATGAAATGTTCTATTTCACAAATAGTAAATAGAATTGTTTATATAAAAAAAGGAACAAGATTTATACATGGAGAAAATATATTTATTTCATTAGAAGAAGGAAGAATAAATCCAGGAGAGATAGAAACAAGTGTTTTAGCACAAGCTGAAAAGCCGGGAGATATTGGAGAGATATTAGCAGGAGAAATAACTCAAATTGTAGATAGGTATGATTATTATGAGTCTTGTATAAATCCACAAGATGTCTCAAATGGTGGAAATGAAGAAAATGATGATAATTATAGAACTAGACTAGAAGAGCTTCCAGAATCTTTTACGAGTGCAGGAAGTGAAGGCTCTTATATATATTGGACAAAGCAAGTAAGTTCTAAAGTAACTCAAGTTAAAATAGAAACTCCAAGTCCCAATGTTTTAGATATCTATGTTTATGGAAAAGGTGAAAAAATTAGTGATGAAGAGAAAGAAGCTATAAAAACGTACTTAACAGAAAAAGATAGATTACCATTAAATGATTTAGTAAATATTAAAGATCCAATTTTTAATCAAATTAATTTAGAAATAGACTACTATTTATATTCCTATGAAACAAGACCTTCTGATGAAATAAAGAAGTCTTTATTATTAAAATTAAATGATTATTTTAATAGTTTGAAAATAGGAGAGGGATTTAATCCACAAGATATAATTCAAATTTTAAAAAACGATGGAATAAAGAGGTGTGATATAAAAAGTCCTTTAATAGCATCAGAGGCTACAAAAATAAGTTTAGTTATTTGTAATTCAATAACTTTAAATTATATGGGGGCAGAATAGGTATAATGAAAACTATATTTGATAACGTACTTTTAACAATAGCTCCAAATTTAGCAAAAGAAAAATATGAAGATGTTTTAATAGTTACAGATAAATTAATACAAAAATATTTAATAAGCCAATTGAAAAAACTTGTTCATTTTGACAGAGTTGAAGATATGGATGAGGTTGAATTAGAAATATTAAAAAAAGAGCTGCATATTGATTATTATGATGTATCTTTTTCTAAAGAGGAAAAAGATATTATGTATAAAAATGCATATATAAATCATTTTTATAAAGGAACCACGTTAGCTGTAGAAGAAGCAGCAAATATCTTTTATAAGGATGCAAAAGTTGAAGAGTGGTATAAAACAAATTCAACTCCAGGAACATTTAATTTAAAATTAAATGGATCAATAAAGGAAAATATATTTAAAACTGTTGAATTTATAGAAAGTTCAAAGAAAAAATCACAAATTTTGTCTAAGTTGATATTTGAATCAGAAAATAATAGTATTATGACAACACATATTTATAAGGAACAATATATAAAACAAAAGATAATTCCTGCCAAAATGGATGTGTTTATTGAAAAAATAGATTTAAAAAAATCAATATCAATTAGAGAAATTCAAACAGTTGTAATTGGAGGGAAAAATGGCAATTTATAGAGGTCATACAATAACGAATAGAGGTAGACAATTACTTGCAAAAGTGATGGCAGGACAAGGGGAATTTGAAGTAAGTGCTGTTAAATTTGGAAGTGGAAGGTTTGAGGGAAATCAGAGAGAAGTAACTGATTTGGTTAATGAAAAAATAAGTTTAGAATTAATAAATATAAGGAATGAAGGTGCTATGGCAGTTGTAACTGCTAGATTAACAAATGAGAATTTATTAGAATCTTTTAGGGCCGAAGAACTTGGTATTTTTGCAAAACTAAAGGGAACGAATGAAGAGGTACTGTATGCATATACATTAGCTTTAGAATCAGATGTTATACCAGATAATTCACTTGGAGCAACTTTAATTATAGACTTGAATATATATATGGAATTATCTGACTCAGTTGATGCAGTTATGACAATAAATGAAAGTAGAGTGTTCTTAACACTTGAGCATGCTAAAGAGATTTTTTCTCAAACAGGATTACTTTACTCTGGTGAATTATTAAATATGGGATCACTCCAGGAAAATAAAGTCTATAAAGCTAATGATGGAAAGTATTATAAAAATATTGGTGGAAATAGGGTATGGAATGGAACAGGAGAGATAGATGATAAATTTAAAGAAGTTACCTGGGAAAGATTGAATCAAGATATATTAGCATTAGCTATAGAGGATGGTAAAAATATGGCTAAGATATTAGGAGTAGAAGATTATGGTGGAATTTTAAATACTTCAGACTTGAAGAAAGCAGGTTGGGCTTACTATTGTACTCAGAATAAATATATATATGAATGTTTAAGTGATACTAGATTAAATTACGCTGATGCAGAGTTTTTTGAGCCGCTTTCTAATAAATCACTTTTGGGTAAATTAAAGAATTTAACGCTTCAACTAGAAGATAAAATAAAAGTCTTTAAAACTGGCTTCTTAACTTTATCTCAAGGAAGTTATTGGTATACACTACCAAGTCATATCCTTCCAGATAACGTAATAACAGTTATTCCTAGAGAATACTCTAATGGTCTTGCTAAAATACGTTTTGTTGGAACCACTGGAAATCGTATAGAATTAGAAATTTTACAAAGTGGTTCTACAAATTCTTTAGATATTTTTTATTTTGTTTAAAAATTAAAGAATTTAACTATATTTAAGAAATATATTCTTTCGCCGAGTCTTTCAAATTATACCGACAATACTGCACAACCTGGAGATGTCTACTTAGCTACAGCTACTTCAGGTGGTGAAAAAGAAATATTTGACTCAAAAACAATTATAATACCATCCAGTAGATTGATAACTTCGTGTAAAATGAATATATTCCAAGGAACTATTAATGTAACTTATGACGGTGCTGTATGGCGATGGAGTCGAGAAGGTACAGGTGCACAAGGAGAAATCAAGGTTTATAAATTACAACTTTATCTATAATTACAGAATACTTTTTTAGCAAAAATTATCGAGCTTATTATAAGGAATATGCGTACGTAAGAGTAACTATATTAGCTGTATTTGACATACCTGATATTCTTATGACTCCATCTTTATATACTATTATTTGAGCTATTCCATTTACATTTGTTAGTTTGTCAGAAGAGGGTCTAAAATTTAACGGTATAGAAACTTTACTTGATTTTCCATTAATCATATCTACTCTGCCAACAATACAGCATAAAACAAGATTTCCTATCTTTATAAGAGAACATGATGCGTCCCAATTCTCTGGATAAGTTGTGGAAAAAATATTTTGATGATACCAAGCACTACCTAAATTCTTTAATTTTATTTTACTTCCAGACTCCTTTAAAATATAAATGAGCCATACCAGATTCAGTTCCAACTGTTGGTTTTTCTCCATATAATCGATATTGAGTCCCACTAATTGCAGCACACCCGTACGAATATGCACCATCCCCAACATCTGTAGCTAAACAAACTACAGATGTTCTTCCTGAATATTTAAACTGATATGGAAAATTAAAAGTGCTATAAGAAGGTGTTATCGCGGATCTTTTTTCCGAAGCCCAGCACTCTAAAGTTCCGTCAGCCCACTTACGATAAGTACCATTAGAATTTGAGCCAATTTCAACTAAATTCTTTAATTAATAACTTTAATAAGATTTTTAAGTGTGATAGTTTCTGGCTATTACCCGAACATAAGATGAACCGAGTTGAGAGCCTTCAAATTTAGCATATATTACATTTGCACTGGAGTTAACTCCAATTACATTAAAGTTTTGAATTGCTTTACCAAGACCAAATATGGATATCGTAGGATTAATCATGGGTATTCCCAATTCAATAGTTTCATATTGTGATTGAGGAACATACTCCTTCATTTGAGTTATTTTTCCACTTTTAAACTTAGTCCAGTACCACCCGTTAGTTTGCCCTGTTTCAATTATATAATCAACTAAGTTTATTAAATTCTTTAATTTTTCTAAATAAAAAAAGCCCTCACTTCAATAGTGAAAGGCTTTAAAGTCGGGGAACTTGTGTGTAGTCTACAATAGTTGTATCAAAAAGTCAATAAAACTCTTAAAATATAATTATTTTAAATTTTAGGAGGAACAATAATGAATTACAACGAGAAGAATATGGAAGTCTATGAGATGTATTTAGATTCTAATAAGGCTAGAAATTATGAGACAATGAATACGACATATAAAATGTATAAGAGTAGAATGATAGACTATTTAAGCTATTTAAAGGAACATGAAGGGAATAAATTATTGTTATCTGAAGCAACAATAAAAAATTGTGTGAGTATTTTAGAAAGATATATAAATAACTGTAGAGACAGAGGGAACAATAACCAAACAATTAACAATAAACTTACAGCCATTAGTAGTTTTTATATATGGTGTGTAAAAAGAGATCTAATCAAGTATCATCCATTTCAACATAAACTTGATAGATTAAAAAATGGAGCTTTTGATAAGAGAAGAGAGAGTTACTTTTTAAATATAGAAGATATAATAAAAGCTAGGATTTTAATGGAGCATAACTCTAAAAGGTTTGATATTCAATCAAGACTATTGTGGGAATTATTCCTGGAGAGTGCTGCTAGAATATCAGCAATATCTAACTTAAAATTATCTCAATTAGATATTAGAAACGGATACTTTAAAGATGTAAAAGAGAAGGGAAATAAAATTGTAGATATTATTTTCTTAGATAATACTGAAAAAATATTAAGAGAATGGTTAGACTATAGAGAGAGCAAGAATATAGCTTCTGATTACTTGTTTATAACAAAGAGTAAAGAAAGCTATGTACAAATGCAACAGAGTACTATAAGAGCTAGAATAAAGAAGATAGGGCAGTTGATTGGATATGATAAGCTTTATCCTCATACATTGCGTAAAACAGCAATAAATTTATTAAGTAATCTTTCTGATATAAATTTTGCTGCTGAATATGCACATCACAATGATACTAAAGTTACAAAGGATCACTACATAAAAGCTCGTACGGGAGCAGAAAATAGAAGTAAAATACTTCAAATTAGAAGAGAAAAAGGGCTTTAAAATTTCAATAAATTATCGAATTTATACAAAATTTTAACTTTTTTTAGATACATAAACCCTTGATTTTACTAGGTTTTTAAAACTGAGTACCTAGATAAATTGTCTATAGTTTTTACCAATTTACTAGCTTTATAAGGTGTATCAATCTCAAAGTTTTAACTAAATTCGATAATTTACCCAATATAAAAAATTAGAAAAAATAAAAATAAAATTACAAGGAGAACCATATGATTATATATGTTTATAACATTAATACATTAAACTTAATAGCAAAACCGCAAGTAAAAGATTACGAAACTTTTAAAAGTAATCCATCTATTTTTTATCCAGATTGGAACATTGAAAATCACTTAGCATCTGAAATAGAATTCCAAAACCCAATTATTGTAGACAGTCAAATTAGAGAAAAAACTAGAGAAGAATTAATTTTATTAGATGATAAGCTAGAATTATTAATTGATGGAGAATATGTTGAAAACAATCAAATTATTATTGTAGAAGCTCCTGAAGATTTGTTGAAAAAAATATGGAATAAACAAACTAACAATTGGGAAGAAGGAGCTACTCAGGAAGATGTGCTTAATGAAATTAGAAGATTGGAAGATAAATTTATAGATTTAAATGAGCAAAGAGAAAAAAGAATAAAATATAATTTTGATACTAGTGAAATAGATAAAGAAATTAAAAATGTTGAATTTAGAATAAATTGGATATCAAAAATAACTTTAATATAAAATAGGAGGTATAATTTTATGGAGTTTTTAATAGAACATAAAGAAGTCATTTTTATAGGATTAGGAGTTTTAATTGGAACATTTATACCAGTTGCAAAGACTCACTTGATAGGTAGAAAGGTTGGGGAAAAAATACCTAAAAAACTAGCTTTAGCAATAGCTGATCATTTAGATGCGTTTGAAAAAGGGTTAAGAGATGAGAATTATAGAGGAGATAAAAATCTTATATCAAATAATCAATTGAGTCAGAGAAAAGAAAAATTAATGTTAGATTTGGGTTTGGAGCAAAGATTGAAGGACAAGGATTAGAAATAAAAATAGATCCATTTAATTATAAGAAAAAATTAATAGAATTAAAGGTATTTAGAAAAGCTGATTCAATAAGAGATTTGTTTAAATTTTAGGAAGGGGGGAAGAGATGGAAA
>NZ_JBOFXD010000054.1:0-40569 GCF_051653945.1 Cetobacterium sp.
ATCTATCCTGATCCTGATTATACAGAATTAAAGGCCAGTATTTCAAGTTACTGTAATTGTGATTCAGAAAATATTGTTTTAGGTAGTGGAGCTACAGAACTTATATCTTCTACAATTAAAATTATATCTCCAAAACATACTTTACTTTTATCACCTGCATATTCTGAATATGAAAATGAACTAATTAAAATTGGGTCAAAAATTACTAAATTTTTTTATGAAAAAGAAAATAACTTTCAAATCAATATAGACCACCTAATATCGTTTATTTCTTCTAATTGCTTTGATATGATTATTATCTGTAATCCAAATAACCCTACAGGAACATTGATATCTGTTGAAGACCTTGAAAAAATTTATTTAAATTTTAAAAAACCAATTATGATTGATGAAACATATATAGAGTTTACAGATTCATCTAAAACTTCCGCTATCAATTTAGTTAATAAGTATGATAAATTTATAGTTATCAGAGGAACATCTAAGTTCTTTTCCACTCCTGGAATTAGACTTGGATATTCTATTGTTTCAAAGGGAGATATTTTAGACTCTTTAAATATTACTCCTAATCTTTGGAATATAAATATTTTTGCTTCTTTAATGGGAGAAGCAATGTTTAAAGATCATGACTTTATCAATATGTGTCATAATAATTTCAATGAAAATTTCAATTTACTATTTAATGGATTAAAAAACTTTAAAGAGTTTAAAGTTTACAATTCAAATAGTAATTTTATTCTTTGTGAAATTTTAAGTTCTAGGTTTGATGCCAACACTCTTTATAATTATCTATCTGAAAAAGGGATTATTATTAGAAAGGCTCAATCTTTTGATAAATTAAATGAAAAGTTTTTTAGAGTTTGTGTACTCACTAAAGAAAATATTGATCTTCTATTAAAGGAGATTGAAGGGTTTATACGGGAATATTAACACGGAGGGATTATGTTATTAAAGAAAATTTTACTTTTAGGTTCAGTTGTACTTTCAACAGTAAGTTATGCTAAATATGAACCTTGGAATTTTACTGTTTTAGAAGGTAGCCTTATTAAAGGAAATGCTTTACCTAGTGGTCAAGGAGCTTCAGAAAAAGATGTTATTTTAGAGGTACAAGGGACAACTAGATATAATCTTTTAGATTTATATTGGTTTGTTGATAGATCCAATATCTTTAAAGATTCTAGCTTGAGTGATAAAAATGGGGTTGATAATAATTATATTTATGGTGAAATTTCACCAAGAATATCAATTGATGGTTTAACTGGAACTAATCTATCTATAGGGCCTATATCAGAGTGGTTTATTGCAACTCAATTTGATTTTGATAATATTCATGGTAAACCGAAATATGCAAATGGCCTTAGAAAATATTATGTTGGTGTTGGTAACTATATATCAATTCCAGAAATGAAGTATCTGAAATTTGATTATTTTAAAACAAATTTATATGCTAGATATGTGGAAAAGAATTATGGTCGAAATGAAGATCAATGGGATGGGTATCTATTTAATATTGCTTATGGTGGAACTATTTATAAATTTGAAAATGGTATGAAATTTGGATTTAGTGGATGGCTTGATTATGATTTTGGTGCAAAAAATAGCTCTGAATACAATATACAAACTCACGACTCTTTACAGTGGCAAAATCAAATTAGATTTTATTTAAACAATAATCTATCTGTAAGTTACACTTATCAAATAAATAACCATTTTTCTCAAGTTAATCAACATAGTTCAAATAAAAATAATGAATCTTTTGGTATTCATTATGCTATTATATTTTAATTTATAGGAGGATTACATGTTAAAAAACGAACTTTCTTTAATTGGAGAAAAAATAACTTTTGAAGAATTAAATAATTTTATGATTGAAAACAACTATTATAGTATATATAATGATTTAAGTGAGAGAGAAATCCAAGATTGCCTAAATGAAGGTGTTATTGCTTTTGAAAGTAAATCTCAAGATACCATTGAAGATATTTATACTTACATAGAATTTGAAGTTTTTGAAAACAATATTTTAAAAATAAATAATATATTTGAAATGTAAAAAAATATCCTCTGAAATTTCAGAGGGTATTTTTTTTATATTTTACAATAAAAAAAACTCCTTTTGGGGTAAAAGGAGTTTTTTATAACACGGGGGAGTGTTAAAATAAAAAGATTTAAATAAATTTTTGGGGGGTATTAAATTTATTTGATCATCGGTTTCAATTAATAATACTATATCCGTACTAAAATGTCAACTATGTTTTTAAATAGTTTTTATTTCTTTTTATCTTTTCTTTTTCCAAACAAACTTGTTCTTTTATAAAACTATTATCTATTACTGTTTAAAATTTCTTCTATCTCATTAAAGTATTTAGGCATTTTATCCCCTAACCTTCTATTTCCATTTTCCGTTATTAAAAAATCTCCCTCATATCTCATTCCACCAAAGTCTAGATATTTTTTTACCTCTTTATAATTAATATACTCTTCAAATTTCCCCTCTTTTTTCCATCTATCTATTAATTCAGGAATAAAATAAATACCTGGTTCAATTGTCAATACATACCCTGGCTTTAGTTCTTTTCCCATTCTTAAAGATTTTAGTCCAAATTGAGTTTCTCTTTTTGTAATCTCATCATAACCAACATTATTTTCACCAAAATTCTCCATATCATGTACATCTAAACCTATCATATGCCCTAATCCATGTGGGAAAAATAGTGCATGTGCTCCAGCATTAACTATTTCATCTATATTCCCCTTCATAATACCTCTTTTAACCATTCCTTGAGCTAAAACTTTACAAACCTCTAAATGAACAAACTTATTTGTTACTCCAGGCTTTGCACACTCTTCTGCTCTATCAAACATCTCAATTAACAATGAGTATATATCCTTTTGTCTAGAATCAAATTTTCCTGAAACTGGAAAAACTGTCGTCATATCGCCACAATAACCATTTTCTAATCTAGCACCACAATCCAACAGAACTACATCTCCATCTTCAAAAGTATTTCCATGAAAATGATTATGTAAAATTTGGCCATTCGTTGTGCAAATAGTATGGAAAGATGTTGTAGCGTTATATTTTTTTGCTACTGCTTCTAACAACGCTACCAATTCATAACCTTTCATTCCCGACTTTACATTTTTCATAGCTGTTAGATGCATTTCTCTTGTAACATTTGTAGCTTTTTCTAACTCTGTAATCTCATAATCTTTTTTCGAATTTCTCATCTCTATTATTCCAGCCACTAATTTTTTTGAAAACTTTTTATTTACATCATCCAAATCAAAATCTAATAATTTAGATATTTTCAAACTATTTTCAATACGGTACTGATTAGTAAAATGAATAATTTGTTTCTTTGACTTAGCCTTTTCTAATATCTCTTCCAATTTTTCTAATTCTACAAACTTTTCAATTCCTACTTCTGCAGCTCTTTCTTTAAAAGTTTTTTGTTGTCCCATCCAAATTATATCATCTATTGTAAACTCTTTTCCAAATATATATTCTTTATCATTTTCTATATCTATAACTCCAATTAAATCTGGTGAATTTAATCCAAAGTAATATAGAAATGTTGAATCTTGTATAAAATTATACGTATTATCTGCATAAGACATAGGTGATTCTGAATTTCCTATAATTAAAATTAATCCATCTCCCACCAATTCCTTTATTTTTTTTCTTCTTGAAATATAGATATCTTTATCAAACATAAAACCCCTCCTTTTATATTAGTATTTCAAAAATACTATAGCACATTTTTTTAATATTTTTTTATTTTTTTATTATTTAAAAAGTTCAAAAATAAAAATAACACAATATCTTGTGTTATTTTTTTAAACCAAACAATATATATTGTGTTTTTTTATTTTTTTCTATGAATTTTTTTTGCTCTATTTTTTTTAGTTTGATTATTTTTTTAACTTCATTTTGCTTTAGTAACTCTATATTTTTCTGTCAAATATTTTTTTTTAACCATTTTTTTTACCATTTTTACTTTTTTACACATTTGTAGAATTATATAAAAATGTGTATAATAATTAAAGAAAAAATAAAAATGGGGTGATTTCTTTGAAAGAAGTTATTAAAAGAGATGGATCAATTGTAAGCTTTGATAAAAGTAGAATTATCAGAGCTATTACTATGGCTTTTAATCAAAAAGAAAAATTAGTTAATACCGATCTTATTGAGAAAATAGCGTCTCAAATAGAAAATCTTGATACTCCTAAGATGCATGTTGAGGAGATCCAAGATATTGTTGTAAAAAAACTTATGGGGTCTTCTGAAAAAGATATTGCACTTTCTTATCAAGAATATCGTACTGTTAAAAATGAACTAAGAAAAAAAGAGCAAGTTATATATAAAAAAATTGGCGAATTAATCGATGCATCTAACGAAGATATGTTAAATGAAAATGCCAATAAAGATGGAAAAACAATCTCTGTACAAAGAGATTTGTTAGCTGGTATTTCATCGAAAGATTATTATTTAAATAGAATTCTACCAAAACATCTAAAAGAAGCTCATGAAAGTGGAAGAATACATATACATGATTTAGATTACCTTCTTTTTAGAGAAACAAACTGTGAGTTAGTTAATATCGAGCAAATGTTAAAAAGTGGATGCAATATTGGTAATGCTAAAATGTTAGAACCTAACTCTGTTGAAGTTGCAGTTGGACATATCGTACAAATTATTGCTTCTGTTTCTTCAAATACTTATGGAGGATGTTCTATCCCTTACCTTGACAGAGCATTAGTTCCATATATTGTTAAAACCTTTAAAAAACATTTTGCTAAAGGATTAAAATATATAGAGAGATTATCTCAAGATGAGATTGATTCAATTATATCTACAACTGATATCAATTACTCTAACGAATCTTTAAAAGAAAAATATCCAAGTGCCTTTGACTATACTGTAGACATGACAGAGGAGTCTGTAAAACAGTCTATGCAAGGTTTAGAATATGAAATTAATAGTTTATCTACAGTAAATGGTCAAACGCCTTTTACTACTATAGGAATAGGAACTGAAACATCTTGGGAAGGTAAATTAGTTCAAAGATTTGTATTCAAAACTAGAATGGAAGGATTTGGAGCTAAAAAAGAAACTGCTATATTCCCTAAAATTGTTTATGCTGTTTGTGATGGACTAAACTTTGATCCTAAAGATCCAAATTGGGATATATCTCAACTTGCTTTTGAGTGTATGACAAAATCTGTTTATCCTGATATTCTGTTTGTTACACCAGAACAAGTTAAAAATGGTACTGTTGTTTATCCTATGGGATGTAGAGCGTTCTTATCTCCTTGGTGGGATGAAAATGGAAATGAAAAATACTCAGGTAGATTCAACATTGGAGCTACTACAATTAATTTACCTAAAATTGCTATAAAAAATAGAGGTAATGAAGCTGCTTTCTATAAAGAGTTAGATGAGGTTTTAAATCTTTGTAAAGAAAATAATATATTTAGAGCTAAATACTTAGAAAATACTCCTGCAGAAATTGCTCCGATTCTTTGGATGGCTGGTGCTCTTTCTGAGAAGCAAGCCAAAGAAACTATCAAAGATTTAATCTGGGGTGGATATGCTACTGTATCTATTGGTTATATTGGTCTTAGCGAAGTTTCTGAACTTATATATGGTAAAAACTTTGCCTTAGATGAGGAATCATATGATAAAACATTTAAAATTTTAGAGTATATTTCTAAAAAGGTTAAAGAATTTAAAGATGAAACAAAATTAGGATTTGCTCTTTATTCTACACCTTCTGAATCTCTTTGTGATAGATTTGCTCAAATAGATTTAAAAGAGTTTGGTCCAATTGAGGGAATTACTGATAAAGAGTATTATGATAACTCTTTCCATGTTTCTTCCAAAATTAAAATAAATCCTTTTGAGAAATTGAGATTAGAGGCTCCTGGGCATACTTTAGCAGCTGGTGGACATATTAGTTATATTGAAACTGATTCTCTAAAGAAAAACCTTGAAGCCGTATATCAAGTTTTAAAATATGCTCAATCAATTGGAATTCACTATATGGGAATTAATCAACCAGTTGATAAATGTCATATTTGTAACTTCAACGGAGAATTTTTGGCAACAGAAAGAGGCTTTGAATGTCCACAATGTGGAAATCATGATTCAACTAAAATGAACGTTATAAGAAGAGTATGTGGATATTTAGCCCAACCTGATTCTAGACCTTTCAACAAAGGAAAACAAAAAGAGGTTATAAATAGAGTTAAACATATGTAAAATGATGGGAGATTGATTATGAATTATTCTGGTATTAAATATACAGACATGATTAACGGGGAAGGGATCAGAGTTAGTCTTTTTGTCAGTGGTTGTTCACACTATTGTAAAGATTGTTTTAATTCTGATACTTGGGATCCAAATTATGGTTCTCTATTTACTGAAGAAATTGAAAATGATATTTTAAACTATTTTAAAAAATATAACAAAAGTATAAAAGGGTTATCTTTATTAGGAGGAGACCCTACTTATATCAGCAATATAGATCCTCTTGTATCTTTTATAAAGAAATTTAAAAGTCTTTTTCCAGAAAAGGATATCTGGATTTGGTCAGGTTTTACCTGGGAAGCTATTATTGAAAACCCAAAGCTATTATCTCTTATAGAGTTATGTGATATTTTAGTCGATGGAAAGTTTAGAATAGAAGAAAAAGATTTAAATCTCAAATGGCGTGGTAGTAAAAATCAAAGAGTCATCAATATTAAAAAAAGTTTAGAGTTAAAAGAAGCCATCAAATATATAGATTAAAAAAATTCTAGAGGAATACTCCTCTAGAATTTTTTATTATATCTATTTTTTCTTTACATATTTTAATGTATCTAATGCAACTGCCATAACTATTATTAATCCTTTTATTATATATTGCCAATACGGATTTACTCCTATAAAAGTTAATCCATAGTTTATTACAGTAAAAATTATAACCCCTATTAATACTCCTGGAACTGTTCCTACTCCTCCTGAAAACGAAACTCCTCCTACAACACAAGCTGCTATAGCATCCATCTCATACATATTTCCAAGGTTGTTTGTAGCACTTCCTACTCTTCCAGCCTCTAACATTCCACCAAAAGCATAGAATATTCCAGACAATGTATAAACTAATACCAATGTCTTTTTTACATTTACACCAGATACCTTAGCTGCTTCAGGATTTCCTCCTACTGCAAACAAATTTTTTCCAAAAGTTGTCTTATTCCATAAAATCCATATAAACAATACTGCTAGTGCTGCATAAATAATCAGATAATTAAATCTAAATCCTGCTATTGTGAAGTAGCCTTGAGCAAAATTAGTAAAACTCTTTGAAAATCCTGCTATTGGTGAAGCTCCAACATAGTCATAATATAATGAGTTTGCACCATAGATTATAATCATTGAACCTAATGTTGCAACAAATGGAGTTACACTTAAGTATGCTACAACAAATCCATTTAAAAATCCAACAAATGCTCCAATAATTCCTATTATAACTATAACAGCTGGAATTGGTAATGTATCTAAATTAGGAAATACTTTATTTACATTAGTTATTGCCTGTAATAGTGTCGCCGAAATTACCGCTGATAATCCCACTTGTCTTCCTACAGATAAGTCTGTTCCCTGAGTAACTATTATTCCTGCTACCCCTAAAGCTAATATTGTTCTAACTGATGATTGAGTTAATATATTTCTCATATTTCTAAAACTTAGAAAAGATGGTTCTTTTATAATTATTCCTGCTATAAGTATCAACAATACTAAATATAATCCTCCATCCAATAGAAGTTTTTTTGTATCTTTACCTTTAAAAAATTCCATTTTGTCCTCCCGTAACTTATAAATATAATGATGCTAATTTTAAAATCTCTTCTTGACTTGTTTCACGAGTATTCACAATTCCAGCTACTCTTCCATTACTCATAACTAATATTCTATCTGTAACACCTAGGAGTTCTGGCATTTCAGAAGAGATCATAATTATTCCTTTTCCCTTATTTGCCAAGTCTAGCATTAACTGATAAATTTCATATTTAGCTCCTACATCTATACCCCTTGTTGGTTCATCTAACATAAGTATATCTGGACTAGTTAAAAGCCATCTTCCTATTATTACCTTCTGTTGATTTCCACCAGATAAATTACCTATCGGTGTTTTTTGAGTTGGTGTTTTTACTCTCATTGAATCAATAACCCATTTTGTATCTCCATACATTTTAGAAGAGTTTAAAATTTTATTTTTTCCTTCGTAATTAGTCATATTAGATATTAAAGAGTTAAATTCAATATTTAACTGAGGAAAAATCCCTGTAGCTCTTCTTTCTTCTGTTACAAGTGCAAATCCATTTTTTATAGCTTCTAAACTAGTTTTATTCTCTATCTCTTTGCCATTTATTATTACTTTTCCGCTTTCCCTTTCTCTAATTCCAAATATAGTTTCAACTATATCTGTTCTTTTAGATCCAACTAGTCCTGCTACTCCAAGGATTTCTCCTTTTTTCAATTCAAAATTCACATCTTTTATAGATGGTTGATTTTTTGCTGTTAAATTTTCTACTTGAAGCACTACTTCTTGTGGAACATTTGTTTTCTCAGGAAATCTTTGAGTTAAAGACCTTCCAACCATCATACTTATTATCTCATCAGTTGATAGCCCCTCTAAGCTAGTTGTAGTAACCCACTGACCATCTCTTAATATTGTTATATCATCACAAATTTCTTTTATCTCTTCCATTTTATGAGAGATATATACAACTCCACAACCTCTATCTGTAAGTTTTTTGATAATCTTAAAAAGATGTCCAACTTCCTTTTCTGTTAGAGAGGATGTAGGCTCATCCATTACTATTATTTTAGAATTATATGAAAAGGCCTTTGCTATCTCAACCATTTGCATCTGTGATACAGATAATGTTGAAACTTTCGCTTTTGGATCTACATCAATTTCCAACTCTTTAAATATTTTCTTTGTATCTTCATACATCTTTTTATGATCTACAAATATTCCTTTTAAAGGATATCTCCCTAACCAAACATTATCCATTACAGTTCTTTGCAAAACTTGATTTAACTCTTGATGAACCATTGATACTCCATTTTCTAAAGCGTCTTTGGCCGAAATAAAATCAATTTCTTTTCCATCTAAAAAAATTTTTCCCTCATCTCTTGAATAAATTCCAAACAAACATTTCATTAAAGTTGATTTTCCTGCTCCGTTTTCTCCCATTAAAGCATGAACTGTATGAGGTCTTATTTTTAAATTTACCTTATCTAGAGCTTTTACTCCGGGAAAAGACTTTGATACTTCTGTCATTTCTAGTAAAAATTTTTCCATACCCACTCCTTAAAATCTAAATATTTTATAAAGAAAGGGAGGCTCATACCTCCCCTACACACTACTTTTTAAAATCTTTTAAATTATCCTTGTCTACTCCTACGTAAGGTACTCTTAGTATTTTATCTTTTAATTCCCATTTTGTTCCTTCTGTTGGTTTCTTTCCTTCAGCTAAATTTTTTGCAATTTCATATGTTGCTTGCCCTTGATTAAGTCCATCATTAAGTACTGTTCCTGCAGCATCTCCATTTTCAACCATAACTAAAACTTCAGCTAAAGCGTCTACTCCAAATACAGGAGTTTTTGCTTTTCCATTAGCCTTTAATGCTTCAACAGCTCCCATTGCCATTCCATCATTATTTGCAATTACAACTTCTATTTTTTCACCATTTGGACCTGATAACCATGCTTCCATCTTATCTTTTGCCATAGCAGCATCCCACATTCCAGTATCCATATGTAGTTCTTGTGTTTTTATTCCTTTTTCATTTAAAGTTTTTGTTACATAAGTTGTTCTAGCTTCAGCATCTGGATGTCCAGGTTCTCCTTTTAAAAGAACATATTGTAATACCCCATCCTTATTTAAATCCCAAGCTGGATTTGCTGCCCAATGCTTAGCTATTACTTCACCTTGAATAACTCCTGATTCTTTTGAATCTGTTCCTACATAGTAAGCTTTATCATAGCTTTCCATATCTGCTTTTGATGGTTCTTTATTATAAAATACAACTGGAATATCTTCAGCTTTAGCTTTTTCAATAATTGTTGAAGCTGCTGCTGGGTCAACTAAGTTAATTGCTAATGCATTTACCCCTTTAGCAATTAAAACATCTACTTGGTCATTTTGTTTAGATTGGTCATTTTGTGAATCATTCATTAAAACTTCAACATTTTTATCCTTCTTTGCTACCTCTTCAATACTTTGTCTAACTGTTGACATAAAATTATCATCATAACGATAAACTGTCACTCCAATTTTTGTTGATGCTGCTGATGCCACTGTAGTAAGAGCTAATGCTCCTAACAAAACCGAAACTCTTTTCATAAAATCCCTCCGCAATTGTAATTATATGAAACATATTGTTGATTATACATTATAAATGAGCCCAATGTCAAGCATATGAAAAAACTAAAAAGGAAGTTTTTTTCCCAAGTAAAAAAACTCCCTTTTTATAACTATTTTTTATCTTGACTTTTATTTTTTTGTATGTTAAATTCAAAACATAAAGTGTATCTGTAGCTCAGTTGGATAGAGCAACTCCCTCCTAAGGAGTAGGTCATGAGTTCAACTCTCGTCAGGTACACCATTTTTATTCTGAAACTCCTCTAAAGTTCTTCTAAGCATTTTTATATGATTAAAATCTGTTCCACAACATCCACCAATAATGTCAACGACACCTATTTTTAACAGTTCATTGATATCTTTTATAAATTTTTCTATATCTCCATCAGAATTTGGGTGAAATGATACTTTTAAATTTGTTTCTTTTTTTAATTTTTTTAATGTCTCCATGACCTCTTTTGTTAATTCACTGCAATTAATTCCTATAGAGATAGTATATTCATTTAAAAACTTTGCATATATATCTATAAGTTTCTCTCCAGAATAAAGTTTCCCATCTTTATCAACTGCAAATGAAATCATCACAGGTTTTACTAACTTTTTATTTTCCATTTCTACTTTCAGTAATTTTAAACTTTCCAATCCTTTATCTAAGTTATAAATTGTTTCAATCATAACAATATCTATGTCACTATCCAAAATTCCATCTATTTGATCTTTATCTGGTAAACAAAAAGTTCCAATACTTTTTTTATTATATTTCTCAGCAACTTTTTTACAAATTCTCCCTCCTAATAGTGCGTATTCATAAGATTTTTCATCATTTTCTCCATAATTTCTTAAAGCTTCTTTAGAACAATTAAAGGTATTTGCCTTTAAGCAATCTGCTCCTGACACTATATATTTTTCATGTATTTCGCTTATTATTTCAGGTTTTGTATAATTTAATTTTTCCCTACACTTGTCCTCTATTTTATATATATTTGAAATTGTTGTTCCCATTGCTCCATCCAATAAAATCATATCCAAAATACCTCCTTCTGATTTATCTTTAAATTATATCTCAAGAAAACTCAAAAGTAAAAAGAGTATTTGGTTTAGAAGTTAAAATTTTAATTAAATTTATATCAGAATAAGAACTTATAAATGTAACTTTAGATATATTTTTCATATTAAATATGGTTTGATTTATTTTTATATTTCTAATATAAACTCTCTTTTTCTCTGAAAAAGCTACTTTTAAAGTTGTTATAGTTCCACCTTTTTTTCCCGTTTCTAAAATTAATAACTCTTCTGTTAAATAAGCTTGAATCCTATTTCTTTGAAGAAGATATATTCCTTTTACTTTCAAACTAGGAGGTATTTCAGATAGAATCGTTCCTCCTTTCCCTAAGATTTCATTTGCTAAACTTAAATGTTCTTTTGGATAAATTTCACTCCCCAATCCTTGACCTAATATAGCTATATTCTTTATATCATATTTTAAACTAATTTTATGTCCAATAAAGTCGCACCCAATAGCCAACCCACTTATATTATATTTCAAATCTCTCTTCATATTTTTTATAACCTCTTCTGTAAATTCCTCTATATTTTTATCTTCTGGTTTTCTTGTCCCCACTATACAAATAGAATTATTTAAATTACTTTCATCTATTTCCTTTCCCTTATAATACAACACAAAGGGTGGTATTTTACATCCTCTTAGCCTTTTAGGATAATTTGAACAAAAGTATGTAATAAACTTTATATCATTTTTATCCATTATTTTTTTCTCCTCTTCTATTTGTTTTCTTAAATTTTTTAATATCTTGAAATCACTAAAAAAAATTCTAATTTTCTCTTTCTCTGCTCCATCTTTTAATAGCTTTATAACTTCTAACGCTTCATTATAGTTTCCATTTAATATATTTATCCCTAGCTCACTAGATTTTTTAAAAATTTTAAATAGGTATTCAGGTGAAAAAGCCAAAATATCTATTTTCCCAATATTTATAACCATAGAACCTATCATTGACCA
Source organism: Cetobacterium sp. (assembly GCF_051653945.1). Lineage (GTDB taxonomy): Bacteria > Fusobacteriota > Fusobacteriia > Fusobacteriales > Fusobacteriaceae > Cetobacterium_A. The sequence goes on from NZ_JBOFXD010000054.1 coordinate 12,443, forward strand.
TAAAATCATATCATCTTTCGAATACATAACCTCTTCGCCTCCCACACTATTTATAAAGATAACTACTTAAAATTCTATTTTAACCTTTTTATTTATTTTATTTTTTTCTTTACATTCTATTTTATTTAATGTATACTTAACTAACAATTTAAACAGAGGTTAGTTCACTTATATGTTTTGAGCCTAAGGCCGATGGCGATGACGACATGTTCCTGTGAATTAAGTATTACGAAGCTGCCATAGTAATACGCTTAATAACATAAGTTCTCAATTCAGGCATACTTTTATTTAAAGTATGTTTTTTTATTTGGCAGAAATTTTATAATTTCTGGAGGTTTTTTATAATGGCAATACTAAAATTTGGTATTTATTCTTTCATAGGGCTTTTAGCATTCTTAGCTCCTATTACAATTGGTGGTGAATCATCTATTATTATGGGTCACCTTAAAAACTTTGTTCTAAATAATTTTTCAAATTGGGTTAATTTTTTAATAATGTTTTGTTCTGTTATTACTATTACTGGAACAACTCTTGGATTTATCAAAAAGAATTTTAAAGAACAATACTTAAATGATTTATTCGTTACGGATAAATTAAGTGGAATTTTGAGAATTGGCGGTTCTTTTATGTTCATTTTAATCTCACTAGGATTTGCACCTGAATTTTTAAGTAACGAAAACACTGGTGGATTAATGGCTGGCGATATGATTCCCCCTCTTATGGTAACTTTTTTCATAGGAGTTATGCTTATGCCACTTCTTACATCTTTTGGATTAGTTGAATTTATTGGAACTCTAATTGCTCCAATTATGAGAAAAATATTTAAAGTTCCTGGTTATGCTGCTATAGATGCTCTTGCATCATTTCTTGGAGATGGAACTATTGGAATTGTAGTTACAGATCAACAATATCAAAAAGGGTATTATACTCAAAGAGAAGCTGCAATTATTGCAACATCATTTTCAATAGTAGGAATATCTTTTGCTGCCGTTGTTGCTGATTTATTAAAATTCTCTAAAATATTTTGGATATTTTATGGAACTATTGCTTTTTCAACTATAATTGCTGGATTTATAATCGCTAGATTACCTTTAAAGAAATTTAAAAATGAATATTACGAGGGTTATAAAGTTGATGACAGTGGAGCTAGAAGTTTTGCTGAGGCTCTTCATTTAGCAACTACCACAGCTGGAAAAGCTTCTGAAAAAGAGATTGTTGTAGATTCACTTTTTAAAGTTTTAATTATCTATGTAACTTTTATCCCTGTTATTATGTGTGTTGGATCTATTGGTTTAGTTATTGCAGAAAATACTAGTTTCTTCAATATTCTATCTATGCCTCTAATGCCTATTTTAAGAGGATTAGGATTTACACATGAAGTGGCATCACAAATGGCTCCTGCTATGATTGTTGGTTTCTCTGATATGTATCTACCTGCTCTGTTTATTGAAAATACAACAAGTGAAGTGGCTAGATTTATAGTTGGAACTCTTTCTTTTGCACAATTGATATTCCTAAGTGAAACTGGTATGATTCTTGTTAATTCAAAAATGGGATTTTCTATATTAGATGTCGCTAAATTCTTTATTTTGAGAACTGTTATTACATTCCCTGTTATCTACTCTATAGCTATGATACTTGTTAAATTTGGAATTTTAAGCTATTAATTTAAATAAAAATAAAAAAAAAACGGATTTAAAAATCCGTTTTTTTATTTCTACACAAAACCTTTAACCATCCACTTTTTAGTTCTCCAACGCCATAACATTGCAAAACCTCTTATCCATTCATCTGTTCCGTTAGCTATCCATACTCCAACTAGAGCCCACTCCATTCTTATTCCTAATAACCATGATAACGGTGCTGCTACTCCCAGCATAACAATACATCCCATTGCCATTGGAAATTTTATATCTCCTGCTGCATGAAGAGCATTTATAACTACAATATTGAATGTCCTTCCAGTTTCAATAAATATCAACCAAGGAAATACTTTTGCAGTTGCTTTTACTACTTCCATATCTTTAGTAAATAACTCCATTATTTGGAATCTTAAAAAATAAACTATAATTGAAACTAATGCCGCTGCTATAAAAGATAATGTTAAACTTTTCATACATTGATCATATGCCCTATCTTTATCTCCAGCTCCTACAAGTTGTCCTACCTGTATAGCAGTTCCATGTCCTAACGCAATTGAAAAAATCATAATAAAGGAAGATATAAGTGCTAAATACGTTCTTGCTGTTATCTCAACTGTCCCCATTGTATTTACCATAGCAAGAATTATAACCTGTGTTAAACTCCAAGTTAAATGTTCTCCTGCTGTAGGAATTCCAATAGATAAAATTTGTCTAACTTTTTCATAAGTGAACTTTTTAAAATCCTCTACAATTTTAAATTTACAATAATTTGTCATTACAAGTAGCGAAATTATTGCTCCTATGAATCTTGAAAAAACCGTAGATAATCCAACACCTGTTACACCTAAAATAGGTGCTCCTAACCATCCAAAAATAAACATTCCATTACCTAAAATATTCAATAAGTTGACACCCACATTAACAAATAACATAGGTTTTGTATTTCCATAGCTTTTTAAAATAGCTCCATTTGTAAGAGATATTGCTTGAAATATACAAAGTCCACCTACTAATTTAAAATAGTTCATACCAATCTCTCTAAGACTTAATGGTAATTTTATCTTTACTAAAATCCATTCCCACGCAACTAAATATATCAATCCTAAAACTGCACCAATAACTACATTCATTACTAAAGAGGCTGCTATCACTTCTTTTGTAGATTTATGATTTTTTGCACCTACATATTGTGACATAAGAATTGTTGTTCCTAAACATATAAAACTTAGGATTGTATTTTGAATAAGCAAAACTTGGCTCATCCCTCCCACTGCTCCAACAGCTTTATCACTGAATCTTCCTAACATTATAGTATCAATATTTCCAACTACAGTAACTAGCAACAACTCTAAAAATATTGGAATTGTTATTGAAAATAATGATTTTTTTTGCTCTAACATTTATTGCCCTCTCCTACCGTGATTTAATATTTTATATCTTTTTATTATACTATACCTTTAGCTTCGTGTAAATTTTTTATTGATTTTTAATATATCATAATGTATAATTTAATGTATATTAAAAATATTATATCGATAAAGGAGAAGTTATGTTAAAAAAATTAATTATTAGTATGCTCATTTTCTTCCTTTATTCATCTTTTTCATTCTCTATTGATAGGGATTTTCATATCCCGCACGAAATTAAATATAAAACTATCGAAGTAAAAACATTAAAAGATTTAGAGAATAAACCTACTGGCAATCATGTTTACTCTTTAGATGGATTAGATTTGAAAAAATTAAGCATACGTAGTAGAAAAGAAGTTTTTATTTCAATGCTCCTGCCTAGTATTGAAATTGTAAACAAAGAAATTGACAGAGATATATCTATAATAGAGGTACTATCCAAAAAAAACTCTCATACTTTTGAGGAAAAAAAAGAATTAGATAGAATTTTTAAATCTTATAAAGTTTCAGCATATAATTGGTCTGAGCTAAAAAAAAGAATGATAAAATACCCTACATCACTTATTCTTTCGCAAGCAGCTATTGAAAGTGGTTGGGGAACATCCAAAGTTTTTAAAGAGAAGAATAATCTTTTTGGTATGAACGCTTATAAACATACAAATCGTACTTATAAAGAGTATGACTCTATTAAAGACTCTGTTAAAGATTTTGTTCTAACTCTTTCTAGAGTTAATGCTTACAAATCACTTAGAACTAAGGTTCACGCTGGTGAACCACCAGAAAAAATTGCACATGGTCTAACTAGTTACTCAGAGTTAAAGGGTGCCTATATAAAAAAGGTGCAAACAATGTTAAAACATAATGATTTTGAAAAATATGATGATGCATAAAAAAAGTCTGCAATTAAGCAGACTTTTTTTAATTCAATAAGCAATCTAAATGAATAATAACACTTTTGACTAATGGGAAATCCTCTTTTATAGAATTTTCTAAGTCATCTGATATTTTATGAGCATTATAAACACTCATATCTTTTGGTACCCTTATATGTAACTCTAAAAATATTTTATCCCCTGATTTTCTCATCATAATATCATGAGCATTTTTTATATCTGTATTTTCATATATATATTTCTTTATCTCTTTGATAAATTCCATGTCTTGTTTATCTAAAATAGTATCTGTTGTTTCTAATATTACACTAACACCCTCTTTAAATATCAATACAGCTACTAATATACTTATCAACAAGTCAAATATTGGATTTATATAGATAGATAATATGATTCCTAAAACTACACCTAATGATGCAAATATATCATTTCTACTATCTTTAGCATCTGCTATTAAAGCTCTATTTTCTGTTTCTACTCCTACTCTTATTTTCTGTTTATACATAAAATATTTTACAACTGATGAAAATAATGCAAAATAAACCGTCAGTATCTGAGGAACCTCTCTTTTCCCTCCTGAAAAAAGAATCTCTACTCCACCTTTTCCTAATTCAAAAGCTGTCAGTATCATAAAAATTCCCATGATTACTCCAATTACACTTTCAATTTTTTCATGACCAAAAGGGTGCGATTCATCCTCTGGTATATTACTAAAATGAATTCCTAATAAAATACCACTTGAAGTTACAACATCTGAAAGTGAATTAAATCCATCTGCTAATAAAGCTCTTGATTTACCCGTATATCCAAACCCAATTTTTGTAACAGCTAAAATTATATTCCAAAAGATTGAGGAAATTACTGTTTTTTGACCTTCTTTTTTTCTAAAGTCTTTATTTTCTACATCTTCTATAATAAACTCGCCATTCTCTTTCTTTTTAAATCCTATTTTTACTAAAAAATCTGAAATTGAATTATTTTTATCTACAATTAAATTTCCTTTTTTTATCTTTTTATTAATAATAAAAAGTAATAACTTTGTTCCATATGATTTAAAACGCTCATCTTTTTTAACAAAAATTCTTTTCAATTCATAGTTGTTTAGATTCTTTTCTAATAAGGTATATGCTACTATTCCATTTTTATTTTCTATAGTATAGTATAGTCCCTCTTCATCTAAAATAAAACTTTTATCTAACTCTTGAAACTCCTCAAGTCTACTTTCTACATCCTCATAGATATAACTTTTATACATATCTCCTCCGCAAAATAATGATTAGAATATTATATAAAAAAAACTCTCTTTTTACAAGCCTAGAGAGTTTTTTTCTTTTTTATTTTTGCAGTTTTTTATCCTTTTTAAAAATCCCATTTAATATAAGTGCTAATGCCCCATCTCCAACAACATTACAAGCCGTTCCAAAACTATCTTGTAATGCAAATATTGTTAGCATAAGAGCTATTCCTGTATCATCAAAACCTAAGACTGATGATATTATTCCAAGTGACGCCATAACTGTTCCTCCAGGAACACCAGGAGCACCAATTGCGAATATTCCAAGTAAAACTACAAATAGTACCATTGTTCCTACAGAAGGAAGTGTTCCATATAACACTTGAGAAACTGTCATCACAAAGAAAACCTCTGTTAAAACTGATCCACATAGATGAACTGTAGCCCCTAATGGAATTGCAAAGTTAGCTATATCATCATCTAAACTTTTTGATTTTTTAGCACACGCTAATGCTACTGGTAAAGTTGCTGCTGAAGACATTGTTCCTACAGCTGTCAAATATGCTGGTCCATAAAACTTCAATAAATTTAATGGATTTTGCTTTGATACAGCTCCACCTATTGTATATAAAATAGACAACCATATAAAATGTCCCACTAAAACAATTACAACAACTTTTAAGAATATTGGTAATTGTTTTGTTATACTACCTTCATATGCAAGTGTTGCAAAAGTTGTTACTATAAAAAATGGCAGTATTGGAATTATAATCTTATAAACTATTGATAAAATAACATTATTAAACTCATCTAAAGCCGCCTCTAATTTTTTAGAATCCGTCCATACTATTGCTAATCCTAAAAACAAAGCTAAAACTAAAGCTGACATAACAGAAAGTACTGGTGGTATATTTAATTTAAATATCATTGGTGGTAGTGTTTTTAATCCATCAACTACTGTCGTTATATTTAACATTGGAATAATCATATACCCCGAAAACATTGAAAATATAGCCGCTCCCAATGACGATAGATAAGCTAGTAGCAACATAACCATCAACATTTTACTCGCATTAGCTTTCATCTTTGTTATAGCAGGTGCTATAAATCCTAAAATAATCAATGGAACTGTAAATGAAATAATTTGACCTAAGATAAATTTAATAGTTTGAATTACTCCAATTACTGATTCACTAGAAAATAATCCAATAACCAATCCTACGATAACTCCAACAATTAATTTTAATATCAGGTTATCTTTTTTTTCTTTTGACATTTGTTCTCCCCCTTAAATTAATTTATTAATCTTTCTCTACTTTCCAAGTTTATTACTCTTTTTTCCAATTGTCAAATATTTCTTCTGTAATTTTTAAAGGAAATTAAAAATGTTTTAGTAAGTTTAATAAGTGTTGAATAGAAAATATTTTTGGGAGGATACTTAAAATTATGATAAATTATAAAAAAATTTTCTCGAAACTATTAGAGAATATAAAAAATATTATGAATATCAGAAATATAAACACTTTAAAAAAAGAACAAATAAGAACTTTTTCTTTAATTCTTTCAATTTTATTTACAGCTTGGGAACTTTATACTTCAAATACAATAAACTCATCTAGAGAATTTATTATTAGTAGTTTCATAATGATAATATCTATATTTTTTATTATCTATCCTTTTATATACTTTTTTAGACCAAAATTTAAATTTTTTTTGAGTAATCACGCAATTTTTTCCATTTTTTTAATTTTGTATTTTATTTTATTGATTCCAATTTTAGGTGGAATTGATTATATTTTTTTAAACATATTTTTAGGTAGTTTTATTATTAAGTTTTTACACATTATCTCTATTTTAGTATCAATGTCTTTAATTATCATTATAGTATCTAAACAATTTATTATGCTTATAAACAAAAAAAGACAGATTAAAGGATTAGATATTCTTACAACCTTTTTAACATATATAACTTTAGGACTAGCTTTCGGCTCTTTTTATTATATTCTAAATCTAATGGCACAAAACAACCTTTTTATAGGTGTTGATAAACCATCTACATTTAATTTAGAAAACTTTCTTAATCACCTTTACATTAGCTTAGGAAGTCTTACAACTGTTGGTTCTGGAAGTATCTCTCCTTTAAATGCATATATACGATTACTTTGTGTTTTAGAAACTATTTTAGGAATCTTTTTAACAAGTTTTTCTCTTGGCTTTATTTTTTCAGCTCTTGGAGCTACTTCCCCACCTACTTTTCAAGAAGATAATACTTCAGAGATTCAAATCAACCCCAGCATTCCTACAAAAAAATTCCCTTTATTTTGGGACATAATAAACTTCCTGAAAAAAATAAAATCAGATTTAGATGCTGTTGAAAATACTATGAAAAATTAAATAAAATATTGCGGGCATAAGAACCTTAAAATTCTCTTATCCCCTTTTTGTATATTCATATAGTTTCGTTCATTATTTATGGTTATACACTCAGTTTTGGTTTTCTCTTACTTTTAAATACTCTTCTACTAACTCTTCAAAAAACAATATAGTATTTCCAAAAAAATCATTTTTTTCTAAATTTCTATCATCTAGTAAATTACTATTTTTTACTACAAAACTTAATTCAGCTAACTCTTCCATACTACTATTTTTCACTCCTGTTAAAGCTATTATAGAAACCTCTTTTGCTTTTGCTTTTTGACATAAATTTAAAATTGCTGCCGTTTCTCCTGATTTTGAAACTACTATTAATACAGGTCTTTCTTCATAATCTCTTTCTACATTCTCCATATATTCTGACATCATAGAAAAATAACCAATTACCATCAATTTATCAGATATATATCTTGCAATTGGATTTGAAAATCCCACTCCATGAACAAAAATTGGTTTATTTTTTTTTCTTTTTAAAAGATTTCTAAATTTCATTCCTTTTTGTAAAGAAAAATCTAAACAATAATTTTCTGTAACACCCTTTTTTTCTAAACTTGACTTCAAAGTTAATTCCAATCTATAAACCATATCTATAAATCCCTTGTATCCTAATTTTTTAGATAGATTCATAACTACTGAAGTGGATGCAAAGCATTCTCTTGCTACCCCTCTAACACCAATTTCTAAAGCTTTGTCTATATTGTTTACTATATAACTTAAGGCCAACTCTTCCGATTCTGTTAAGTTATATCTTTCCCCCAACTTATATATATCTATCTCCATCTTTATTCCCCCCAGTTTTTTATTCTATTATATCACAACTTTTAAATACTTTTTTTCCATATTTTATGTTATATTATTAAAAAGAAATTATTTAATTAAATTTATGTGAGGTGTTAGTAATATGGTGCAAATTAGCTTAGAGTGTGCCCTTGAAACTCTATTAAAAAAAATACAACCCTTAAACTCTATTGAAGAAAAATATATTTTAGATAGTTTAGGTTTTGTCTTAGCTGAGGATGTTTTATCTCCTATGAACAATCCGCCATTTAATCGTTCTCCCTTAGATGGTTTTACTTTTAATAGTGAGGATAGTATTGGGGCAACTAAGGATAGTCCAGTAGCTTTAAATGTTATATCTGAAATTTTTGCAGGAGATTTTTGCACTAAAAAAATCTCTTCTAAAGAAGCTTTTAGAATAATGACTGGAGCACCTATTCCTGATGGGTGCAATTGTGTTATTAAACAAGAGGACGTAATTTTTAATGAGGAAACTAAAACTTTACACTTAACTAAAGAACTAAAAGCATTTGAAAATTTTTGCTTCTTGGGAGAAGATTTAAAACTCAATGATCTTGTAGTGAAAAAAGGTGAGATTATTACATATAACCACGTTGGAGTATTTGCTTCTCTAGGAATTAATACTGTCAAAGTTTTAAAAAAACCTAAAGTTGGAGTTTTGAGTTTAGGAAGTGAACTAACTATGCCTGGAGAAACTTTAGAAAAAGGAAAGATTTTTAATAGCAACCTTTTTACTCTTATTAGTAAATTAAAGTATTTAGGAATCGAGGGAGTTATATATCCTCCAATGAGTGATGACTCAACATTAGTTTCATCCTTCATATCTAAAGAACTTAAAAATATAGATTTCTTAATAACTACAGGTGGGGTATCTGTTGGAAAAAAAGATATTATGCACGATGTAATAAAAGAACTTAATGCAAATAGACTCTTTTGGAAAATTAATATCCAGCCTGGAACTCCTGTTTTAGCATCTGAAAAGGATAAAAAATTAATACTCTCTCTTTCTGGAAACCCATTTGCATCTTTAGTTAATTTTGAGCTTTTAGGAAGACCAATTTTATCTAAACTTAGCTCTAATAGTATAAAAAATACATCTATTGTAGAAGGAATAGTTAAAGGTGGTTTTAATAAAAAATCTTCTAAAAGGCGTTTTATTAGAGGATACTTCAAAGATGGATATATCCATTTAAACGATCAAAAACATTCTTCAGGAACTATATCATCTCTTATTGGAAAAAATGCTATCGTTGAAATTTTACCAGGGACACCATGTTTAAACGAAGGAGACAAGGTTAGGGTGATTTTAATTGATTAAAATTAAAGATATCAACGTTTTAATTTTAGCAGGTGGAAAAGGTAGTCGAATGAACTATTGTGATAAAGCTTTGTTAAAATATAATAGCGAAACTTTTTTAGAACGATTAAAACTCCTTTTTTCTAATTTTAGCAAAATCTATCTCTCTTTAAATAGTGAACAGGATATTTCTGTAGATGATTTTATTAGAGTTGATGATGATTATAAAGAGATTGGTCCTATATCTGGTTTATATAAAGGGATTTTAGAAAGTGACTTAGATTATATTTTCACTGTACCATGTGATGTTCCAAATTTAACTAAAGATTTTATTGAATATATATCTAGTTTTGTTTCACCTTATCATGATGCCTTTATAGTTAGAGACAAGGAAGGATTTATCCATCCGTTACTTGGAATTTATACAAAAAAATCTCTTCCTATAATTAAAGACGCTATTGATAGCAACGATTTTAAAGTTTTAAATCTAATGGATAAACTTGATATTAAATTTATTGATTTAAAATATACTATTTTTGATGATAAAAATATCTTAAAAAATATTAACACTTTAGAAGATTATAACTCCTTAATTAAAAATAAAAAAACCAATTTTTTTGCAATTTCTGGGGTTAAAAATTCTGGAAAAACAACTTTGATTACAAAACTTTTAAAAAAATTTACAGAAAATGGTTTTAAAGTTGGAACCATAAAACATGATGGTCATGATTTTCAAATGGATAATCTTGATTCCGATACTGATAAACATATAAAATCTGGTGCTTTAGGAACACTTATTTTTTCAAAAAGTAAATATATGTTTTTAGAAAATTCTATTGAAAAAGATTTGAATTTCTACTTGGGCTTCTTTAAAAATTATGACTTTATAATTCTAGAAGGCTTCAAAAATAGTACTTATCCTAAGATAGAGGTTATTCGAAAAGAAGTATCTAATATTAGTCAGTCTAATAAAAATAATTTAAAATTTTTAGTGAGTGATTTAGATTTTGTTGAAAATGGAGAGGATTTAGATATTATTGATATTAATGATATTGATAATATTTTCGAAAAATTAATCGATATTATTAAAAAATAAAAATATATAAATTATACATATAATAGTAGCACACTATTTTCATTCTTTAATTCAAATTTATAAAAGGAGAGTAGAAGATTATCTTGTAGAATACTTTTAAATATAGAAGGAGAGTGAAGTGCTATGATAAAAATTTCTAATTTTAAAATATCCATAATTTTTTTTCTACTTACATTATTTTCATTTTCTAAATCGGCTATCATTGAAAAAGAACTTTTATATGATAAATATACTTTACCTGATACCTACATAATTAAAATAGGTGATAATTATACTCAACACAGAAGTTATGACTGGACAAAAATATCTAATATACTAGATAATATAGATAATTTTACTCATGATCAATATAACTTAGGATCTTTAAAAAATTATAAAAATGCAAATGGAAAACCTGGAGCAGCTATAAAAATGAAATCTCCTCCAGAATCTGATATATATGGTGTTCGAAGAAATCAAGGAATTCCCCTATATTCTGAAAATAATTTAAATCAGCCTGAAAGATATGCTTGGGATGGCAGTTTAGTAAAAATTTTATCACGAAATGGAACCTTTTCTAAAGTTCAACTGAAAGACATTGACGGTACCTGGTATATTCCAAATAGATATATAGAAACTCTTTCAACTAAAAGATTTGATAAAATAATTATCATAAATCGAAGTTTTCAAAATGTCGTTACTCTTGAAAGAGTGGGAGGTATTTGGAAAATAAGAAGTAAAAATCCTATCACTACTGGAAAAGATAAGTTACCCTATAGTTATGCTACTCCATTGGGATTTTTTGTAACTCAAAACAAATTAAAAAGAATGGATTATATGAAATTTGGAAATGAATCTGAACCTGGTGGCTATTCCCCTTATGCTACAAGATTCTCTGGTGGTGGCTATTTCCACGGATTTCCTGTAGACCTTCCAAGAACAAGTATCATTGAATACAGTAACTCTTTAGGATCTCTTCCTATCTCACATATGTGTGTTAGGTCTTCCGCTTCTCATGCTCAGTTTGTATATAATTGGGCTGATGTTGATAAATCTTTATTTATAGTTATTGATTAATATATATAAAAAGGGAGCTTAAAAAAGTTCCCTTTTTATACTAACGTTCCATAATAATCTATAAACGTATATTGTTCCCACTTTCCTTTTACAACATTTAAAACTCTACTGTTGTTATACTGAATTAAAATCTCTCTATTTTTTATTAATTTCTCTATATCCTCTTTAAATTTTTTATTTACTTCTTCTAAAGTTTTTATATTTAAAAATTTTATATATTCTTTAAGTCGATAGATAGTTTCATAATTTTGTGTTCCTCCATAATCTTTTAAAACCCAATAACTTTCTAACTCTTTATCTAAATTATAATCTAGTTTTATATTTTTACTTAAAGTAAAATCTCCAATTTTATATTCCTCTTTATTCACTATATTTTTTTCTATAAACTCTCTTAAATTATCTAACCCTCCATACCTCGTATAATAAAGATAACTCTGACTTATTTTTAAATATTGCTTATCTCTATTTTTTTCAACTTCATTCTCTTGAAACATAATAAAAATAGGAAGATATATATCTAAAATATAACTATAAATAAGCTCTTTTTTTGTTAATAATTTATCCTCTTTTTTTCTATAATATCTAGAATATCTTATACAATCTTCAACTATCTCTTCTAAATTCAATCCATCTAAATTTAAATTTAGTTGTTTAGACTTTAGTATAATCTCTTGCTTATAAAAATTATATACTTGTTCAAACCATCTTTGCATCCCAATAATAAACCCTGGAATATCATTAATTAGATTAAATAGAGCAATTTCTCCTATTATTAAGGTTTCTCTTCTAAACTGTTTTTTAGAATACTCTCTAATAGCTTTTATTTTTCCTTTTGTATCATCAGTATAAAATATAATTGTGTCAATATAATAAAGTTTTCTAAAATCATCTATTAAAAAACTATCTAAATTAATATCTGTTTTTAAATCTTTTAATAATAATATTTTATTTCTGTTTAAATAATCAATTAACGTGTTTGTATAACCTCTTTGATATTTATTTCCTAATTTATAAGTATTTTTATATTTTAAATATTCTACAAAAATATCTCCATTATTTTCATTTTCTAAGTTTTTAAAATTAGAAGTTAATATATTTACAATTGGAGTAAAAACTCTTTGATTCCACACAATCGCTTTTTCAAAATTTTCCTCCCCTAAAAAATAAAGATTTAAAAATTTCCTAACTTCCTCTCTCAGTTCTTTATAACTCTCTACTTTTGAACACTCTATATTGCTTAAGCCACTTTCTTTTTCAAAACTAAACCTTTCTCTTGAAAGTTTATCAATCTCTTCATTATTTTGAGAAAAAAATTCATAGACCTCTGCTTCTATTGAATGAAAATTTAAATTTTTAGCTACAGAAACTCTATGATTTCCATCATATACATAATATTCCTCTCTTACTTTATATAAAATAACTGGGGGTAAACTTCCACTTTCTAAGTATTTTATATAAACTGAGCTCCATCTTCCTTTAGACTCTTCTCTTAACGGATTAAAATCTTTATCAAAATCCTGAGCTTTTTCAACAGTTCCAACAATTTTTCCAATAGGAACTTCTTTTACACCTAAATAAATTCTATTAGAAAGTTGATTCTCTTTTTCTGCTATACTAAACTCCTTTATTTTTCTATTTTCTCTATCAAAAAAATTAAATCTAGTTTTTCTCAAAGCCTTTTTAAAGGCTGTTTCAGCTTCTTCTTTATCTATATCAAATTTCATTTTTCCTCCTAAGAGAAATCCAAATCTAAGACCTTATATCCAAATACATTTATTATTTTCGTATTTTCAAACTGGCCCTCTTGAATCTCATGATGATTTTTTAAATGAATATGTCCATGTAACCAATATTTTGGTTTTAAAAGATCAATTGCTTTTCTATAACTATTAAAACCTTTATGTATTGGATCATCACCTTCATTTATTCCCCCAATAGGTGAGTGACTAATAACTAAATCAACTGTTTTAAACATTGTCTTAACATAACTTTTCATAACCATAAAAAAAACATCTTTTTCACTATATTGGTGTGCTCCCATTGAATACCTTTGACTTCCATCAAATCCAACAATTTTTATTCCTTTTACAGTACAATTTTCCCCACCATCTATATTTTTACAAAAACTTATATTATGATCACCTGCATATATATGATTTCCATTGACATAAACCAGCTCTTTATTTAAAACAGTAAAAAGGTAATCTAAATATTTATTACTTACATCTCCACAAGATATTATCAATTCTACATCTTTGAACATCTCTTTTAAAGTTTCAGGAGAATATCTCTCCAATGTTGCTTCATCACTAACTGCAAGTATCTTCATTTTTCAACTCCTAATTTTTAATAGACAAAAACTACCATAAACATATGGTAGTTCTTATTTATATTAAATTTTTTGAGGGGCTATTTTCCAAATTTCTTTTGCATATTCATCTATTGTTCTATCTGATGAAAACTTACCACCATTTGAAATATTTATCCAAGCTTTCTTTCCCCATTTTTCTCTATCAGAAAACTCTCTATTTATTTTTTCTTGCGTTTTTCTAAATTCTTCAAAATCTTGTAATACAAAATATTGATCTGCTTTATGCCATGAAGCTCCTTTTAACAACGAATCATATAACTCCTTATAAAGTCCTGTTCCTTCATCATTTAAAGTTCCATCAATTAAAGCATCGACAACTTTTTTTAATCCTTCAATATTTTCATAAGGAATATATGGGTCATACCCTTCCTTTTTCATTCTTTCTATATCTTCAACTTTCAATCCGAAAATATAGCTATTTTCTTGTCCAGCCTCTTCTACAATCTCTACATTAGCACCATCTAAAGTTCCAAAAGTTAAGGCTCCATTTATCATAAACTTCATATTTCCAGTTCCTGAGGCTTCCTTTCCAGCTGTTGATATTTGCTCTGATATATCTGCCGCTGGGAATAAAAGTTGTGCAACGGAAACATTATAATTTTCTATAAATACAACTTTTATCATGTCTTTAATCTCTTTATCATTATTTATAAGATTTGCTACTTCATTAATTAACCTTATTGTTCCTTTAGCTCTCATATATCCTGGTGCAGATTTTGCTCCAAATATATATGTTACTGGATAAATTTCCATACTTGGATTTTCTTTTAATCTATAATATAAATCTAAAATATGAAATATATTTAAAAGTTGTCTTTTATATTCATGTAATCTTTTTATTTGAATATCAAAAATTGAATTAGGATTAATTTTTATACCTTGAGTCTTTTCTATATATTTTGCTAATTGTTTTTTCTTCTCTGATTTAATATTTAAAAAACTTTCAATGATAGATTTATCTGCTGAATACTTTTCTAAATTTTTCATTTGAGAAAAATCTGTAATCCATCTATCTCCAATTAATTCAGTTATTAAGTTAGACAGTTCTGGATTGCATTGAAGCAACCATCTTCTCTGAGTTATTCCATTTGTCTTATTTAAAAATCTTTCTGGAAATAGCTCATACCATTCTTTTAACTCTATATGTTTTAAAATATCTGTATGCAGTGCTGCGACTCCATTAGTTGCAAATGATCCATATATAGCAAGCCACGCCATATGTATTAGATCCCCTTGAATAATTGACATTCTTTCTCTTCTCGCTTTGTCATTGGGATATTTTTCTTCTAAAAAATTTAAAAATTGAAAGTGTATTCTTTCTGTTATCTGAAATATTCTTGGAACTACCTCTTCATAAAGTCCAATCCACCATTTTTCTAATGCCTCTGATAATATTGTATGATTAGTGTATGCAAATGTTTTTTCTACAATTTTCCAAGCATCCTTCCATAATAATCCCTCTACATCACATAGAATTCTCATAAGTTCTGGTATAGCAATTACTGGATGTGTATCATTTAATTGAATAGTTACAAATTCTGGCAACTTTTCAAAGTTCTTTCCATGTAATTTTTTAAATTTTCTTACTATATCTTGCAAAGAAGCAGATGTAAAGAAATATTGTTGTTTTAATCTAAGTTTTTTTCCTTCATTTGTTGAATCATTAGGATATAATATTCTTGATATATCTTCTGCCTCATTAACTTCTTTTAAAGCTTTATCATAATCTTGATCATTAAAAGCTTTTAAATTTAGTTCATTTATAGACTTAGCTTCCCAAAGTCTGAGAGTATTTACATTCTCAGTTCCATACCCTATTATCGGCATATCATAAGGAACAGCTCTAACTTTGCTATCTCCAAACTCTACTATGACCTCATCAAAGGGTCTACATATTGTCCAAACATCTCCATATCTCAGCCATGTTTCAGGTGTTTCAACTTGAAATCCATCAACTATTCTTTGTTTAAAAATTCCATTTTTATATTTGATTCCATAACCTTGTCCTGGTAAATCTAAAGTTACTAAAGAATCCATAAAACATGCAGCTAATCTTCCAAGACCACCATTTCCAAGACCAGCGTCCTCTTCTGCATCCTCAACAGCATTTAAGTCAAATCCTATCTCCTGTAATATATCTTTTACTTCTCCTTCAACACCTAAATTTATCAAATTATTTCCTAGAGCTCTTCCCATTAAAAACTCTGCTGAAAAGTAAAATGCTTGTTTTCCACCTTCATATTTTTTTCTAGTTTCCAACCAATTTTTAGAAATACTTTCAATTAAAGCTTTACTTAATCCTTGGTAAATTTCAAAAGAGTTTGCTTCGTCTACACTTTTATTAAATAAAATTTCTACCTGTTTTTCTATTCTACCTTTTAAAAGATTTTTTTCAATTAGCATATTCTATTCTCCTCACTTATTAATTTTCGTTTAATTTTTTCATAAGTTCTTGAATCTCTAACTCTTTTTTTTCCAATTCAGCTTTCAACCGAGCCTTTTCTTTTAATTGTTTAATTATTTCATCTTTATTACTTATTTCATCAGTTAATTTATTATTTTCAGCTTTTATATTTTTTAACTCTGATGTTTCTTGAGTATTAGATTTTACTATTTTTTTATTCACTTTAGTTTGCAACAATTGATATACTTCCTTAGAGCTATTTCCATTTCCAAAATAAATATTTGGTGTTATTATTGGTCCTTTTTTAGAATCAAGGTTTATAGGTATAATCATTTGTGCATAATCTTTCGTCAAATTCTCTCCTTCAAATAAAGATTTATTTATAAAAATATCTTGAGAATTTGCTGAACTTCCAAATAGAACTTTCAAATTATCAACAGGAACTAATTTTGCTGAGGTAGATTCTCCTGGTCTTAATCCAAAATCTAAAGCTTTTGTATAAAATCCTTTAGATTTTTCATTCATATCAAAAAATCTTTGCTCTTTTCCATTAAATCCAATATATTTTGCACCTGACCAATTTATGAAAACAACATCTTTAGATATATTTTTTATTGAAATATCTATACTGTCTTTATTAAATACAATATTCATAATAAACTTATCTGTGGATATTTCGTTATTTTTTAAAATTAGTGGATAATCCCTTGAAGTTGTGTCTTTTACACCATATATTTTTACACCTTGTTCTTTTACTATAGAGTTACTCTCTTTTGTTGGTGTTGTTGATGTACAACCTGTAATTGCAATTGTTGATAATAAAGCTCCTAAAAAAAATAGATTTTTCATCTAACTCCCCTCTCTTTTTTAAAAATCTAATGTTATTATTTTATTGACATCCTTCCCAAATCTATTTTCTAATTTCATTAAATGGATATCATTTTTTATATGTTCTGTTACAATATTAACTAAAAGCTTATTTTCTGAATATGTTCCACAAAACTCACCTTCATAGTTACTTGCTATTATTGCTGCAAATAGATCAACTGCTACCATTATTCTTTTTTCTGAATCAGTTACATTAAAGTTAAAACTATCTCTTATATATGTTTCAACACCAAGACTCATATAATCTATTTTATTAAAACTAAATAGTATAACCCTAACCCCTTTTTCTTTTAACCTTTTAAAATCTTTTTCAAATTCAAATAAATCTAAATTAGTATTTATATATACAATTTTTTCCGCTCTTTTTAATATGTTTCTAAATCTATCTTTCACATCCTCAAAAGAATTCAAATTATAAAATTGTTTTTGTTTTCCATTTACTTCTACTTTATTCAACTCATCCTTTAAAAACTTTGTTGCACTATTTACTTCCTTTTTATAATTTTCAAAAAGTTCATTTAAATCAATCGCTTCATACAAAGTTATTTCTTTATCTAAATATGAATTAATATATCCTTTTTTTTGTAAAATATCTAAGTTTTGGTAAACTGTTGTTCTTGGATATCCAAGAGCTTTTGCAATTTGAGAGCCATTGGCTCCTGGATTTTTAACTAACTCTAAAAAAACCTCCGCCTCTTTTCTTCCAAAACCAATTTTCTCTAAATTTTCTAAAATTTTTTCATTTTCTATCAAAATATCCTCCTATTCTTTAACCCCTCCAACAGTTAATCCTCCTACAAGATATCTTGATAGACTAATAAATAGTATAACAACTGGTACACTTGTTATTAGTGCTGCAGCTGAATACGTACCCCATTCTGCACTAAAAGAACCTTGAAGATTAACTAATCCCACTGGTAAAGTTAATTTTTCTGCTGATGTTAAAATTATTCTTGCTATTACAAACTCAGACCAAGCTGTCATAAATGAAAATAATGCTGTTATTGCAAGAGCTGGAGTTGTAACTGGTAACACTATTTTATACATAACTTGCCAAACTTTGCAACCATCAATATATGCACTTTCTTCTAATGATTTTGGAATTGTATCAAAATAACCTTTCAACATCCAGACTGAGAAAGGAACTGATACAGCCACATAAGGTATTAATAATCCTAAAAAACTATTCATTAATTTTAATTTTACTAATATTATAAACATTGGTAGCAATAACATTGGTGCTGGAAACATCTGTGTTACTAGAAATGTCATCATACCAACTTTTCTTCCCCAAAAAGAAAATCTTGAAAAGGCATATCCTGCTGTTATTGATATAAACACTCCTATTATGGCTGTCAATGTTGATATAATAAGAGAGTTTTTTAACCAAATTAAAAGATCCGTTTCAAATATGGCTTTTCTGAAGTTATCTAAGGTAGCATCCTCAGGTATTATTCTTAAACTTGTTGAAAATAATTGATCTCCTGGTCTTAAAGCCACAGATAAAACATTTAATAATGGATACAAAGTTATCAAACAAAAGATTATTAATATAATATAAATTCCAATTATTTTTTTCCAACTATCATTTTTCTCAAAATGAATGTTCTTTTCAATCATCTTGACTCCTCCTTAAAAATATTGCTCTTTCTCACGTATATCACAGAGAACACAAGTAAAAATAGGAATATTAATACTGAATACGCTGCTGCAAATCCATATCTATAGAAATTAAATGCCAATCTATAAACATCTGTTACTAATATCTGTGTTTCTTTGTTTCCATATCCACCAGCTAAAATGATTATGATATTTAACATGTTAAACGTCCAAATTGTTCCTAATATAATTGCAGGTGTCAAAGTTGGCTTTAATAGAGGTAATGTTATATCTTTAAATTTACTCCAAGGACTAGCACCATCTATATCGGCTGCTTCATACAATTCCGCTGGAATTGATTGTAATCCTCCCAGTGTTATCATCATCATAAATGGGAATCCTAACCAAATATTCGTTATTATTGCTGCATAAAAAGTTAGCTTTGGATCACTTAACCAAGGTAGATTTTGTATTCCGAACCAACCTAACATTAAATTTATAGCTCCAAAATTTTGATTAAACATACCTTTCCAAGTAAGAGCTGCTATATATTGAGGCATTGCCCAAGGGATTATAAGAAAAACTCTCAAAATAGATTTTCCTGGTAGTTTTCTATTCAGTAATATTGCTAAAAATAATCCAATAGTTACATGAAAAAATACGTTTACAAAAGTCCAAATTATAGTTCTCATAAAAGTTGCTAATACTTCTGGATCTTGAAATACTCTAATATAATTTTGTAATCCTACAAAACCAGGATTTTTAAATGTTCTTAAACTCATATTTGTTAAAGATAACCAAAATCCATAACCTAAAGGATAAAATACCATTATTGCCATCACTATAAAAGCTGGTGCTATAAATAAATATGGTGTATTTTTACCTACTAGTCTGCCTTTTCCACTCATAATCGTCTCCTTTTAATTTTAGAGGTTGGATTTTATCCAACCTCTCAGTTTAATTACTCACCTTTAATAATTTTAATTCCATCTACTGCATCTTTTTGCATCTTTTTAGCTGCATGCTCTGGAGTCATTTTTCCATTTAAAACAGCTTCTAAATTTGGTCTCATAGCATCCCATATTGCTCTCATTTCAGGTACAACTGGCATAGGAACCGTATATTTAATTGTTTCAATTGAATCTTGCATTAATTTATCATTTTTAACTTGTGATAGTTCTCTAGCTGCCTCTATTCCTGGAGCTTGCGATTGATTTAAAGAGATTTCTGCATTTATCTCTGGAGAAAAAATGTAATCGAAGAACTTATTTAAAGCTTCTGTTTTCTTATCTGATGTATTTTCTGATAAAGAATACCCTTTAGATGCGTTTGTAAATAATGCATAACCATTTTTTGAAGGAATTGGCATAGGAGCTACTCCTAAGTTTATTCCAGCATCCTCATATTCTTTCCAAGACCATGCTCCATTTAATATCATAGCAGCTTTCTTTTGTTTAAACAGTTGAGAGGCAATATCATAATCCATTCCTGCTTCTCCTAAGTCATACTTCACTCTAATATCTCTTACAAAAGTTAAAGCATCCACCATAGCTTGATTATCTAAAGCAGGATTATTTTTATTATCAAAAATTTCTCCTCCAAACCCGTTATAGAATCCTACAAACCAAAATGGTTCTTTTTCATTATATAGGAATCCATATTTAGAATTAGCTTTATCTTTTGCATCTACAGCCCTATTTGATTTTGCTATTTTTAAAAACTCTTCCCAATTTTTTGGTGCATTAGCTACCATATCTTTGTTATATAAAAGAGCTATTTGATTTCCTAAAAACTCTGGTAATAGATATAATTGATTATCATACATACCACTTTTTAAAGCTCCTTCATTAAATTTTTGAACCAAATCCTTAGGTACAACTTTATCAATTGGCTTAATTAAATCTGAAACCATAAAAATTCCTATATTATCATTTGGACCATAAACTATATCTGGACCTTGACCTGCTAAAGATGCATTTTGAAACTGAGTTCTTAAATCTTCATTGGAATAATGAACTACATTTACCTTAACATCTGGATTCTTCTTCATAAATTCATCAACTATTTTTATATAAGTAGGTCTTACTGCTGGCTCCATTTGTTCCCATAAAGTTATTTCAGTGGCTTTTCCTAAAGCAATTGTTGAAAATAATGTTCCTGCTACCAATACTAATAGCGGTTTTTTTAAAATGTTTCTCATTTTACCCCTCCTTAATTTTTGTTGTACTTTAAATACAACAATATTATTACCTCATTTTTTTGAATTAGTCAATAGTTTTTTAAAAAAATATGTACTTTTTTATATTTTTATGTTTTTTTTAAGAATTTTTAGTTTTATTATTGAACAAATTTAAAAAAATGTTATAAATATATTGGTGTGAATGTTGTATCACTTTTACAACAAATAAAAATAAAATACAGGGGGAGTCAAATTTATGAAAATTAACAAAGTTCTTACACTTTTATCTTGTATCATCCTTGCTGGAACAGTTGGAGAAAAAACTTTTGCCAAAGAGGTAGTTCAAACTCCTGAAGTTGTTACAAACTCTTATGATGTATCAGCTTTAGAGGATAGAATCGCTAAATTAGAGTACAATCAAGAGCATCCGAGTTTTGAATTTCATGGATATGGTAGATCTGGACTTCTTTTAAATGCAAATAATGATTTAAAAAAAGGAAAAGTATTTAATAAAAATGGAGTTGGAAGACTTGGAAATGAAAGCGACACTTATATCGAAGCTGAATTAGTTAAAAACTTTTATCTGGACAATGGTTCTTGGTCTAAATGGCATATCATGTTTGCTAAAGGAACTGATGATTATAACGATTGGAATGATGGAGTTGCTTTAAGACAAGCTTATGCTGAAATGGGAAATCTTCCAGTATTTTCAGGAGCTTTCAAGGAATCTGTAATCTGGGCTGGTAAAAGATTCTATAATAGAAGAGATATTCATATAACAGACTTCTATTTTACTGATTATTCAGGAACTGGAGCTGGAATAGACAATATAAAAATTGGGGAGGGAATGTTAGATTTAGGAGTTATCGCTAGAGATTATGATGATTATACTGAAAGTGGATTAGTTTCTTATAAACCTTATGCCTTCACATCTCCTGATGAAGAAAATGGATTAAATGTTGTAAATTTACTTGCTAGATATGACATTGGTTCTTGGGAGTTTGATTTAGGTGCCGCATTCTCTAGTGATAATAAAAATAGAACTACTACTTATGGTAAATTAACTGAATCTACTCCAATGGGTGATATAAATTCTGTTGTAGGATATGATACTTATGGAGCTGCTGATTATGGTTTACAACTTGGAGTATTCTATAATACACCTGGATATTACTGGAGTGGTAAAGGTTTCTCGAAAATTTTTGCACAAGTTGGTTATGGACTTAATGCAGGAGATGGTTTAGGAACAGCTGGTAGAGGGGCAGAGAAAAATTTAGATGATGCTCTATCTGCTAGACTTGGTACTTTTGGAGTTTTACCTATCAATGAAAAGTGGGATTTATTTACAACAGTTGTTGCTCAACACAATAAAAATAGTAAATTTAATTACAATGCAACTCTTTTAGATCCTCAAGGAGACTCTTATTCGGTTGATGTTGATGGTCTTAAATCAACTTGGGTTAGTGTTGTTGCTAGACCAGTTTATAAAATCAATGAAAACTTTGAACTTCAATTTGAAGCTGGTTACTACTATGTGACAGAGGAAAAGGATAACGGTAAAGATGTAGATGGAAATCTATATAAACTTACATTTGCACCAACATTTAAATTAAATTCAAATGACTTCTGGGCTAGACCTGAAATTAGAACATTTGTTACTTGGGCTGGATGGGATAACGACTACCAAAAAGCTTTCCAATCTGATTTAAACTCTTACAGTGGAAAAAATGGAGTAAATGTTGGAGTTCAAGCAGAAGTTTGGTTCTAATATAATATATTTTATATAACAGTTCCCTTTTGAGGCACCCTCCTCCCGTTGGTGCCTCATTTACAATAAATTAAAAGTGAGGTATTTTTATGAAAGATAGATCAAGTGGTATTCTTTTGCATATAACATCACTACCTGGCGACTACGGAATTGGTGATTTTGGAAAATGTGCCTATGAGTTTGTTGATTTTCTAGAAAAAAGTCATCAAAAATATTGGCAAATTCTTCCAATGGGAATAACTGGCTACGGTGATTCTCCTTATCAATCTTTCTCTGCTTTTGCAGGTAATCCATATTTTATAGATTTAAACTCTTTAATCGAGTTAGATATTTTAACTAAATATGATCTTAAATCCTTATCTGAATTAAATACTATATCAAATATACAGTATGATAGGTTATATATAGATCGATATAAAGTTTTAAAAAAAGCCTTCTTAAATTTTAAAAATAAAAATTTATTATATACTTTAAATAACTTTAAAAATAAAAATATTTGGTGGCTTGAGAATTATACCCTTTATATGGCTATTAAAAATAAATTCAACGGTAAATCTTGGCTAGAATGGCCTAGAGATTATAAATTTAGAGATAAAAAAACTTTAAAAAAAGCTAAACTTGAGCTTGAAGATCAAATCAACTTCCATATTTTTTTACAATATCTCTTTGATAAGCAATGGGGTGAATTAAAATTATATGCTAATAACAAGGGAGTAAAAATTATTGGAGATATTCCTATTTTTATAGCTACCGATAGTGCTGACACTTGGGAAAATCCTAAAATGTTTTGTTTTGATAAAAAGTTACAGCCTACAAAAGTTGCTGGATGTCCTCCTGATGCTTTTAGTACTGATGGTCAATTTTGGGGAAATGTATTATATAATTGGAAATATATTGAAGAAAATAATTTTAAATGGTGGATTAAAAGAATCAAAAGTTGCTTTAAACTTTATGATATAGTTAGAATAGACCACTTCCGAGGCTTTGAATCTTTTTGGTCAATTCCTGCTAAAGCAAAAACTGCTAGGTTTGGAAGATGGGAAAAAGGTCCTGGAATGAAATTATTTAATGCTATTAAAAATTCTTTAGGTAATTTAGATATTATAGCGGAAGATTTAGGCTTTTTAACTCCTAAAGTTCATAAACTTCTAAAAGATTCTGGTTTTCCTGGCATGAAGATATTGGAGTTTGCTTTTGATTCAAGAGAGGAAAGTGATTATCTGCCACATAAATATCCTAAAAAAAGTATAGCTTATACTGGTACCCATGACAACCAAACTGTTGTTGGATGGCATGAAACCGTAAATAAAAAAGATAAAGAGTTTTGTGATAATTATTTGGATAACTTTTTAAAAGACAGAAATATTCAGGATAGTTCTATTAATTGGAAGTTTATCGAGGCTCTTTGGAGTTCTAATTCACAACTTGTTATAGCTCCTATACAAGATTTTTTAGGTTTAGATGACTCTAGTAGAATGAATACACCTTCTACTCTAGGAAATAATTGGGTTTGGAGAGTTGACCGTTCCTCTTTAGATAATAATCTCTCTAAAAAAATATCTATTTTAACTGAAAAATATAATCGATAAAAAAAGTGAGGTTTTTAATCTCACTTTTTTAATATCACATTAATATAATCATCTTTATTACTCATTTCTAAAATATCAAAATCTGTAAATCCAACTAAATCTATTAACTCTTTTTCTGTAAAACAAGTATTCCATCTTCCCTCTTTAAAATAATCTTCTTCCCCAAATCTAAAAGAAAGATAAAGTAATCCTTTTTCAACTAAAACCTGATAAAATTTATTTAAAACATAATATAAGTCTAATCGATCCAAATATAAAAGAGTATCTAAAGCCCAAATACCTATAAATCGTTCTCTATCTTTTAATCCTCTCATAGTTTTAATAATACTTTCTTTTCCTATAGCTTCATAGATTTCATTATCACTTTGAGATTCTAATTTTAAGTGTTCAACATTGTGGCCTCTTTCTAAAAAAAAACTATTTATACTATCCTCTTTGGACTTTAATGTTAAAATTTTTCCATGTTTTAGTAATTTTTTTTCAAAGTTATTAACTTCTTCTAATTTAATACTCGTCCCGTCATATAAACAACCTCCTTATTTTTAAACTCTCCCTAGTTTTATATACAAATTTCTTATGGTTTTTCCTTGCTTTATATGTTAAAATCCCTATAAAGTTTTATGGAGGGAAATATGATTGACTTTAAAAATATAAATATTAAATTTAATAATAAAATTGTTTTAAATGATTTTAATTTAATTATCAATGAGGGTGAAAAAGTACTAATTTCTGGAGTTTCTGGAAAAGGAAAAACTACATTACTTAAACTTTTACTTGGTTTTAGCATTCCTAATTCTGGAGATATCCTTGTGGATAATTTAAAGTTAAATGAACAAAATATCAACATTATTCGAAATAAAATTGGCTATATGCCTCAATCGACCCCTTTTTTGAATGTAAAAATTGAAAAATTGATACATACTATTTTCAATTACAAAGAAAACTTAAAAACTAAATTAGATATGGATGTTCTTATAAAAACTTTAAAAGAATTTAATTTAGATGCTAGTATCTTATCTAAAAATATAAATCAACTTTCAGGTGGTGAAAAACAAAGATTTGCTTTTGTTATAATAATTTTATTAGATCGAAAAATCTGGGTTTTAGATGAAATAACCTCCTCTTTAGATCAAGATATGAAAGAAAAAGTTATTAACTACATCTTAAACACTAATAAAACCGTTATTTTAGTTTCTCACGATAAAATAGACGCTTTAGATAACTTCAGGACGGTGATTCTTTAATGGCACAAGATATTTTTTTACCTAATCTTCTTTATTTTGCTATTCTTTTAATCCCTATATTTTATATTATGAACTATCTTGAGATACATATGATTTTTAATGTTATAAAATCTATTCTTAGAATGTTCATACAACTTATGCTAGTTGGTGTTTATCTACATTATATTCTAACACTTAATAATCCATGGATTAATTTAGCATATTTAGCTCTTATGACCTTTGCATGCACTTTTACAATCGTAAGAGATGTTAAAATAAAAGATGGAAAATTTTTTATAATTGTCGCCATAGCTACCATAATACCTTTAGTTCTTAATATATTCATATTTTCGGAACTTCTACTACATCTAAAAAATCCTCTTGATGCACTATACTTAATCCCTATCTCAGGTATGGTTTTAGGAAATACATTAAATGGAATGATTGTAACTATAAATGATTTTTTAAATAATTTAAAACTCAATGAAGAAAGCTATCTATTATCTTTATCATTTGGAGCTACTAAATATGAAGCATTAAAGCCATTTATAGCAAATGCTGTGACTTTAGCTTTTAAACCTTCTGTTGCTACTATGGCAAATGTTGGATTAGTTTCTCTTCCTGGTATGATGACTGGTCAAATCTTAGGAGGTTCTATTCCTATTGTTGCTATAAAATATCAAATTGCTATAATGATAGCTCTTTTTATATGTAGGTTTTTATCATCTTTTATCTTACTTTATTTTTGTTCACTATATTTTTTTAATAAATACTCAATCTTTACATTGGACTAAACCTAGCTTTAAAGTTTTAAAAATATAAATCCTCTGCTAAATAGCAGAGGATATTTTTTCATTTTTTCTTATTATCTCTTCAGTTAAATTGGATATGTTATCTATTATATTAACTTTTAAACTTCCTGTTCCTATAAATTTTTTAGCTGCTAATTCTCCAGCTATTCCCATTGATAGAACTCCACTTAATGCACTTATTAAAGAGTTATTCTCTCCTCCTAAAAACGTTCCTATTAGAGAAGAGATCATGCATCCTGTTCCTGTTACCAAGCCCATTATTTTATGACCATTTATCACTTTAAAAACTGTATCCTGATTTCCAATATAATCAACTTCCCCTGTTATAGCTATAACTGAATTAAATCTTTTAGCTGCAAGTTTTACCAACTCTTCCCCGCTATCATTTTTTTCTAAAGAATCTACTCCTCTACTTAAAGAGTTTATATTTAAAAGTGCTTTTATTTCAGCTGTATTTCCCTTTATTACCGAAAACCTTACCTCTTTTAGTAATGAATCTACAAGGTCTTTTCTAACTTTTGTAGCCCCCACACCAACAGGGTCTAAAATAATTGGCTTTTTTAATCTATTCGCAATCTTTCCAACTTCTATAGCCATCTCTTTCATACTTTTATCCATAGTTCCTATATTTAAAACTACACTTGATGAAAATCCAATTATTTCTTCAATCTCTTCTAGACAAAATGACATTAACGGTGAACCCCCAATAGCTAATGTTATATTTGCACAATCATTTATAGTTACTGTATTCGTTAAATGATAAACTAATGGTGTTTTCTCCTTAATATTTTTTAAAGCTAATACAACCTCGTCAACTAACTCTTCTTTTGTAATATCCTTATTCAAAATCAACACCTGCCTTTCTATAAATATCTACAAAGTGACCTACTGGTCCTACACCCGCTCCTATAGAAAAAGAGTTTTTTATTGCATCTGTTATATATCTTTTTCCTATCTTTACTGACTCCTCTATAGAATAACCTTTTCCTATATAAGAAGCTATAGTTGAAGATAATGTACATCCTGTTCCATGAGTATTTTTTGTTTCAAATCTCTCTCCTGAAAATCTAATAACTTCATCTTTCTCTGTCAAAAGTATGTCTGTACAGTTATCCTCTCTATGTCCACCTTTTAACAAAACATTTTTAGCTCCTAACTTTTTAATTTTTTTAGCTGCCAAAATCATGTCCTCTTCAGATTCTATTTTCATCTCCGCTAAAATTTCAGCTTCTGGAATGTTTGGTGTTACAAGAGTTCCAATTTTTAAAAACTCTTTCAATGCTTCTATTGCTTCCTCTTTTAAAAGATAGTAGCCACTTTTAGAAACCATAACTGGATCTATAACTATATTTTTTACATTTGTATTTTTTAAAGTTTCATAAACAACTTTTATAATTTTACTACTAGATAACATACCTACTTTTACTGAACTTAT
>NZ_JBOFXD010000055.1:0-104624 GCF_051653945.1 Cetobacterium sp.
GCCAGGAGACAACATTGAGATGACGGTAGAGTTAATCCACCCGATTGCAATGGAGCCAGGATTAAGATTCGCGATCAGAGAGGGAGGAAGAACAGTAGCTTCTGGAGTTGTTGCAGAAATTACTAAGTAATCTTACTTAAATATATAGTGAAAATTAGTTCATATAGAAGGGGACTTCGTCCCCTTTTATATTCTTAAAAAAGCTAGATAAAAAAACTTTTAAATAAAAACAAAAAACATTTGCTTTTTGTAAAAAATGTGATATAATTACCAGAGTGTACAAAAGAATTATTTGATTCTTTTAATCGAAACTTTTAAGGAGGTGCGAAAAGTAAAATGGCTTCTAACAAGTTAAGAATTTACTTAAAAGCTTATGATCACACTTTATTAGATCAATCAGCTAAAAAAATAGTAGAAGTAGCAAAGAAATCTGGAGCAGAAATTGCAGGACCTATGCCACTACCTACAAAGATTAAAAAATATACTGTACTAAGATCAGTACACGTAAACAAAGACTCGAGAGAGCAATTCGAGATGAGAGTGCACAGAAGAATGGTAGAGATTAAAAACTCTAACCCTAAGACAATTGCTTCTTTAACAGCAGTTAACTTACCAGCTGGTGTTGGAATCGAAATAAAGCAAGCATAATTGTTTGAATGAAAAGATTCTGAGAAAAAAGCAGACGGCTGATTTTCGGGTAATTTGATGCTAATTGAAGAATTAAATTATCCTTACAGAATAATACAAGTTGGCGTTTTTTTTAAAGAAAAAGTGGTGGAACCACGAGGGCAAGTTGTCAACCAATATATTATTTGATGGAGGTAAAACACATGTCAGGAATTTTAGCAAAAAAAATTGGAATGACTCAAATTTTCGAAGATGGAAAATTTATTCCAGTTACAGTTGTTGAAGCTGGACCTAACTATGTTCTTCAAAAGAAGACTGTAGAGAATGATGGTTACTCAGCTTTACAATTAGGATTTGACGAAAAAAGAGAAAAAAATACTACAAAGCCATTAATGGGAATTTTTAACAAAGCTGGTGTAAAGCCGTTAAGATTTGTTAAAGAGTTAAAAGTTGATTCAGTAGAAGGAATCGAACTTGGACAAGAGATCAAAGTAGATGCTTTAGCAGAGGTTGCTTTCGTAGACATTACAGGAACTTCAAAAGGTAAAGGAACATCAGGAGTTATGAAGAGACATAACTTTAGTGGAAACAGAGCTTCACACGGTGTTTCAAGAAACCACAGACTTGGAGGATCTATAGGAATGTCGTCTTGGCCTGGAAAAGTTCTTAAGAACAAGAAAATGGCTGGACAATACGGAAATGCAACTGTAACAGTTCAAAACTTAAAAATTGTTAAAGTTGACGCAGAAAACAACTTACTACTAATTAAAGGTGCAGTACCTGGTCCAAAGAACGGATATATCGTTGTAAAGCCAGCTGTAAAGAAATAATTAGTTAGTAGATGAGGAAGGAGGAAAATAATGGCAGTTTTAAACATATATGACTTAGCAGGGAACCAAACTGGTACTGTAGAAGTTAAAGATTCTGTATTTGGAATCGAGCCTAATCAAGCAGTATTACATGAAGTATTAACTGCAGAGTTAGCAGCTGCTAGACAAGGAACTGCAGCTACTAAAACTAGAGCTATGGTTAAAGGTGGAGGAAGAAAGCCTTTTAAACAAAAAGGAACTGGAAGAGCTAGACAAGGTTCTATAAGAGCTCCACATATGGTAGGTGGAGGAGTAACATTCGGACCACAACCAAGATCATATGAGAAAAAAGTAAACAAAAAAGTAAGAAATCTTGCTTTAAGATCAGCACTTTCTGCGAAAGTTGCTGCTGGAGAAATCTTAGTTCTTGATGGAACTATCGAAACTCCAAAAACAAAAACAATAATCGCTTTAACAAATGCTTTAACAGCAAACACAAAGCAATTATTCGTTGTAAATGACCTTGCTACAGAAGCTGATTACAACTTATACTTATCAGCTAGAAACTTAGAGAACGCAGTAGTTCTTCAACCGAATGAGATTGGAGTTTACTGGTTATTAAAGCAAGAGAAAGTTATCGTAACTAAGGAAGCGTTAACGACAATCGAGGAGGTGCTTGCATAATGACTGCTTACGATATCGTAAAGAAGCCTGTAATCACTGAAAAAACTGAGATTTTAAGAAGAGATTACAACAAGTACACATTTGAGGTAAGTCCTAAAGCAAATAAAGTTGAGATCAGAAAAGCTATCGAAACTATATTTAACGTAAAAGTTGAATCTGTAGCTACAATCAACGTAAAGTCAATTACAAAAAGACATGGAATGAAACTTTACAAGACTCAAGCTAAGAAAAAAGCTATTGTTAAATTAGCTGCTGGGAACACAATAACTTACTTCGCAGAAGTATAATTGAAAGATAATTAGAGGTTTAGTTCTTTATATATAAAAGGATAAAGCTAAAGATAATTATAGGTCAGGAAATTTTGGAGGTTAACAAAATGGCAATTAGAAAGTTAAATGCTATAACTAATGGTACTAGACATATGTCTAGATTAGTTAACGAAGATTTAGATAAAGTTAGACCTGAAAAGTCTTTAACTACTCCATTAAAATCTGCTTATGGTAGAGATAACTATGGACACAGAACTTGTAGAAATAGAGACAAGGGACACAAAAGACTTTACAGAATCATCGACTTTAAAAGAAATAAATTAGATGTACCTGCAAAGGTAGTATCACTAGAGTACGATCCAAATAGAACTGCAAACATTGCATTACTATCGTACGCAGACGGAGAAAAGAGATATATTCTTGCTCCAAAGGGACTTAAAAAAGGTGATATCGTAATGGCTGGTTCAAATGCTGAAATAAAGCCAGGAAATGCTCTTAAATTAAAAGAGATGCCTGTTGGATCACAGATACACAACGTTGAGTTACAAAGAGGAAAGGGTGGACAATTAGTTAGATCTGCAGGAACTGCAGCAAGACTAGTTGCAAAAGAAGGAACTTACTGTCACGTTCAGTTACCATCAGGTGAATTAAGATTAATTCACGGAGAATGTATGGCAACTATCGGTGAAGTAGGAAACTCTGAGCACAGCCTAGTATCACTAGGTAAAGCTGGAAGAAACAGACACAAAGGAAGAAGACCTCACGTAAGAGGATCTGTAATGAACCCTTGTGATCACCCACACGGTGGAGGAGAAGGTAAAGCTCCAGTTGGAAGAAAATCTCCTATGACTCCTTGGGGTAAACCAGCTCATGGTGTTAAGACAAGAGGAAGAAAAACTTCGGACAAGTTTATCGTAAGAAGAAGAAACGAAAAGTAATTTTCGAGAGGAGGCTAATAGGTAATGGCTAGATCATTAAAAAAAGGACCTTTTTGTGACCACCACTTAATGAAAAAAGTTGAGGAAGCAGTAGCTACTGAGAATATAAAAGCGGTAATAAAGACTTGGTCTAGAAGATCAACAATATTCCCTAACTTTATAGGATTGACATTTGGTGTTTACAATGGTAAAAAGCACATACCAGTTCATGTAACTGAGCAAATGGTTGGACATAAACTAGGTGAGTTCGCACCAACTAGAACATACTATGGTCACGGTGTAGACAAAAAGAAAAAGAAAAAATAATCGATTTTAAATTAATAAATTGATAGTAGGAAAAGGAGGTTGGACTAGTGGAAGCTAGAGCAATAACTAGATTCGTAAGATTATCTCCAAGAAAAGCTAGACTTGTAGCAGACTTAGTGAGAGGAAAATCAGCATTAGAAGCTTTGGATACGTTAGAGTTTACTAACAAAAAAGCAGCTAGATTTATAAAGAAAACACTAGCATCAGCAATTGCTAATGCAACTAACAACTTCAACATGGACGAGGAGAAGTTAGTAGTATCAACTATAATGATAAACGACGGACCAGCGCTTAAGAGAATAATGCCAAGAGCGATGGGAAGAGCAGATATAATAAGAAAACCAACAGCACACATTGTTGTGGCAGTGTCTGAAAAGTAGTAAGGAGGTAAGACTGTGGGACAAAAAGTAGACCCTAGAGGACTGAGACTTGGAATAACAAGAACTTGGGATTCTATCTGGTATGCAGATAAAAAAGAATACGCAAAGTTCTTCCATGAAGATACAAAGATCAGAGAAATGATCAAAAAGAACTACTTCCACGCGGGAATTTCGAAGGTAAAAATCGAGAGAACTTCTCCGTCACACGTTGTAGTTTTAATACACACAGCTAAAGCTGGAATAATCATCGGAAGAAAAGGTTCTGAAATAGAATCATTAAGAGCTAAACTTGAAGCAATGACTGGAAGAAAAGTTACAGTTAAAGTTCAAGAGGTTAAAGAGTTTAATAAAGATGCAACTTTAGTTGCAGAAAATATAGCTACATCTATCGAGAAAAGAGTAGCTTACAAAAGAGCAGTAAGTCAAGCTGTTATGAGAGCAATGAAAGCAGGAGCAAAAGGAATCAAAGTTATGGTTTCTGGAAGATTAAATGGTGCTGAGATCGCAAGATCTGAGTGGGTAGTAGAAGGAAAAGTACCTCTACACACATTAAGAGCAGATATCGACTACGCAACAGCTACATCTCATACAACATATGGAGCTCTTGGAATCAAGGTTTGGATCTTCCACGGTGAAGTACTTCCAACTAAGAAGGAAGGAGGGGAAGCGTAATCATGTTAATGCCTAAAAGAACGAAACATAGAAAAATGTTTAGAGGAAGAATGAAGGGTACAGCTCAAAGAGGTAACACTGTTGCTTTCGGAGATTACGGATTACAAGCCCTTGAGCCAGCATGGATAACAAACAGACAGATTGAATCTTGTAGAGTTGGAATCAACAGAACATTCAAAAGAGAAGGTAAGACTTTCATTAGAATATTCCCAGATAAGCCAATTACTGCTAGACCAGCTGGAGTAAGAATGGGTAAAGGTAAAGGAAACGTAGAAGGTTGGGTAGCAGTAGTTAAACCTGGAAGAATAATGTTCGAGGTATCTGGTGTTACTGAAGAGAAAGCAATAGCAGCTTTAAGAAAAGCTTCTATGAAACTTCCTATCAGATGTAAGATTGTAAAAAGAGAGAATGGTGGTGAGAACTAATGAGAGCTAAGGAAATAAGAGAAATATCTACTGAAGACTTAGTAGTAAAGTGTAAAGAGCTTAAGGAAGAACTTTTCAACCTAAAGTTTCAACTTTCATTAGGACAAGTAACTAACACTGCTAAGATTAGAGAAGTAAGAAGAGAGATCGCAAGAATAAACACTATATTAAACGAAAGATAATTAAATCTTAAAGTTAGAATATAGATTCTTAAGAAGAGGAGGTCAAAATCTTGAGAAACGAGAGAAAAGTAAGAGAAGGAATCGTTGTTTCTGATAAGATGGACAAGACGATAGTTGTTGCTATCGAAACAATGACATTACACCCAATCTACAAAAAGAGAGTTAAGAAGACTATGAAGTTCAAAGCACATGACGAGAACAACGTAGCTCAAACTGGAGATAAAGTAAGAATCATGGAAACTAGACCATTATCTAGAGATAAGAGATGGAGACTAGTTGATATTATAGAGAAAGCTAGATAATAATCCAAATTATTGTTGAGAGGAGGATAATTTAATGGTACAACAACAAACTATCCTTAATGTTGCTGATAACTCGGGAGCTAAAAAACTTATGGTTATAAGAGTTCTTGGAGGATCTAGAAGAAGATTCGGAAGAATCGGTGACATTGTTGTGGCATCAGTTAAGGAAGCAATACCTGGTGGAAACGTTAAAAAAGGAGACGTAGTAAAAGCAGTTATTGTTAGAACAAGAAAAGAGTTAAGAAGAGAAGATGGATCATATATTAAATTTGATGATAACGCAGCTGTTATCTTAAATAACAATAATGACCCAAAAGCAACAAGAATCTTCGGACCAGTTGCAAGAGAATTAAGAGCTAAAGACTTCATGAAGATAGTTTCACTAGCTCCAGAAGTAATATAATTGAGAGAGGAGGCTAATTGTCGTGGCTAAACCTAAGATTAAATTTGTACCAGAGTCATTACATGTAAAAACTGGAGATACAGTTTACGTAATATCTGGAAAAGATAAAGGAAAAACAGGTAAGGTTTTAAAAGTATTCCCTAAAAAAGGAAAGATCGTTATTGAGAACATCAATATGATCACAAAACATATGAAACCTTCACAAATAAACCCACAAGGTGGAGTTGTAACTAAACCAGCTCCAATGTTCTCTTCAAAAGTAATGTTATTTGATGAGAAAGCTGGTAAACCAACTAGAGTTGGATACAAGTTTGTGGACGGTAAAAAAGTAAGATACTCTAAAGTATCTGGAGAAACTTTATAAGAGAGGAGGAGAACGTAAGTGTCTAAATACGTTTCTAGATATCATAAGTTATATAACGAAACGATAGTTGCTAACTTAGTAAAAGAGTTAGGATTATCTAACGTTATGGAATGTCCAAAATTAGACAGAATCGTTGTTAACATGGGAGTAGGAGAGGCAACTCAAAACACTAAGTTAATCGATGCTGCAATGGCTGATTTAGCAATAATCACAGGACAAAAACCAGTTGTAAGAAAAGCAAAAAAATCAGAAGCTGGATTTAAGTTAAGAGAAGGAATGCCAATCGGTGCAAAAGTTACTTTAAGAAAAGAGAGAATGTACGATTTTCTAGATAGATTAGTAAATGTAGTTCTTCCAAGAGTAAGAGACTTCGAAGGAGTTCCAGCGGATTCATTCGACGGAAGAGGAAACTACTCTTTAGGATTAAGAGATCAATTAGTTTTCCCTGAGATCGAATTTGATAAAGTTGACAAGCTTTTAGGAATGTCTATCACTATAGTATCTTCAGC
This sequence comes from Cetobacterium sp., assembly GCF_051653945.1. Lineage (GTDB taxonomy): Bacteria > Fusobacteriota > Fusobacteriia > Fusobacteriales > Fusobacteriaceae > Cetobacterium_A. Next base: position 6,871 of record NZ_JBOFXD010000055.1, read on the forward strand.
TAAAACAGATGAAGAAGGAAGAGCTTTACTTAAGGCATTTGGAATGCCTTTTAAAAAGTAAATAGTGAGGAGGTTAATAATAAATGGCTAAAAAGTCAATGATCGCTAGAGAAGTTAAAAGAACAACTTTATGCGACAAATATGCTGAAAAGAGAGCTGAGCTGAAGAAGAGAATCAACGAGGGAGATATGGAAGCTATGTTTGAGCTAAACAAATTACCTAAGAACTCTTCAGAAGTTAGAAAGAAAAATAGATGTCAATTAGATGGAAGACCAAGAGGATTCATGAGAGAATTCGGAATTTCGAGAGTTAAGTTCAGACAATTAGCAGGTGCTGGACTTATTCCAGGTGTGAAGAAGTCATCTTGGTAATTGATGAAAGGAGGATTTAATAGATGTTTTTAACAGATCCAATTGCAGATATGTTAACAAGAGTTAGAAATGCAAATGCTGTAATGCATGAGAAAACAGATGTTCCTCACTCTAACATAAAAGAGAGAATCGCTGAGATTTTAAAAGAAGAGGGATATATTTCTAACTATAAAATTGTAACAGATGGAAATAAAAAGAATATAAGAGTATACTTAAAGTATGACGGAAAAGAAAGAGTAATCAAAGGAATCAAGAGAATATCTAAGCCAGGAAGAAGAGTTTACTCTTCTGTAGAGGATATGCCAAGAGTATTATCAGGTTTAGGAATCGCTATTGTTTCAACTTCTAAAGGAATCGTAACAGATAGAACTGCTAGAAGAGAAAACATGGGTGGAGAAATTCTTGCATTCGTTTGGTAATAACTAGGAGGTAGCCATATGTCAAGAGTAGGTAAAAAGATCATAGTGGTACCTGCTGGGGTAGAAGTTACATTAGCTGCAGGAAACGTAGTTACTGTAAAAGGACCTAAAGGTACTTTAACTAAAAAGTTTAACGAAGAGTTAACAATAAATGTAGAAAACAATGAGATCACAGTTGCAAGACCAAACGATCTACCAGCTGTAAGAGCTATACACGGAACTACAAGAGCACTTTTAAACAACATGATTGTTGGAGTAGCTGAAGGTTTCAAGAAAACTCTTACACTTGTTGGAGTTGGATACAGAGCTACTGAGAAGGATGCGGGATTAGAGATGGCTTTAGGTTATTCTCACCCAGTTGTAATCACTGCTGTTGAAGGAATCAAAATGACAGTTGAGAAAAATACAACTATCCACATTGAAGGAATAGAGAAAGATGTAGTAGGACAAGTTGCTGCTGACATCAGATCTAAAAGAGCTCCAGAGCCTTACAAAGGAAAAGGAGTTAAGTATTCTGACGAAGTAATCAGAAGAAAAGAAGGTAAGAAATCATAATACTAACTAATAAAAGTTAGTGTGCTGAGAATAAGGAGGTTAAAAAGTTGTTTAAGAGAGTTAATAGAGACGCTATTAGAAGAAGAAAGCACTTATCTATCAGAAGCAAGATTTCTGGTACAGCTGAGAGACCAAGACTTTCTATATATAGATCAAACAACAACATTTTTGCTCAATTAGTTGATGACGTAAATGGAGTAACTTTAGTTTCTGCATCTACTATCGATAAAGAGATCAAAGGAAATGTAAAGAACGGTGGAAACATCGAGTCAGCTAAGCTAGTTGGAAAAGCAATCGCTGAGAGAGCTGTAGCAAAAGAGATATCTGTTATAGTATTTGACAGATCTGGATATAAATACACAGGAAGAGTAGCTGCCCTTGCAGAGGCTGCAAGAGAAGCAGGACTTAAATTCTAATTCTTGTAGAGAGGAGGACTTCACTTGTCTAAGTTAGTTAAAGAAGAAAAACAATTTCAAGAGAAATTATTGAAGATTTCTAGAGTTTCTAAGACAACTAAAGGAGGAAGAACTATATCTTTCTCTGTTTTAGCTGCTGTAGGAGACGCTGAAGGAAACGTAGGAATAGGACTAGGAAAAGCGAATGGTGTACCTGATGCAATCAGAAAAGCAATCGCTGCTGCTAAGAAAAACATGGTAAAGGTTTCATTAAAAGGAACGACTATTCCTCACGAAATCGTTGGTAAATGGGGAGCAACATCTATATGGATGGCACCAGCTTATGAAGGTACTGGAGTTATCGCAGGATCATCTTGTAGAGAGATTCTTGAGTTAGCAGGAGTACATAACATCCTTACAAAAATTAAAGGATCAAGAAATAAGTTCAACGTTGCAAGAGCTACAATTGAAGGATTAGCAGCATTAAGAACTGCTGAAGAAGTTGCAGCTTTAAGAGGAAAAGAAGTAAAGGAAATCTTAAGCTAGGAGGTAAAAAAAGATGGCAAAGCTTAGAATAGAGCTTGTAAAAAGCATAATCGGAAGAAAGCCTAACCATATAGCAACTGCAAAGTCGCTAGGGCTTAAGAAGATGAATGATGTTAGAGAGCACAATGTAACTCCAGAATTAATGGGGAAAATTGCTCAAATATCTTACCTAATAAAAGTAGAGGAGGTGCAATAATCAATGAAATTAAATGAATTAAAGCCTTCTGTACCAAGAAAAGCTAGAAAAAGAATCGGAAGAGGAGAGTCTTCTGGATTAGGAAAGACTGCTGGAAAAGGAAGCAATGGACAAAACTCTAGAGCTGGAGGAGGGGTAAAACCTTACTTCGAGGGTGGACAAATGCCTTTATACAGAAGAACTCCAAAGAGAGGATTCTCTAACGCAATATTCAGAAAAGATTATGCAATAATAAACTTATGTGATTTAAATAGATTCGAAGAGGGAACAGAAGTAACTCCAGAGTTATTAGTAGCTGCTGGTGTTATAAAGAAAACTCTTGCTGGAATCAAAGTTTTAGGAAATGGAGAGCTTGAGAAGAAAGTATCTGTAAAAGCTCACAAAGTTTCTGCTTCTGCGAAAGCAGCTATTGAAGCAAAAGGTGGATCTGTAGAGATTCTTGAAGTTAAAACTTTTGCTGATGTAGCAAAGAATAACAAGTAATTAAAAGACTAGTTATTTCAATGTGAGGTGAAGAATTTTGGGTTTAATTGAAAAGTTTGAAACGAAGCTTAGAGGTATATTTAAAATTCCGGAACTGAGAGAGAGAATCATCTTCACCTTATTAATGTTCCTAGTAGCTAGGGTAGGGACATATATCCCTGCTCCTGGTGTGGACATTGATCGTTTAGCTCAAATGACTGCGCAAAGTGATTTACTAGGATATATTAATATGTTCTCAGGTGGGGCTTTCCAAAGAGTATCTATATTTGCATTGGGAATTGTACCATATATCAATTCATCAATTGTATTTAGTTTACTTGCTGTAATTATTCCTAAGATTGAAGAGATTCAAAAAGAGGGAGAATCAGGAAGAAACAAGATTACTCAATGGACTAGATACCTAACAATTGTAATAGCTATAGTCCAAGGAATTGGAGTATGCACTTGGTTACAATCGGTAGGATTAGTAACAACACCAGGGTTTACATTTTTCTTAACAACAATAACAACTTTAACGGCAGGAACAATATTTTTAATGTGGGTAGGGGAACAGATATCTATCAAAGGTATAGGTAACGGAGTTTCGCTACTAATCTTTTTAAATGTTATTTCAGGAGCTCCAGGAGCTGTTATTCAAACTATACAAGATATGAGAGGGAGTAAGTTTCTTATTCCTGTTTTGTTATTAGTGGGGATTGCTGCAATTATAACAATTGCGGGAATTGTTGTATTCCAATTAGGGCAAAGAAAAATACCAGTTCACTACGTAGGAAGAGGATTTGCTGGAAATAATGGAATGGGTCAGAATTCATATATTCCATTGAAGTTGAATAGTTCAGGAGTAATGCCTGTAATATTTGCTTCAGTGGTGATGATGATACCTTCTTTAGTAGTAAACATGCTTCCCGGAGAGTTTTCTGGAAAGGTAATACTTGCTAGAATATTTGGTGACCAGCATCCTGTATATTTAATACTATATGCTGCTGTAATTATATTCTTCTCGTTCTTCTATACTTCAATAGTTTTCGATCCTGAAAAGGTTGCAGAAAACTTAAAACAAGGTGGAGGTACGATTCCAAGTATTAGACCTGGAGCAGATACGGCTGATTATCTTGAAGGAGTTGTAACTAGAATAACTTGGGGTGGAGCTATATTTTTAGCTTTAATCGCAATTGCACCTATGGTACTATTTAAAGCTTTTGGACTACCAATATTCTTTGGTGGTACAGGAATAATAATAGTAGTAGGGGTAGCACTAGATACTGTACAACAGATAGATGCTCACCTTATCATGAAAGAGTATAAGGGATTTTTATAAAATCTTGGCACGGCATATGTCGTGCCCTTTTTATTTTAAATAAAGGAGATGAAAGTAATGAATATAATGTTATTCGGAGCACCTGGTGCTGGAAAAGGAACACAAGCAAAATTCATAATTGATAAGTATGGAATTCCACAAATTTCAACTGGAGATATGCTAAGAGCAGCTATATCAGAAGGAACTGAAATGGGAATGGAAGCTAAAAAATTTATGGATGAAGGAAAATTAGTTCCAGATTCAACTATCATAGGAATAATAAAAGATAGATTGTCGCAAGAAGATTGTAAAAAAGGATTTATTCTAGATGGATTTCCAAGAACATTAGCTCAAGCTGAAGCGTTAGAAATATTATTAAAAGAGTTAAATATGAGTTTAGATAAAGTTATTTCTTTAAATGTTCCAGATGAATTAATAGTTGGAAGAGTAGTTGGAAGAAGAGTTTGTCCAAACTGTGGAGCATCTTTCCATATAGAAAATAACCCTCCAAAGGTAGAAGGAAAGTGTGACTACTGTGGATCAGATTTAATCATAAGAAAAGATGATAATAAGGACACTGTGGAAAAAAGATTATCTGCATATCATGAGCAAACAGCTCCTCTATTTAATTTCTACTCTGAAAGAGGAGTAATGGTAGAGTTAGATGGAACTAAAGAGATAAATGAGATTGCAAAGGAAATCTTTAATATTTTAGGATAACTTTAGAAACCAGAAAGGAAAGTTATGGTTATAATAAAAACTAGAGAAGAAATAGAAAAAATAAAAAAACCTTGTCAATTGATAGCGAGATTATACACGGAATATTTACCAAAATATATTAAACCAGGTATTTCAACGTATGAATTAAATAAGGTAATTGAAGAATATTTAATTGAAAATGGAGCTGAACCAGCAACAATAGGAGTTGGTGGGCCAATAAATCCTTATCCAGCAGGTTCTTGTATATCTGTAAATGAAGAGGTAGTTCATGGAGTTCCAAAGAATAATAGAATTCTTCAAAATGGAGATATAGTAAGTGTTGATGTAGTGGCAAGAATGGATGGATTCTATGGAGATTCAGCAATAACATTTGCAGTTGGTGAAATCGATGAAGAGTCACAAAAATTAATAGATGTTACTAGAGAAGCAAGAAGAATTGGAATTGAAGAAGCAGTTGCAGGAAATAGACTTGGTGACATAGGAAATGCAATCCAAAAATATGTAGAGTCAAATGGATTTACTGTAGTTAAAGATTTTGCTGGGCACGGAGTAGGAAAAGCTATGCATGAAGATCCTTGTATCCCGAACTTTGGTAGAAAAGGAAGAGGATTAAAAATCGAGGAAGGAATGGTTTTAGCCATAGAACCAATGGTTAATATTGGTACTTACAAAGTGAATATAACTGATGATGGATGGACAGTAGTAACAAGAGATGGGAAGCGTTCAGCACATTTTGAACACACTGTTGCCATAATAGATGGAAAACCTGTTGTTTTAACTGAGTTAGATTAATAAAAATAACAATAAAAATGTTAAAAAATTAGCTAGACTTTTTGTAAAATAAATGTTAAAATAATATGAATTTCTGTTCGATAGGAGGTAGTATGTCGAAAAAGGATGTTATCGAATTAGAAGGAACTATATTAGAGGCCCTTCCAAATGCGATGTTTAAGGTTGAATTAGAAAATGGACACACAATTTTAGGGCACATCTCTGGTAAAATGAGAATGAATTATATTAAAATTTTACCTGGAGACAAAGTAACGGTACAAATTTCCCCGTATGATTTATCTAGGGGAAGAATAGTATACAGAAAAAAGTAAAGTTATGATCACGAGAGGAGGTAATTAAGTGAAAGTAAGAGTATCAATTAAGCCTATTTGTGACAAATGTAAAGTTATCAAGAGACACGGGAAAATCAGAGTAATCTGTGAAAACCCTAAGCACAAACAAGTACAAGGATAACTTGAAAAGTTTTGCAAACTAGTACTGACATGGGAAGTACTGTAAAGGTATGTTAGGCTGTAGAGCTAGTACTCGAAAGAGGCATACCGAAGAAAGTCTTAGTCAGTTAATATACTGACGGATATATAAAATTTTCGGAAGAGGAGGAAGAATTTTGGCTAGAATCGCAGGAGTAGATATTCCTAGAAACAAAAGAATAGAGATTGCTCTAACTTACGTTTATGGAATTGGAAAACCAACTTCACAAAAAGTATTAACAGAAGCAGGAGTAAACTTTGACACTAGAGTAAAGGATTTAACTGAAGAAGAGTTAAACAAAATCAGAGCCATTGTTGAAACTATCAAGGTAGAGGGAGATCTTAGAAAAGAGATCAGACTTGCAATAAAGAGACTTATGGACATTAGATGTTACAGAGGTTCAAGACACAAGATGAACTTACCAGTAAGAGGACAAAAGTCAAAAACAAATGCAAGAACTAGAAAAGGACCTAAAAAGCCTATAAAGAGATAGTTTAAAGCTAATTGTAGTATATAAGAACGGAATTTTATCGTAAGGAGGTAGCTAAATTGGCTAAGAAGAAAGTAGCTAAAATCAAGAAGAAATTGAAAAATATTCCTAACGGAGTAGCTCATATACACTCAACTTTCAACAACACAATAGTAGCAATTACTGATGTGGAAGGTAAAGTAGTAAGCTGGAAATCAGGAGGAACTTCTGGTTTTAAAGGAACTAAAAAAGGAACTCCATTCGCAGCTCAAATCGCAGCAGAGCAAGCAGCTCATATTGCAATGGAAAACGGAATGAAGAAGGTTGAAGTAAAAGTGAAAGGACCTGGATCAGGTAGAGAAGCATGTATAAGATCTCTACAAGCAGCAGGATTAGAGGTTACAAAAATAACTGACGTAACTCCAGTTCCACACAACGGATGTAGACCACCAAAAAGAAGAAGAGTGTAGTACACTTTTCTAAGCTCATTATCGTAGAAATTTATTAAGTGTAAGGAGGAACAATAAAGAGATGGCAAGAAATAGACAACCTGTTTTAAAGAAATGTAGAGCTCTTGGAATCGACCCAGTTGTTTTAGGAGTTAACAAATCTTCTAATAGAGGGCCAAGACCAAATGCAAATAGAAAGCCTACAGAGTATGCAATTCAGTTAAACGAAAAGCAAAAAGCTAAATTTATATACAATGTAATGGAGAAGCAATTCAGAAAATTATATGATGAGGCTTCAAGAAAGGATGGAGTTACTGGTTTAACTTTAATCCAATATTTAGAGAGAAGATTAGAGAACGTAGTTTACAGACTAGGATTCGCTAAGACTAGAAGACAATCTAGACAAATAGTGTCTCACGGACACGTTGCTGTTAACGGAAGAAGAGTTAACATCGCATCTTATAGAGTAAAAGCAGGGGATGTAGTATCTGTAATTGAGAACTCAAAAAATATCGAGTTAATCAAATCTGCAGTAGAAGAGAAAACAGTTCCAGCATGGTTAGAGTTAGATAAAGCTAACTTCGCAGGAAAAGTTCTTCAGAACCCAACTAAAGACGATTTAGATTTCGATTTAAACGAAGCTTTAATAGTTGAGTTCTATTCAAGATAATAAATCCTTTGACAGGAGTTGATTAAATGTTAAAAATAGAAAAACATGCTAAGGGTATTAACATTACCGAATTAAAAACAAGTGACTTTTCTGGTCAATATGTTATAGAACCTTTATATAGAGGATATGGACATACAATTGGTAATGCTTTGAGAAGAGTTTTACTATCATCTATACCTGGTGCTGCCGTTAAAGGTGTTAGAATCGACGGAGTACTAAGCGAGTTTTCAGTTATGGAAGGTGTAAAAGAGGCTGTAACTGAGATAATGCTAAATGTAAAAGAGGTAGTAATAAAGGCAGAAACTGCTGGAGAAAGAAAAATGACTCTTTCTGCAAAGGGACCTAAGACTGTTACAGCTGCTGATATAATACCAGATATCGGATTAGAAATTGTAAATCCAGATCAAATTATTTGTACATTAACTACAGATAGAGAGATCGATATGGAATTCATAGTTGATACTGGTGAAGGATTTGTTGTTGCTGAAGAGATAGAGAAGAAAGATTGGGCTGTAGACTTTATAGCAGTTGATGCTATATATACACCAATCAGAAAAGTATCTTACTCAGTTCAGGATACAATGGTTGGAAGAATGACTGATTTCGATAAGTTAACTTTAAACATAGAAACAGACGGAAGTGTTGAAATAAGAGATGCTATTTCTTATGCAATAGAGCTTCTAAAGTATCATTTAGATCCATTCCTTGACTTAGGAAATAGAATGGACCACTTAAGAGTAGATCTTGAGGAAGAGGAGGAAACTCCTACATCAACTGCTAAGGCTGATGATGTATTAAATACAAGAATAGAAGAGCTAGATTTAACAGTTAGATCATTTAACTGTTTAAAGAAAGCTGGGATAGAGGAAGTTGGACAGTTGGCAAGAATGTCAATGAACGAACTTCTAAAAATAAAGAATCTAGGAAGAAAATCACTAGATGAGATCCTTGAAAAGATGAAAGAACTTGGGTTCGATCTAAATGGAAACGGATCTGTAGAATAATTAGATAAGGAGGCTAACTGACTAATGAACCACAATAAATCATATAGAAAGTTAGGGAGAAGAGCTGACCATAGAAAAGCTATGTTAATGAACTTAACAATATCTCTAATTTTATCAGATAGAATAGAAACTACTGTTACTAGAGCAAAAGAGCTTAGAAAGTTTGCTGAGAGAATGGTTACTCTTGGTAAAAAAGGAACTCTTGCGCACAGAAGACAAGCATTCGCTTTCTTAAGAAGCGAAGAGGCTGTAGCTAAGTTATTTAACGACTTAGCGCCAAAGTACGCTGAAAGAAACGGTGGATACACAAGAATCATCAGAACTTCTGTAAGAAAGGGAGATTCTGCTGAGATGGCTATAATCGAATTAGTTTAATTCTAATTCGTTTGAAAAGAGAACTACATTGTAGTTCTCTTTTTTTATTTAAATACTATAATAATAAACAAAATAAAAAAATGTCCTAATTTTAATTATTGTATACAAAAACTTTTTTTTCTTCAAAAAACAAACAAAATGTATTGCAAATTGGAGTTGTTTAATGTATAATATATCCATAAAGTGCCTAGGGGGACTTATATATACTTTTATATTATTCGGAGGTTAAGATGTTAAAGGGAACTGTTAAATGGTTTAACAAAGAAAAAGGATTTGGTTTTGTAACATGTGAAGAGGGAAAAGATTATTTTGTACACTTTACTGGAATTATTGGGGATGGATTTAGAACTTTAGAAGAGGGGCAAAATGTTTCATTTATCGTAGAAGATGGAAATAAAGGACCAATAGCTAAAGAAGTAACAGCAGCTTAATATAGATATGAAACCAAGAGTGAAATTAATATTTCACTCTTTTTTTTATAAAAAAATCAGAAAATATGTTAGAATATAGTATATTCTATTTTAAGGAGATGACAATGATATTAGGATTAACTGGTGGTATAGGAAGTGGTAAATCTACAGTTAGTAAAATCTTTTTATCTATGGGAATTAAAGTTTTTGATGCTGATTTAATAGCTAAAGATATTTTAGAAACTGAAGAAGTAAAAGAGGAAATAAAAGAAAAACTTGGAAAAGAGTTTATAAATTTAAAAAGTAATTCTGTAGACAAAGAGTTGTTAAAAAAAGAGATTTTTAATAATTCAAAAAAATTAAAAATACTAAATGGAATAGTTCATCCGAAAGTTGTGGATATATATATAAAAAAATATTTAGAGTTTAAAGATAAAAAAGAGATTGTAATTTTTGATGTTCCATTATTGTTTGAAGTTAATTTAGAGAGATATTGTGATAAGATAATAGTTGTGGATATAGACTTAAAAGTTCAAGTAGAAAGAATTAAAAAAAGAGATAACATTGATGTTGCTCTAATAAATAAAATAATAGCTACTCAGATGTCTAGAGAAGAAAGAAATATGAAAGCAGATATTTTAATTGAAAATAATGGAAGTTTAGAAGATTTAAAACAAAAAATAGAAAAAATAATCAAAGATATAGAAAGAGGAAAAATATGAAAATAGTTGCTCCAGCAGGAAGCATTGAAAGATTTCACGCTGCTATAAAAGCAGGTGCAGATGAGATATACATGGGATTAAAAGGTTTTGGTGCAAGAAGAAATGCTGTAAATTTGACTTTAGAAGAGTATAAAGACGCATTAGATTATGCACACGCAAGGGGAGTAAAAGTATTCTTAACATTAAATACTATAATGATGGATGTTGAGATAGAAGCAATAGCTATAAACTTAAGAGAGCTGTATAAACATGGATTAGATGCAGTTATTGTTCAGGATTTTGGATTAGCAGAGTTTATAAAAACTAATTTTCCTGGGTTAGAGCTACATGGTAGTACTCAGATGACTGTAGCAAATCATATAGAGGCAAATTATTTAAAATCTATTGGTTTTGAAAGAGTTGTTTTGCCTAGAGAGTTAACTTTTGAAGAGATAAAAGAGATAAGAGAGAATAGTGATATTGAGTTAGAGATATTTGTTTCAGGAGCATTATGCATATCTTATTCAGGAAATTGTTATATGAGTAGTTTTATAGGTGGACGTAGTGGAAATAGAGGAATGTGTGCACAACCATGTAGAAAAAAATACACTTCTGATGGAAATGACGAGGGATATACATTGAGTCCAAAAGATCAATTATATGGATATGAAGAGATTCAAAAATTAAAAGAGATTGGAATAGATAGTATTAAATTAGAAGGAAGAATGAAAGAACCTAACTATGTTTTTCAAACGGTAAGTTATTATAAAGAATTAATTAATGGAAATAATGTTGAAGAAAAAAGTTCACAAATATTTAATAGAGGTTATAGTAAGGGATATTTTTATAAAAATAGAAAAGATATAATGAATAAAAGTTTTGCTAGTCATTTAGGAAAAAATCTTGGTGAATTAAATGGAAAAGAACTAAAATTAAAAGAAAGAATAATCTTAGGAGATGGAGTAACTTTTTTATCTGAAGATTACGAAAAAATTGGTGGAACATACATAAATAAAATAGATACAAAATTCGAAAGAAATAAAAGAGAAGCAAAAGCTGGAGAAACTTTTATATTGAGAGATATTCCTGAAGGAACTAAATATATATTTAGAAATTATTCTAAAGAAGTTAGTGATTTAATTGAATCAAAAATGAAAACAACAGATAAAAAACATGTTATAGATATAGAATTTAAAGGTAAAGTAGGAGAGAAGGCTAAAATAACAGTTTCAACATTAAACAATAGATTTGAACTAATAAAAGTATCTTTAGAAAGTGAAAGTATAATAGAACAAGCTAAAAATAAAGGAACAACACAAGATATAATAAGTGAGAAATTGTTAGAGATAGGTGATACAACATTTGTTGGATTTATAAAAAGTATTGAAATGGATGAGAATATATTTTTACCAATTTCTACTTTAAAACAATTAAAAAGAGATGTTGTAAAAATTCTTTTAGAAAAGTTAATATTAAGCTATAGAAAAGAGAGTTGTAGTGAGCTAATAAAGTTACCTAGAATAGAATCTAGCGAAAAAAGAAGTATACTATCAGCAATAGTTTCAACAGATGAGCAAATAAATATTTTGAATTCTTACGGAATAGATAAAATATATTTTAAAGGATATGATGTAGCAAGAGAAGAAAATTTAGATAAAATAGATTTATCAAATAAGATGGCAACTAATTTATATCAGGCTTTAGAAAATAAAAATACACAAATAACATTGGGATGGAATTTAAATATATCAAATCGTTATGCCTTTGATCACTTCTCTAATATAGCGAAAATAGATACAATTATAGTATCTCCTGAAATTAGTTATAGAAGATTGGAAGAGATGGGAGAAACAAAAATAAAAAAAGCTATATTGGCTTATGGAAGACCAAGAGCTATGTACACAGAGTTATCTTTGGGAGATGAAGAAGTAAAGGTTATAGAAAATGAGCAAGGAGATAAGTTTACAATAATAAAAAATAGTATAGGGAATAGTGAAATTTATTTAGAAAAGCCATTAAATATACTTAAAGATAGAAAATATTTAGAAAAAATTGGAGTCTCTGAATTAGTTTTAGAGTTTACAACTGAAACACCTGAAGAGATAAAAGATATTCTAGATGGAAAGGGAATATATAGACCTTATAACTATGAAAAAGGAGTGTTTTAATGAATAGAAAAATAGTTAAAAATTTAGCAACAGTGTTTGGTTTGGGAGAGATGCCTGTAGCTCCAGGAACTTTTGGAACACTAGGAGGAATTCCGATATACATAGGATTGGTACTTTTAAAAAAAATATTTCCTAATAATATGATTTACAATTCTTTCTATTTTATGTTTTTGATGACATTCTTTGCAATTTCTGTCTATGTTTGTGATATAGCAGAAAGAGAGATTTTTAAAGAGAAAGATCCACAAAAAGTTGTTATAGATGAAGTACTAGGATTTTTGACAACACTTTTTTTAATAAATCCAGTGGGTATATTTCAAACTATTATGGCTATAATAATAGGATTTGTAATCTTCAGATTTTTTGATATAACTAAAATAGGTCCAATTTATAAATCGCAGTTTTTTGGAAATGGTGTTGGAGTAGTTTTAGATGATTTTTTAGCTGGAGTTATCGGGAATTTTTTAATGGTTTGTATATGGACAATATTTTTCTAAGAGGTAGATAAAATGAGATGTACTTTAATATTAGTTGGAACAGAACTTTTAAATGGAGCAACTTTAGATACCAATAGTGTATTTATGGCTGAAGAGTTAAATAAAGTTGGAATAAAAATTGATTTTAAATTAACGGTAGGAGATTCATTAGAAAAAATAGAAAAGGCTTTAGTATTTGCTAAACAAACAAGTGATTTAGTTATATTATCTGGAGGATTAGGTGCAACAGATGATGACTTAACTAAAGAGGCAATAAGAAAATTTTTGAATAAAAAATTTACAATAGATGATGATGAATTAAAAGAGTTAAAAGAAAAATTTAAAAAATTAAATATCCAATTTTTAGATAAAAATCATAAAGAGGTTGAAAAGCCAGAAGGAGCAATTTCAATAAAAAATGATGTGGGGATGGCACCAGCATTTTATATAGATGGAATCGCAGCATTTCCAGGAGTACCTAGAGAACTATATAATATGTTTCCTAAATTTTTAAAATTTTATATAGAAAAATTTTGTGTTGATTTAGATCCAATTTATATTAAGGATATAATAGTTTCTGGAATTCCAGAATCAATACTTGAAGAGAAGATTAAGGAGTATTTTATAGATCCTAATATAGAGTATGAATTTTTAGTCAAAGATTATGGTATAATAGTTAGAATGCAAACATCAAATAGACATAAAATCACAGTGGAAAAAATTAAGGAAAAGATATATAATAGTATAGGAAAATATATATTAGGTGAAGATAAAGAAAAAATTGAAGAAAAAATTTTTAATATTTTAAAAAAGAAAAACTATTCATTTTCTGTAGCGGAATCATGTACGGGAGGAATGTTGTCTTCAACGATTGTTACAGTACCAGGAATATCAAAATATTTTCAAGAGGGAATAATAACATATAGTAACGAATCAAAGGTAAGTCGATTAAAAGTAGATAAAAATTTAATAGAAAAATATGGAGCTGTTAGTAAAGAAGTAGCAGAAAAAATGGTGAATGGATTAACAACCGACGTAGGAATTTCTACGACAGGAATTGCAGGTCCTGATGGTGGAACCCAAGAAAAACCTGTAGGATTAGTTTATATTGGAGTTAAAGTTAAAGAGAAAGTGGTAAGTTTTAAGTTCAATTTCACAGGGGATAGGGAAAAGATAAGAAAAAAAGCAGTTCTCCATAGTCTATTTGAACTATATAAAATCTTAGAGGAGGATGAATAAAAAGTGAGTATAGGAGAGAGAATAAAAAAAAGTAGAAATGAAAAATCATTATCATTAAGAGAGTTAGCGACGATGGTTGATTTATCAGCTAGTTTTTTATCACAAATAGAGCAAGGAAAAGCATCTCCTTCAATTGAGAACTTAAAAAAAATAGCAAATTCATTAGATGTAAGAGTTAGTTATCTAATTGAAGATGAAGAGGTAAAGAAAAATTCAGATTTAATTAGGGCAAAAGAAAGAAAATATGTAGAGAGTGTGGATTCAAATACAACCATCTCTTTATTAACATCATCAAATATAGAGAAAAGTATGGAACCAATTTTATATGAAATTGGACCAGGTGGTGAAAGTGGTCGAAGTTACTATACTCATCACGGAGAAGAGTTTATATTTATTCTTGAGGGAAGTTTAGATATATATATAGAAGAAACTGTCCATAGTTTACACGAAGGAGATAGTTTCTATTTTAAATCTAGTCAAAAGCATAGATTTAAAAATAATTCAGATAAAAGAGCGAGAGCTCTTTGGGTGGTAAATCCACCAACATTCTAAAAATGGAGGAAAATAATGAATATAGAAGTAAAGGTATTAAACTCTACTAGGCTAACAAAGTTATTGATAGCTGCAAGTAGATGGTTATCAAAGTATTCAGATGTTTTAAACGATTTAAATGTATATCCAGTACCAGATGGAGACACAGGAACAAACATGTCTATGACATTACAAGCAGTTGAAAATGAATTAATAAAGTTAAATCATGAGCCAGATATGGAAGAATTAGCTGATATAGTTTCAGAAGCAATTCTTTTAGGAGCAAGAGGAAATTCTGGAACGATTTTATCTCAAATTATCCAAGGATTTTTAGAGGGAGTTAGAACTAAAGAGGAAGTTACAGTAGATGATGTAAAGATAGCTTTTAGATTAGCTAAAGAAAAGGCATATAAAGCTGTAAGTGAGCCTGTAGAAGGAACAATGCTAACTGTTATAAGAAGAGTAGCTGAAGAAGCGGAACTATATAATGGTTCATCAGATGACTTTATTCCATTTTTAGTTTACTTAAAAGAGGCAGCAAAAGAAGCTGTAGAAGAAACGCCAAATCAATTACCAAAATTAAAAGAGGCTGGTGTGGTAGATGCTGGAGGACAGGGAATATTCTATATTTTAGAAGGATTTGAAAAGTCAATTACTGATCCAGAAATGCTTCATGATTTGGAGAGAATAGTTCAATCTCAAGCTAAAAGAAAAGATATAATGGAACACTCTGGAAATCATGTATTTGAAGATATAAAATTTAAATATTGTACAGAGTTTGTAATTGAATCTGGAGATTTTGACTTGGATGATTACAAGTCAAAAATAGTAAACTATGGAGATTCAATGGTATGTGCTCAAACATCAAAGAAAACAAAAACTCATGTACATACAAATAATCCAGGATTAATACTGGAAATAGCTGGTAAATTAGGTAATTTATCAAATATAAAAATTGATAATATGGAGATTCAGCATAAGAATATGCTTTTGACAGATGCTGAACAATATAAAATTGATAGAAAAGGTAAAGTTCTAGTTCAAAATGAAAATAGTAAACCTATAGCATATTTTGCTATTGTTGATAATATGGAATTAGGAAATTTATTTTTAGATAATGGAGCTACAGCTGTATTAATAGGAGGACAAACACAAAATCCAAGTGTTGCTGATATAGAAGAGGGAATTAATAAAATAAAAGCTGATAAGATAGTTATTTTACCAAATAATAAAAATATTATATCATCTGCTAAAATGGCAGCAGAAAGATCTTCTAAAGAAGTTACTGTTTTAGAAACTAAAACAATGTTAGAAGGAGAGTATGTTGTAAAAAATAAAGATTTTGGAATGGATGAAATCTTAAAGCAACTTCCATTTAATACCTCTATTGAGATAACTCAGGCAGTTAGAGATACTAAAGTTGATGAATTATCAATATCTCAAGGAGATTATATAGCGTTAATTAATGGAAAAATAAAATTAAGAGCAGCTACATTAGAAGAGATTATTGAAAGTACATATAAAGAGTGTGTAAATAGTGAAACATTAAATATATTTGCATGTATTGGAAAAGGTTCTACTGAGGAAGCAAATAAAATTCTTAAAGGAATAAAATCTACAATTAAATATTCAGATTTAGTAATAGGACAAGAAAATTATCCATATTATATATATATAACAAATAGAAACCCTGAGTTGCCTGAAATTGCCATTGTAACAGATTCTACGTCTGATTTAACACCAGACATGATAAAAGGCTTAGATGTGGATATAATCCCGTTAAAAATAAAATTAGCAGGAGATACATATTATAGAGATGGTGTAGATATTTCTAAAGGAGAGTTTTGGAAGCAATTATTAAAAGAAAATATAGTTCCTAAAACATCTCAACCATCACCAGCTGAGTTTAAAGAACTTTATGAAAAGTTACTTGAAAAAGGTTATAAAAAAATTATTTCGATTCATATTTCAAGTAAATTAAGTGGAACTCAACAAGCTGCTAGAGTAGCGAGAGGAATGCTTAATAAAGAGGATGATATTGCTATAGTAGATTCTAAAGCCGTAACATTTGCTTTAGCACATATAGTTTTAGAAGCAGCAAAAATGGTAAAAGAAGGAAAGTCATTTGATGAGATAATCGAATGGATTGACGAAACAAAAAGTAAAATGAAAGTTTATTTTGTTGTAAAAGAACTTTCGTATTTAGAAAAAGGTGGAAGAATAGGAAGAGCATCATCAGTTATTGGTGGATTCTTAAAAATTAAACCAGTTTTAAAATTAGAGAATGGAGAAGTATGTATAGAAGCGAAAGCTCTTGGAGAAAGAGGAGCTTTATCATATATGGAAAAACTAATTAAAAACGAAAAAAATTCAATAATAATGTATACTGGTTGGGGTGGAACTCGTAGTGAATTAGAAGCTGCAGACCAACTGAGAAGTATTGCAGAAAAAACAAAAAAATTAGATTATAGAGGTAGAATGGAAATAGGAGCAACTATAGCTTCACATACAGGACCTGTATATGGAATGGGAATTTTAAATAAAATAAGATAGTAAAAAATAGCTAGATTTATAATCTAGCTATTTTTACAAATGTAATCTTTTTTAAATAAATTAAATAAGATACAGCATAAAGGGTTTTAAAAGGATTGACTGGACATTAAAAAGCAAATATAATAAAGAAAAAACCATAGGAGGATAAAGATGGCAATATTAGTTTGTGGTGGAGCTGGCTACGTTGGAAGTCATGCAGTAAAAGCTTTATTAGAAGCAAAAAGAGAGGTAATTGTTTTAGATAATATGCAAACAGGGCATGTGGAAGCTATTCCAGAAAATATAAAATTAGCTTTAGGAGATTTGAGAGATTTAGAGTTTTTAAAAAGAGTTTTTAAAGATAATAAAATAGAGGGTGTTATACACTTTGCAGCTGATTCTCTAGTGGGAGAAAGTATGACAAATCCAGCTAAATATTTTGAAAATAATGTAGTTGGATCGATGAATTTACTAAATACAATGAAAGAATACAATGTAAAGAATATTGTATTTTCATCGACAGCAGCAACATATGGGGAACCTAAAAATATACCTATTTTAGAAACAGATGAAACTTTGCCAACAAATCCTTATGGTGAGAGTAAATTAATGGTTGAAAAATTATTAAAGTGGTATGACTATGCATATGGAATAAAATATACAGCTCTTAGATATTTTAATGTAGCGGGAGCTTATCCAACAGGAGAAATTGGAGAAGATCATAGCCCAGAAACTCATCTTATTCCAATAATATTACAAGTGGCATTAGGAAAGAGAGAAAAAATAGGTATATATGGAGATGATTATCCAACTGAGGATGGAACATGTATAAGAGATTACGTTCATGTAATGGATTTAGTAGATGCACACATCTTAGCTTTAGATAGATTAAAAAATGGTGGAGAAAGTACAGTTTATAATTTAGGTAATGGAGAGGGATTCTCAGTTAAGCAAGTTATAGATGTAGCAAGAAAAGTAACAAAGCATCCAATACCAGCAGAGGTATCTCCAAGAAGAGCAGGAGATCCAGCAAAATTAGTTGCTAGCTCAGAAAAAGCAATGAACGAGTTAAAATGGAAACCTAAGTACGCATCGTTAGATTCAATAATAGAAACAGCTTGGAAGTGGCATAAAGAAAATCCTGAGGGATATAACGACTAAAAAAAATTAGGCAGAATTCTGCCTAATTTTTTCTTTATAAGGAGAAATAATGAGAATATATAGATTTGATGAGATAGATTCAACAAATAAGTTTTTAAGAGAAAAAGCTGATGTAGGAGAAGGAGATTTAGCAATAGCAAAAGTTCAAACATTGGGAAGAGGAAGGAGAGGGAACAAATGGGTTTCTACTGAAGGAGCTGCATTGTTTTCATTTGTGTTAAAACATGATATAGAAATACCAGAAGAGGAGTATATGAAACTACCTCTTTTGATAGGGTACTCTCTTTTATACTCATTAAAAAAAATAGAGAATTTAGATTATAAGTTTAAATGGACGAATGATTTATATTTGGATGAAAAAAAAATAAGTGGAATTTTAGTAGAAAAAATAAGAGATAACTATATTATTGGAATAGGTTTAAATGTAAATAATCTAAATTTAGAGGAAGCTAAAAATATTGCAATATCTCTGAGAGAAAAAACAGGTAAAACATATGATTTAGAGAAAGTTATAGTAACTGTTGTTGAAGATTTTTATAATAATTTTCAAGAGTTTAAAAAAGGAAAATGGAAAGAGATACTAGAGAAAATTAATAAAGTTAATTATCTGTATGGTAAAAGAATAAATATCGTTACATTTGATAAAGAGGAAAGTGGGATAGCTGGAGATATTTTAGAGGATGGAATGTTAGAGGTATTTGTAGGAAATGAAATAAAAAAATATAATATTGGATCAATTCACATATCAAAAAAATAGAGGAAAATATGAATAAGAAAAGAATAGTTTTAGGACTGAGTGGTGGAGTAGATTCATCAACTTCAGCATATATGTTAAAAGAGGATGGATTTGAAGTAATTGGAGTTACTTTAGTAGTTAGTAAAGAGCAGAGAGAATCACAAGATTTGAAAGATGCAATATCTCTTGGAAAAGAGTTAAATATAGAGCATATAGTTTTGGATATTGTAGATGAATTTAATGAAAAAATTGTTAAGTATTTTATAGACGAGTATTCAAAAGGAATGACACCATCACCTTGTGTAGTTTGTGATGAGATAATAAAAATAAAAAAATTAATAGAGATTGCTAATTTGAAAGAAGCGTATTATATAGCAACTGGTCACTACTGCGAGATAAGTAAAGAAAATAGATTTAAAAGAAATCTATTTAAAAAACCAAAGGACGTAAGAAAAGATCAGGGATATATGCTATATAGAATAGAGCCTGAAATAATAGAGAGAATGATATTTCCTCTAGCTAAATATGAAAAAACTATTGTTAGGGAAAAGGCTAAAAAATATGGAGTAAAAGTTTTTGATAAAAAGGATAGTCAAGGCATATGTTTTGCTAAAGAGGGATATTTAGAATTTTTAAAAAAAATGTTGGGTGATAAGATTAAACCTGGAAACTATTTAGATAAAACTGGTAAAATTTTAGGTCAACACCAAGGATATCAACTATATACAATTGGTCAAAGAAGAGGACTGGGAGTCCTATTTTCTAAAATATATTTTATTGTTGATATTTTACCAGAAACAAATGAAATAATTTTAGGCGATTACTCAGAGCTGTATAAAAAAATAGTGGAGCTAGAAAACTTTAAGGCACATATTTCTTTTGATGAATTAGAAGCAATGAGAGTTTTAGCAAAACCAAGGTTTTCAAGCCAAGGTTTTTATGGTAAAGTAATTAAAGAAAACGAAAAAATATATTTTGAATATGAAGATGAAAATCCACAAAATGCAAAAGGCCAGCATTTAGTAATATATAGCGATGACTTAGTAATAGGTGGAGGAAAAATAATATTTTAAGGGGGTAATTTGATGAATTTAAAAAAGTTAATGAAGGAAAAAAATGTTGATGCAATTTTAATTACTAATCTGCTTAATGTAAGATATTTTACAGGATTTACAGGAACAACAGGAGTAGCATTGATAGTAGGAGAAAAGAGATTTTTTATAACTGATTTTAGATATGTAGCTCAGGGGAAAGAACAAGTGGAAAAAAATGGTTATGAATTAATTTGTGAAAATATATCTACATTAAAAAAAATTGGAGAGATATTAAAAGAATTCAAAGTTGAGAAGTTAGGTATTGAAAATCAAAATGTGACGTTAGACCAATTTAAACTTTTTGAGAGTAACTTCCCAAGTTTAGAATATGTATATTTAGATGATAATTTTATAAAGATAAGAGAAATAAAGTCAGAAAAAGAGATAGAAATAATAAAAAAATCTGTAGAGATTGCAGAAAAAGCTTTAGAGTTAACAATTCCTAAAATTAAAATTGGAGTAAAAGAGAGTGAGATTGCAGCAGAACTAGAATATCAAATGAGAAAATTAGGAGCTTCAAAGCCATCGTTTGACCTTATTGTTGTATCTAATGAAAGATCAGCTTTACCTCATGGTGTAGCTAGTGATAAAAAAATAGAGGAAGGTTTTTTGACAATAGATTATGGATGTTTTTATAAAGGATATGCTTCAGATATAACAAGAACATTTTACGTAGGGAATAATCCGTCAGAAAAACATTTAGAGATATATGAGATTGTAAAACAAGCAAACGAAAAAGCAATAAAAGAGGTTAGAGCAGGAATTTCAGTCCATGAATTAGATGCAATAGCTAGAGATTTTATTAAAGAAAAAGGATACGGAGAATACTTTGGTCATGGATTAGGACATGGTATCGGACTTCAAATTCATGAGTATCCAGGAGTTTCTTTTAAGGCAGAGAATAAAATATTAAAAGAGGGAATGATAATAACAATTGAGCCTGGAATTTATCTTCCAAATTTTGGTGGAGTAAGAATCGAAGATGATGTTTTAGTAAAAAAAGATTCTTATGAAATTTTAACATCATTGGATAAGTCATTTAAAAAAATTAAATAATATATTAAATAATATAAAAAAACAAAAAAACGTTCGTAAAAAGTACTAACTGCAGAACAATATATATTTTTTTTATAAAAAATATATAAAATTAATCTTGTTAATTTTGTATAAAATATGGTATCCTTTATCTATAGTAGAAAGTTTATTAATCATTTTGTTATAAAATGAAAATAAATTATCAATATGGAGGGGAAAATGGAAGCTGAATTAAAAAAGAACGAACTTAAGAACAAGAGTTTTATTGACAAATTCTTGAACATAATTGAAAAGGGAGGAAATGCCCTACCACATCCAGCAACACTTTTTGCAATATTAGCAGTAGTAGTTGTTATAATATCTGGAATAGGTGGAGCTTTAGGTTGGTCTGTTGATTTCGTTGGAATTAATAGTAAGACAATGAAAACAGAAGAGATGATTATATCGACAAAATCTCTGATGACTAAAGAAGGAGTAAATTATATATTTACATCTATGGTTAAAAACTTTACTGGGTTTGCACCTTTAGGAACAGTATTAGTTGCAATAATAGGAATAGGAATTGCTGAAAGATCTGGGTTAATGGCAGCGATATTAAAAAAAGTTGCATTATCAACACCAAAAAAATTAGTAACAGTGATGGTTATTTTCTTAGGAATCATGTCAAACGTGGCATCTGATGCAGGATATGTTGTACTACCACCGTTAGCAGCTCTAATTTTCTTATCGTTTGGTAGACATCCAATAGCAGGATTAGCAGCAGCATTTGCTGGAGTTTCTGGAGGATTTTCAGCTAACTTATTAATAGGAACAATAGATCCACTTTTAGGTGGAATTTCAACAGAGGCTGCTAGAATACTTGATCCAACATATGAGGTATTGCCAACAGCAAACTGGTATTTCATGATGGCATCAACATTTTTAATAGCTTTTTTAGGAACTTTAATTAATGATAAAATAGTAGAGCCAAGATTAGGAAAATATACTGGTGATGAAGCTATTGATTTCCAAGAGGTTAGTACAGAAGAGAAAAAAGGTTTAAGAGCAGCAGGGATAGCAACAATAATCATGTTAGTTTTATTAGTACCAATTTACTTTGCATTAGGTAAAAACTTCTTAGGAAGCGGATTAGTACCAATAATCGTGATATTCTTCGCACTTCCAGGATTAGCTTATGGAAAATCTGTAGGGACAATAAAGAGTGATTCAGATGTAATGGGAATGTTAACTAAGTCAATGCAAGGAATGTCAGGATATATAGTTCTAGTATTCTTCGCATCTCAGTTTATAGCATACTTTGGATATACAAATTTAGGAACTATTTTAGCTGTAAAGGGAGCGGATTTCTTAGAAACAGCTGGAATTGGTGGAATTCCATTAGTAATAGGATTTATATTAATAGTAGGATTCCTAAATCTGTTTATGGGATCAGCTTCAGCTAAATGGGCTATATTAGCACCAGTATTTATCCCAATGTTAATGAGAATAGGATATTCACCAGAATTTACACAACTAGCTTATAGAATAGGAGATTCAAGTACAAATATAATCTCTCCTTTAATGTCATATTTTGCAATGATAATTGTATTTATGCAAAAATATGATAAGAAAGCTTCTTTAGGAACATTGATATCAGTAATGCTTCCTTATTCAATAACATTCTTAATTGGATGGTCGATTTTCTTAGCTGCTTGGATGTTAAGTGGATTACCAATTGGACCAGAGGTACAGATGTTATTAAAAGGACTGTAATATATTAAGGCTTGATTAATTTCAAGCCTTTTATTATTTATAGAGGTGAAAATGAAAAAAAATATAATTTTGATACATGGAGCGGGAGTAGGTGGATGGGTTTTTAGAGATATAGAAAAAATATTAAAACTTTATGGTAGTAATGTTTACTGTCCAAATCTATCGGGAATAGGAGATAGAAAAAAAATATTAGAAAATAAAATTAATTTGACTACTTACGCAAAAGAGATAGAGCATTTAATATTAGAAAATAATTTAGATAATGTCTATTTAATAGGGCATTCTTTTGGAGGAGCAGTGGTATCAGCAGTGGTAGAACTAATTCCTGAAAGAATAAGATATCAAGTATATATTGATAGTTTTTTTCTAGAAGATGATGAAAGTATTTTAACTTTATTTGGAGAAAAAAGAGAGAGTGAGTTACATGAAATATGTCAGGATGAAGGAGAAGGAAAATATTTGCCTAAAAGATTATTTGGAAAAGAGCATCCATTAATAAAAGATATGCCTTTTACTCCATATAAAGAAAAAGTTAAATTTAAGGGAAGTGGAAAAAAAATTCCAGGAGCCTATATAGATTGTTTAGATAGTACTGGGTTTGAGCACTTAGAAAAACCTAAAAAGATTATGAGGAAAAGAGTGGAAAAAAGAAAGTGGAAGTATATAACATTGGATTCTGACCATGTTCCAATGACAAAATCTCCAGCTAGAGAAAGATTAATTGAAATATTGATCGAATTAATAAAAGACAGCTAAAAAAATAGCTGTCTTTTACTTTTATACAATTAGACTTAGAACTGACAAAGTTCCAATAAAGATAAGGGTAGGGTTTAATTTTTTGAAATCCCCAGTTCCAGCATGGATAATTATATAAGATATGAAACCAAATGCTAGTCCTGTACTGATGCTATATGTTAAAGGCATCATTAGTATCGTAACAAAAGATGGGAAAAGAGTTTTATAGTCTTTCCAATCTAGTTCGTAAATATTTTTAAACATATAAACTCCAACGATAATAAGAGCTGGCGATGTTGCAAATGATGGAACAATAGAAACTAAAGGTGTAAAGAATAATGCAACTATAAAGAAAAGAGAAGTTACAACTGAAGCTAATCCAGTTCTAGCACCAGCAGCAATTCCAGCAGCAGTTTCTGAAAGAGTAGTAACAGTACTTGTTCCAAGAACTGCACCAATTATAGTAGAGGTAACATCAGCATATAACATTTTTCCAAGATCTTTAACTTTTCCATTTTTGTCAGCAAGTCCAATCTCTTTAGAACATGCGATTAGAGTTCCAAGAGAATCAAAAAGGTCAACAAACATAAAAGAAAATGCAGGACCTAACAAAGATAATTTTAGAGCACCTAAAATATCTAATTTAAAAGCTATTGGTGCAATACTAGGTGGCATAGATACAATAGAGCTAGGCATTACAGTATCACCAGTAAATAAACCGATAACAGTAGATGAGATTATACCTATTAGTATTCCACCTTTAACTTTCTTTATTTCTAATATAATTGCAATAAATAAACCAATAACTCCAATTAAAATTTGTGAGTTGAATCTTGCCAAACCAATAATTGTTGCTGGATTAGAAGAAACAATTCCTAAAGTTTTTAGACCAATAAAAGCGATAAAAAGACCAATTCCTCCAGTAACAGATATTTTTAAACAAAGTGGAATAGCGTTTGCAATTTTTTCTCTAATTCCTCCAATTGATAAAAAAAAGAAAAATACTCCAGAAAGAAAAACAATACCTAATGCTGTTTCCCAAGGAATATCTCTTCCAATAACAAGAGAGTAAGTGAAAAATGCATTTAATCCCATACCAGGAGCTAAAGCAAAAGGTGCATTAGCTAAAAGAGCAGATATAAGAGTTCCAATAGCTGCTGAAATAATAGTAACGGTAATAAGGGCTCCTTTATCCATTCCAGATTCACTAAGAATTGCGGGATTGATAAAAATAATATAAGCCATGGTTAGAAAAGTAGTTGTTCCTCCAATAATTTCATGTTTGATACTACTATGCCTTTCTTTGATCTTAAAAAAATTGTTTAAAAAATTCATACAAAACTCCTTTATTTTTCTATATATTATACATAAAAAATACATTAAAATGAAGAAAAAAATAAATTCTTGACAAAATCGCACAAATACTATACTATTAAGGTATAGAAATTAACTAAAACCAAATATAATTGAATAAAAAAATAGGAGCCAAGCTCCTATTTTTTTTATTTTCCGCAACATTTTTTATATTTTTTTCCTGATCCACATGGACAATTTTCATTTCTACCAACTTTATTAACCACTCTTGGTGGTTGATTTTCACCAAAAACTTCAATATATGAATGTCCTTTTAGAGTCCAAAGAGGTAAAGATTTAGAAATTTTAGTTATAAGAGCTACAAAGATAGATTCAGAATTAGAATTGTCAAATTCAATTCTTGTTTTGCAATCAGAAACAATCTCTTCTATAGCCATATTATTTTTTAATCTATCAATTATTGTTGTAATTTCAAATCCAATTTGAGCTCCTTGCATTTTATGAGACATCAGAAGAGCTATTAAATCAGCAACCTCTTGAGTTTTTTCAATGAAGAAGTAATTCCAATAGTTTTTGTATTCATCATTTGTTAATATTTTATACTCTAAACCATCGTATTTAATTGTTTCATGCAGAATATCAACAGGTTCAGAAACAGAATCAGCTACCAAATAGATAGTTTTGCTTCCAGAATCTTCCAATTTTGATATAAATACATTTAAAATCCATCTAGAATCAATAAAGGCATGAATTTTTTCTAAAGTAAAATCTTTAAATGTAGGAAGTAAAAGTTCTAATAACTTATGCTCATCAATAACACCATAGAATCTAATCATTCCTAAAATTAGCATCTCAAGCTCTTGGTAAGAGTCAATTAAGACCTTGTTCTCTTCTTTTTGAGAAATAGAGTTTATAGTTTCGATAAACCATGTTGAGATAATATAGTGGTTATTATCTTTCTCTTTTATAATATTTTTAGATATAAATCCAAAACTTTGTAGTGGTAGTAAAAACTCTTCGTACTCAAAGAAGTCTTGTTCACTAACTTGGTTTTTCTCAAAACTAAATTGAGAGATTAAAGATATAGTATCCTTAGAAAAAATCTCTAAAAAAGCTGAAGTATTATTTTCATAAGCTTCTGTAACCTTTTCTATAATTTTTCCTTTTACAGTACTTTTAGCAATTTTTATATTAAATTTAGCTAAGATTTTAAAAAGATCATCTTTAAGTAAATTATTTAAAGATTCAATTAAAAATTTGTCTTCCACAGTGACCTCCAAACATTTTTATTACTATTATATCATAAAAATATGAAAATACAAAAATGTATAGAAATCTATATTTAGAAGTTGTGTTTATAAGGAATAATTTTAATTTCTTTATGTTTAAAGAAAATTTCTCCATTGATAAAAGTAAATTGTAATGGATAAATCTCAACACCTTCTTTAATGGCTTTATAAAATGCTTCATAAAAAGTTGGATCAGTCTCATAATTAGGAATAAAAAAATCAGAATCCCTTAAAATAATAAGAATAACAGCAGCACGATGACCAGATTTTTTAATTTCAATGAGCTCATTTAAATGTTTTGTTGCTCTTATACTCGGGGCATCTGGGAAAGTAGCAATTTTATTGTTAGAAAGAGATACTCCTTTAGTTTCAATATATATATTTTCGCCATTTTTTTTAATTAGATAATCTAACCTACTATTACCAAATTTTATTTCAGGTTTTATAAAATCTATTTTTCCGAAAATAGAAATCTCTTCATTTTTAAAATAGTTATCAGTGATATATCTATGAATAGATGAATTAATTAAAATCTCTTCATTATCATCTGCATAAGCAGCAATGACATCCCATAAAGTTTTTCTATTTTCAATATTTTTTGCTTTTCTTAAAAAAACTTTATTTCCAGGAAAAAGAAGCTCTTTAATTCTTCCAGAATCATGGACATGAGCAGTAATAATCTCCTTGCTATTGAGCTCTAGAGATGCAGTAAATCTATTAGGTCTATCTATAAACTCTCCAATTTCATCAATATCAACTTTATAAATAAGTTTCATCAATCTCTCCTTTTTAATATAAATATATAATAAAAAAGAGATCAATCTCTTGATCTCTTATTATAAGTTATTACTCAGCTGGAGAGATACACTCAACAGGACAAGAACCTGCACAAGCACCACAATCAATACATTGGTCTTCGTCGATTCTTCTTTTTCCACCGTCAACTTCTGAAATACAGCTAACAGGACAGATTGCTTCGCAAGTTCCGCATCCGATACAGATTTCTTCGTTAATTCTATAAGCCATGATAACCTCCTAAAATAAATTTAATTAAGTATAAATATACATTTTGAATATATACTCGACAGAAGTATACCATTTTAATATTAAAATGGCAACTTTTTTCTTAAAGTATTATTAAAAAAAAATAAATAAATTCCTTTTTTTTTCTAAAAAATTGATATATAATGAAAAAAAATATCTTAAGGAGAGTAACTATGAAAATTTTTGTAATATCAGATATTCATGGATCGAGTTATTTCTTAAAAAAAGCGTTAGAAGCTTATGAAAAAGAAGAGGCTAAATATATATTGATATTAGGTGATGAATTATATCATGGACCAAGAAATCCCTTGCCATTGGAATATAACCCAAAAGAAGTTGCAGATATATTAAATAATTATAAGGATAAAATAATTGCTGTCAGAGGGAATTGTGATAGTGAAGTGGATCAAATGATGTTACAATATCCAATTTTAGGGGATTATTCTACGATTTTCTTAAAAGAGAAACGAATTTTTGTAACACACGGTCATATATATAGTGAAGAAAAATTACCTAATATATGTGAAGGAGATGTATTTATGTATGGACATACTCATTTACCTGTAGCATATGAAAAAGATGGTATATATAGATTAAATCCAGGTTCTATATCTTTACCGAAAGGTGGAAATGTAAATAGTTATGGGATTTTAGAGGATAATTATTTCTGTGTAAAAAGTTTAGATGGTGATATTATAAAAGAGATTGAAATAAAGTAAAAAGGAATGCATTGAAGCATTCCTTTTCTATTTTTTTATAGCATACTTAATAACGTCAGTGAAATAATCAACATAATTAACTGTTATACCTGTTTTTAAAAAATCTGGAAGTCTATCGAAGTCTTTTTTATTATCTTTAGGAAGAAGTAATTCAAACACACCAACTCTTCTAGCAGCAATAGTTTTTTCTCGAACTCCTCCAATAGGTAAAACTTTACCAGTTAAAGTTAACTCTCCAGTCATAGCAAGACCTCTTCTAATAGGGGTATTGGTAGCTAAAGAGTAAAGAGCTAAGGCCATTGTGATACCAGCGGATGGGCCATCTTTAGGAGTAGCCCCTTCGGGTACATGTAAGTGAACTCTATTTTTATCAAAAAATTCTTTTACTTCAGTAGGAAGAGTATTATCTTTAGCAAGTAATGATCTAATGTATGAGTATGCAATCTCTGCAGACTCTTTCATAACATCTCCCAATTGTCCTGTTAACTTTAGTCCAGTTTCTTTATTACTGATACTAGCTGCTTCGATATATAATGTTGCTCCACCCATAGATGTCCATGCTAATCCAAGAGTAACTCCAGGAATTTCATTTTGATAAAGTTCCTCTGTAGTAAAAATTGGAACTCCTAAGTAAGACTCAACATTATTTTCATTTATTCTAACCTTTTCTTTATTACCTTCAGCAATTTTAAGATTTACTTTTCTCATAATTTTTCGAATAGATTTATCTAAAGTTCTAACCCCAGCTTCCCTAGCATACTTATCTATTATAAATTTGAGAGCATTTTTACTTATTGTAATCTCTTTACTATCTAAAGCATGAGCTTTAAGCTGTTGAGGAATTAAGTATTTTTGAGCTATTTGTAATTTTTCTTCAAGAATATAACCTGATAAATGAATAATCTCCATTCTATCAAGTAGTGGTCTTGGAATTGTATCCAATTGATTTGCAGTTGTAACAAAAAGAATTTTAGATAAATCATATCTAATATCTAAATAGTGATCTAAAAAATCCTTATTTTGTTCAGGGTCTAGAACTTCTAATAAAGCAGATGCCGGATCTCCTCTAAAACTATTTCCAATTTTATCTATTTCATCAATCATAATAACAGGGTTTGATGTTTGTACAAGTTTTAAAGCTTGAATAATTTTTCCAGGCATAGCTCCAATATATGTTCTTCTATGTCCTTTGATTTCAGCTTCATCAACCATTCCACCAACAGAGAAACGATAAAATTTCCTATTTAATGACTCTGCTATTGACTTACCAATGGATGTTTTTCCAACTCCTGGAGGTCCAACTAAACAAAGAATAGACCCGTTAACATTTCCAGTTTTTATAACTGTACTTACAAATTCTAAAATATTATTTTTAATATCCTCAAGACCATAGTGATCACGGTCTAAAATTGTTTTAGCTTTTTTTATGTCTAATCTATCTTTAGAAAAAACTCCCCATGGAAGTTCAACAATGGATTCAATATATGTTCGAGCCACATGGTATTCAGGAGAACCTTGATCAAGTAGAGAGAGTTTTTCAAGTTGTTCATCAACTATTTTTTCAGCCTCTGGAGATAGATGAATATGATTTATTTTATCTACAATTTTATCAATAACTGCTGATTTTTCATCTTTTTCTAATCCAAGTTCCTGTTTTATTAATTTAAGTTGTTCTTTTAAAAAGTATTCTTTTTGCTGTTTACTAACTTTATCTTCGATTTGTTTAGAAATTTTAGCTTGAAGTTGAGAAATTTCTAATTCTTTTTTCAACATAGTTAAAAGTTGTTGTGAACGATTAACGATATTAAACTCTTCTAAAAGTTCTTGAAGATCTTTAGCTTCAGCTTTTAACATGGAAGAAACAAAATCTATAAAAATACTTGGATGATCGTAAGATGCTTGAGAAACTAAAAGTTTTAGCTCCTCTTTTAGGATAGGATTGACCTCAAAAATCTCTTTTAAAGATGTCATAATAGCAAGCATATAAGCTTTAAGTTCAACTGATGAATCAATTGATTCCTTGTTATATTTAACCTTCCAACATAATCTAGAATTTCCAGGTATAACTTTTTTCTTTTTAAATCGTTCTATTCCAAAAACAATTGCTTGAACAGAGTCTTGGGAGATAGATGTAACTTTATTAATTTTAACAACAGTTCCAACATCATATAGAGTTGAATTGAAATAATCATTATCATCAATATCTTTTACAAAAACTAAACCAATAAAACCGTTGTAATGTTCCTCTGCATCTTTTATCGCTTGTAAAAAATCCTCTCCTGTGAAAGCGATTGGAGTTAGAATGTTTGGGAAAATAGGTCTTATTACAAGAGGTAAAATTGGAATATCTTCTGGCAACAAATCCCTTATATTAACAAGATCAGTAGAATTATTATTTGTACTAGTCATAGCCTCCTCCTTTTGTTTTCATTATTATAATTAGAGTACATATAAATACCTATATTTCCTTTTATAAATTCAAAATAAAAGTTGAAATTTATTTTGAAAAGGAAGAGTGATAAAAAAGCAGTAAATCCTTAAAAATACAAAAGTTTTGGAGGCGTTAAAATGACTTTAAGAAAAAGAATTTGCGTTATGGATATTGGCTCTAACTCTATTAGAATGGTTATATATGAAATTACCCCAAATAAATCTTTTATTCCAATAGAGGATATAAAGGAAACAGTTAGGTTAGGAGAGGGGATAAATGATAAAAAAGAGTTGAAGGATGAAAAAATAAAATTGGCGTTAAAAACAATACAGTTATTTAAAAAAGTATGTTTAAAAAATAATGTAGATGAAATTGTAGCTTTTGGGACAGCTGCTTTAAGAATTGCTACAAATGGAGAACATCTATTAAAGGAGATTTCAAAAACAACAGGAATAGATGTAATTATTTTTAAAGGTGAGGATGAAGCATATTTTTCTTTTGAAGGAGCAATAAATACATTAGATATAAAAGATGGAGTTGTAATTGACTTAGGTGGATCAAGTTTAGAAATAGTTCATTTTGAAAATAGAGAGGCTTTAGAAAGAGTTAGTTTAAATTTTGGAGCAGTAACTTTATCAGAAATTGTAAATTTAAAAGATAGGTTAAGTAAAAAAGATGAGGAGATATTAAGGGAATTTATACAAGATCAGCTTAAATTAGTTCAGTGGAAAGATAAAATAAAAGGTCTGCCTTTAATAGGGGTAGGAGGTACAGTTAGAAATATTGGAGGAGTAAATCTATATATGAACGACTATCCTTTAGAATTACTACATAATTATAAGGTAAGTGTTGAAGGTGTAAAAGAAGTGGTAGATTTTTTAA
Organism: Cetobacterium sp.; assembly: GCF_051653945.1. Classification (GTDB taxonomy): domain Bacteria; phylum Fusobacteriota; class Fusobacteriia; order Fusobacteriales; family Fusobacteriaceae; genus Cetobacterium_A. Next base: position 38,332 of record NZ_JBOFXD010000055.1, read on the forward strand.
AAGATAAAGACTATAAGGAGAAACAAGATGTACAAGGATTATCTAAAGCTAGAGCTGACGTATTTATAGGGGCAGCAATAGCGGTAGAAGAGGTATTGACATATTTCACTTTAAAAGAGTTAATAATTAGTGGTTATGGAATAAGAGAGGGGGTTTTATATGAAAGACTTAGCGAATGTGGAAAAGTTATTCAAGACCCTTTTGAAGATGGTTTTAAAGAGATATTAGAGATTTTAGATATTAATACAGTAATAAAAGAAAAACAGTATAAAATTTTTAAAAAAATATGTTCATCATTAGATAGAGAATATAAACTTAAAGGAATAAATGAGAAAATAATAAAGATAGTGACGTATTTATATGATATAGGAAAGAGTATTAATTTTGTAAATTATCCATTACATTCAGCTTATATGATATTGAATTTAGGAGTAAAAGGTATTGAACACAAAGAGCTTGTTGCATCATCATTAATTGTAGCCAGAGGAAATAAAAAATATAAAGGATTAGAAAAATATAAAGAGATGTTTAAAGATAGCGAAATAGATGAGCTGATGATGCTTTCTAAAATACTGAATATAACGAATATATTTTATGATGATTTATTATTAGAAGAGGAAAATTTTGAGATAGAAATTACAAAAGATGAGATTATATTTTTTATTAAAGATAAAGATGAAGAGGATTTAAAAATTATTGATCTATTTGTGTCTCAGAAAAAATTTGTGAATACTTTTGATAAAAAACTGAAGTTTAAAATGAAATAAATAGAACGGAGAAGATATGGGGACTTACACAGTAATAGAGATTAATTCAACTTTTATAGAGATGAAAATATATGAAAAAAAAGAAAATGGATATAAAGTTTTAGAAAAAGTTACAGAAGATATTAATCTTTTTAAAGAGATTAAGGACAAAGATGAAATTTCTCTAGAAAAAATGAGAAAACTACGTGAGATATTAAAAAAAATGGATAACTTATCTAGAGATTATGGATCTACAGAAAAGAAAATTATATTTAGTGAATTTTTTAAAACAATAACTAATTTTCCAATGGTCTTAGATCAAATAAAACTAAAAGTAAATTTACCTGTAGAAAATATAGATTTAAGTGAGAAAACATATTATTCTATAAAAAAATTGATTCATTTAGAAAAAGAGGTTTTTTCAAAAAAAGAGAGTAGATTATTTTTTAATTTAAAATCTTTCAGTTCAGGGGTATATCTATTTTATAAAGGAGAACTATCCATAAATGAGCATATAAATTTAGGGACAGAAAAGTTGTACTTAATACTTGAAGAGAATAATATAAACTCAAAGAAGGCTTTTGATTTTATTTGTGATTATATGGAAAGTTATGTTGAGTTTATAAGAAGAGATGTGGGAAGAAAAATTATAAAAAAACTTATTTTAGAAGGGGAGTTAGAGGAAAAACTTTTGAAGTTAATTTTTGGAAAAAAAGATTTAAAAAATTTAACATTAAGTGAATTAAAAGAAAAATTAAAGTTTTTACAAGAACATTCATACAATGAAATTTCTACAAAATATAAGTGTAGTGTGCCTACTGCAAAATTGATGGTTATATCAATCTGTTTAATTATAAGTTTTGCTGATTATTTTGAAGTGAAAGAGATTAAATTTTTAGATTTTAATATAAAAGATTTATGCGCATTAGAGAAATTTTATCCTGAAATTAGATACTCTTTTGAGGAAACATTGTGGAAAATAACATTGGATTCAGTTATAGATTTAGGTGAAAAATTTGATTTTGATAGAGAGCATTCAGAGTTTGTAAAAAATATAGGTATAAAATTATTAGATAAATTGAAAGGGTATCACTCTTTAGGATTAAAAGATTATAAATATTTTATAATAGCAGCCTATTTACATGATATAGGAAAAGCAATAGATTTTGAAAATCATAGTAAACATTCAGTGTATATACTTGAAAATACAACAATATTTGGTTTGAATAGAGAGATGGTTGAAAAAATAGCCTTTATAGTTGGAGCTCATACGTCAAATACAAAGTTAGAATCACTTTATAACGATGGATTTAAAGGGGAAGAGTTGATAAAACTATTAAAAATTATAGCAATTATTAAAATAGCGACATCTTTAGATAGAGGAAAAAAAAGAAGATTGTATAACGAAAAAATAAATTTAACTAAAAATAATTTAATAATAGAGATGGATACAAAAGAGGATTTTTATATGGAAAAAAGTAGTTTTGAGAAACAATCGAAACTTTTTAAATATCTTTTTGACTTAGATATAGAGCTTAAAATAAATAGGAGGTTTGGAGAATGAGTACCTATACTGGAAAGGACTTTTACAACAGAGAGATAAGTTGGATAGAGTTTAATAAAAGAGTACTCTCTGAAGCAGAGGCAAATGATAATCCACTTTTAGAAAAAATAAAGTTTTTAGCAATTGTAAGTTCAAATTTTGATGAATTTTTTAAAGTAAGAGTTGCTGGATTAAAAGCTCAAGATGAATCAAATTTAGAGTTGAGAGATATAGCAGGTCTACTCCCAAAAGAGCAGTTAACAATAATAAAAAAAGAGGTCACAAAAGTTATTGAGAAACAATATAAACTTTATAGTACAATTATGAATGAAATAAAAGTAGAAGGGAAAATTTCAATAAAGGGGTATGAGGAGTTACAAGGAAAAGAGTTACGATTTATAGAAAATTATTATAATGAAACCTTATTTCCAATATTGACACCAATGGCGATAGATACTTTTAGACCATTTCCACACTTGAATAGCGGAGCCATAAATTTGATTTTAAATGTAAAAGAGAAGGACGGAATATCTTTTGCTATAGTTGAAATTCCAAGAGTTGTAAATAGATTAATCAAACTACCTGGTGAAAATAATTTTATTTTATTAGAAGAGGTAATAAAAAATAATCTTAATAGATTATTTAATGGTTATGAAATAATAGATATAGGGTATTTTAGAATTACAAGAGATGAAGATTTGGGTATAGATGAAAATAGTGGTGCAGAGGATCTATTAGTTGAAATAGAAAAAGAAGTAAAAAATAGGAAATGGGGTAACCCAGTTAGAGTTGAATATATTCGTGGAGTTTCGAATAAAAGTTTAGAATTTTTAAAAGAGCAAATAGAACTTGAAGAGGAGAATTTTTATCCAGTTTTAGGACCTTTAGATTTGACATTTTTATGGGGAATGATGGATGTTGATGGAGTTGAAGAGTTAAAATTTGAAAAAAATATTCCAAGGTATTACAAAGAGTTGGCTGGTGAAAATATATTTAAGGTTTTATCAAAAAGAAATATTTTACTTAGACATCCTTTTGAAAGTTTTGATCATGTAGTAGACTTAGTAAAAGTATCTGCTCAAGATCCTAAAGTTCTGGCTATAAAGCAAACCTTATATAGAGTAAGTGGTGATTCTCCAATAATAAAATATCTGAAAAAAGCTGCTGAAAATGGGAAACAAGTAACGGTGTTAGTAGAGTTAAAGGCTAGATTTGATGAAGAAAGAAATGTTAAGTGGGCGAGAGAGTTAGAAGAAGCAGGGTGTCATGTAATTTATGGATTAAGTGGACTAAAAACTCATGCTAAATGTTTATTGATAATTAGAAAAGAAGAGGAGGGGATAAAAAGATATGTACATTTTGGAACAGGAAACTATAATGATTCAACAGCAAAATTATATGTAGATTACTCTTTTTTTACTATGGATGAGGAGATGGGAATAGATGCAAGCTATCTTTTTAATAAATTAACTGGATTTTCAAAGATAGATGATTGGAAAAAGCTGGTAGTAGCACCAACTCACTTAAGAGATACACTATATAGATTTATTGATAGAGAGATTGAGAATACTTCAAAAGGTGGGCTAGGAAAAATAGTTATTAAAGTAAATGGCTTAACGGATCAAGGAATAATAGAGAAGCTTTATGATGCTTCTAAAGCAGGGATTGAAGTTATTCTAATTGTTAGAGGAGCTTGTTGCCTAAAGAGTGGAATAGCTGGATTAAGTGAAAATATAAAGGTTTATAGTTTAGTTGGAAGATTTTTAGAACATGATAGAATATATTACTTTGAAAACAATGGAGAAGAGGAGTTATATTTAGGAAGTGCAGATTGTATGAGAAGAAATTTAGATGGAAGAGTGGAAACAATCTTCCCTTTAGAAAATAAAGAGGATCGGAAAAAAGTTACTCAACTTATAAAAGATATTTTGAAAGATAATGTCAAATTGAGAGTTCAAAATAAAGATGGTAGTTATTCCTTAGTAAACCAAAAGTCAAAAAAATCAATACCAAAGTTTAATTATCAAGAATACTACATAGAGAAATCTAGTGAATGAAAAGGAGGGAGTAATATGAGATTAATCAAAGTTTCTAAAAAAAGTGATCTTTATAAAAAAGCAATAGATATATTTAAAGAGACAACATATGGAAAAGACATTGTTAATATAGCGTTTTCAGGGGGAAGAACTCCAAAAGAATTTTTTACTAAACTATCAAAAGAGGATATAGAATGGGAAAAAATAAATATATTTTTAGTGGACGAAAGGTTTGTACCATTGGATAGTAATAATAGCAATTACAATCTTTTAAGAAAGAATCTTTTAGATAAAATTGATATTCCTGAAAAAAATATACATAAAATAGAGATATTAAAAACTCCATTGGATTCAAAGATTGATTATGAAAAAAGATTACTAAAGTATTTTAAAGGTGATATAAAATTTGATGCAGTTTATTTAGGAATAGGAGAGGATGGACATACAGGATCAATATTTACAATGGATGATGTAGAAGTATTAGAGCCAACTCTTATAACTGAAAGTTCAAACCATCCACACAAAAGAATAACCTTAAGTATGGAAACAATAAATAGAGCCGAAAAAAAAATAGTTATAGCGACAAAAGAAAAAGCTGGGGTGCTAGAAAATTTGCCTAAATTTAAATGTCCAGCATTTTTTATAGAGAATCCTATAGTTTTAATGGAGTATGAAAAATAAAATATTAAAGATATAAAAATTCTTGACTTTTATACTAAAGTTTTATATGATAATAATATATACAGAAAAAGTATAAATGGAGGTATGAAAAAATGAGAATTATGTTATTTACAACACCAACTTGTCAATATTGTGGTCCAGCAAAGGAGCTTTTAGCAGATACTGAAGGTGTAGAGATTATAAATGCTATGGAAAATCAAGAGTTAGCAGGAATGTATGGAGTTAGATCTGTACCATGCTTAATTGTAGAGAAGTGTAGCGGAACAAAAACTTTTATAGGATTAGATCAAATCGCTCAATTCGTTGATGAAAATGGACAATCATCAGGTGGATGTGGATGTAGCTGCGGTCATTAATTGAAAAACCATGCAAGTAGATTGCATGGTTTTTATTTTTATTGGAAAGTGGTCAAAAAACATGTATAATGTCTAATTAAATTTATAGATAAAAAAAGAAAAAATTTAAACTTATAGAATAAATTTAAGAGGTGAAAAAAATGAGAAAAAGATTATCTCTATTTTTACTTCTTTCTATTATTTCAATTTTTGGAAGTATTAGGGAGGAGATTAAAGATAGATCTCACCTATATACTTTTGTATCTTCAGAAATAAAAGAGTCGAAAAATTACAGAAATGATAGGCATGTACTTTTAAATATATCGAGTAAAGATATTAAAATAATAACAACATTTAGTCGAGACAAAAAAGATGACGATTTAGGAAATGACGATACTGTAACTTATCTTATTAATTCTAATTTTTCTCCAATTTTTAGAATTAATTTAAATGAAGGTTCGTTTTTAAGTTTTTCCAAAAATGATGATTTAATATATACTATTTTAAATAGATACGAAAATCGAGTGTTAAGAATTTAAAGAAATAGTTTTTTCAATAATATTAAAATAAAATTGGAGGAAAAAATGAAAAAACTATTATTAACTGAAGAGAATGAAATTTTAAGAAAAAAGGAAAGCTTTTTTGATAAGATTTTTAAAGTGTTATTTTTAATGATGTTTGTTGGGTCATATTTAATGTTAGTAGGAGTGACTACTTTTAAGCTATTAGAATATATAATCAAATATGGCATTTCAAGGTAGGTGGATATATGGGAGTAGAGATACTAATTGCTGGAATAATTATACTACTAAGTTTATTTTCAATAAGGATATCTAAAAAGTTAGAGATACCTTTGTTGATAATGTTTTTATTAGTAGGAATGTTAGCTGGATCAGAAGGAATAGGTAGAATTTATTTTGACAATGCTTTGGTCGCTCAAAATTTAGGAACGATAGCTCTAATGTTTATAATTTTTTCAGGAGGGCTAGAAACTAAAAAAGAGGACGTAAAGAAATGCTTTTATCCTAGTGGAACATTAGCAACCTTAGGTGTTTTATTAACTGCTGGTTTGTCGGGAGTAGCTGTATATTACCTAACAGATTTCACTTTAAAAGAAGCTTTACTATTTAGTGCTATGGTATCATCGACAGATGCAGCAGCAGTTATGTCTATTTTAGGAGATTCAAAGCTAAAGAAAGAAATAAAATCAGTTGTTGAAATAGAGTCAGGAAGTAATGACCCAATGGCCTATGCTTTAATTCTTTTTTTATTATCATTTTTTAAAGAGGGAGAAAGTACATCAATTGTAACAGGAATAATTTTTCTTTTAAAACAAATAACCTTAGGAGCAATTATAGGGTATATATTTGGAGTGGTAACATTACCGTTAGCTAATTATATAAAAATAGTGAGAGAAGAGTTTTTAACTATACATCTAATTGCTATACTGTTTATCTGTTTTGGCTTAGCAACAGTTTTAGATGGGAATGGATTTTTGGCAATATATATTGCTGGAATAATGATTGGAAATAAGAAGTTTAACTATAAATTAAATTCAATTAGAAATATGAGGTTGATAACATGGTTTATGCAAATAGGGATGTTTGTAATGTTAGGATTATTGGTTTTTCCTAGTCAATTGTTAGGATATATATTTATAGGAAGTCTATTATCTGTAATTATGATAATAGTTATAAGAATGCTTGTTGTTTATAGTCTATTATGGCCATTTAAATTTAATTATAAAGAGAAATTTTTTATATCATGGGCAGGACTAAAGGGAGCAGTTCCTATAATTTTTGCCACAATGGCTATAACGGAGGGATTACCTAATGCCCAAGGAATGTTTAATCTAACTTTTTATATTGTGGTATTTTCAGTTCTTCTTCAAGGAATGACTTTAAAATATGTAGGAAAAAAATTAAATTTATTTGAAGAGGGTCAAGAGGAAGATAAAATTATAGAAGTAGATGAATTAGAAGAACTAGCTTTGAAGAAAATGATACTAGATGAACAATCAGAATATATTAATAAAAAGATTAGAGAACTTGAATTACCTCAAGGAATGCTAATTGTATCTATAAAAAGAGATGAAAATTACATAACTCCAAAAGGAGATGTGACACTTTTAATGGGTGATACTCTTCTATTTTCACAAAACTAATTGTATTTTTTTAGATATAGTTATAAAATGTAATATAATATATTAGTTTTTAAAAACTAAAAGGACGTGAAAAGTTGGGTAAAATTTTTATAAAAAAAGATAGAGAGAGAATGTGGCAGAGTGGACACCCATGGATGTATTCTGGAGCAGTGGAAAAGATAGAAGGAAATCCAGAAGCAGGATCAGTTATAGAAGTATACAATTGGAAAAAAGAGTTTATTGGATATGGTCATTATAATAAAAATTCAAAACTTATGGTACGTATGCTAGAAAAAGATATCGATAAAAAAATAGATTTAAATTGGTATTCTGAAAAAGTAAAAGAAGCATATGCTTTAAGAGAAATGATAAATATAAATAGTAATGGGTATAGGTTAATCCATAGTGAATCAGATTCTTTACCAGGAGTTATAGTAGATCGTTTTGGAGATTATTTAGTAGTTCAAGCTTCAACTTTAGGAATGGAAAAAGATAAAGAGATTTTAATAGAAGCCTTAAAAAAAGAGATTCCAAATGTAAAGGGAATATATGAAAAGAGCGAAGGGGATGGAAGAAAGTTAGAAGGTCTTCCTGAAATTTCAGGAATTCTTTTTGGTGAAGTTCCAGATGAGATTGAAATTTTTGAAGGAGAGGCTAAGTTCACAATAGACTTAAAAGGACAAAAAACAGGATTTTACTCAGACCAAAGAGATAATAGAATTTTAATGGGTTCTCTATCAAAAGATAAAGATTTTTTAGACGTATGTAGTTATACTGGAGGGTTCTCACTTCATGCTATGGTAAATGGAGCAAACTCATCAACTTTAATAGATGTCAGTGAAGATGTTTTGAATGTTGCTAGAAAAAATTTGATTAAATATGAAAATGTTGAGTTCATAAAGGGAAATCTATTTAATGTTTTAAGAGATTTAGTAAAAGAAGGACGTCAATGGGATGTAGTAAATCTAGATCCACCAAAATTGGCACCAAATAGAAGAGATTTAGATAAAGCTTTAAAAGCGTATAAGGATATAATTTTAAATGGAATAAAACTTACAAAAAAAGGTGGATTACTTTCAATTTATAGTTGTAGTGGTGCAGTTACAAGTGCAGATTTAAGAATGGCTTTAGCTTATGCTGTTAAAGATGCGGGAGTAAAAGCGGTAATAGTAAATCAATTACATCAAAGTTCATGTCATCCAATCTCAGTAGCAGTTCCTGAAACTGAGTACTTAAAAGGCTTTTTAATAAGAATAATTTAAAATAAAAGGGGAGTGGGGAAATATGTATCTATTAAATAATGGTTTGAAAATTCCGAAAGTAGGTTTTGGAACATGGAAAGCAACTGATAAAGAGCAGTGTAAAAATGCAGTGAGAACAGCTTTAGAAATGGGATATAGACATATTGATACAGCTGCTATTTATGGAAATGAAGATGCTGTAGGAGAGGGAATAGCTGAATTTTTAACTAATAATGATGTTTCAAGAGAAGAGCTTTTTATTGTAACTAAAGTTTGGAACACTGAACAAGGTTATGAGACAACTTTAAAAGCTTATGAAGAATCTTTAAAAAAGTTAGGATTAGATTATATAGATATGTATTTAATTCACTGGCCACAACCAAAAGATTTAAATAAAACTTGGGAGACATGGAGAGCTTTAGAAACACTTTATAAAAGTGGTAAAGTTAGAGCTATAGGTGTATGTAATATGAAAGAACACCATTTAAAACATATAATGAATAATTTTGAAATAGTACCTGCGGTAAATCAAATTGAGTTACATCCATATTTACAACAAAGAGAATTAAAAAAATTCTGTGATGAAAATGGGATTATTGTAGAAGCTTGGAGTCCATTAATGCAGGGAGCTTTAGATCATGAAGGTTTAAAAAAAGTAGCTGAAAAAAATAGAAAAACTGTAGCTCAAATAGTTTTAAAGTGGCACTTACAAAATGGATTATTACCGTTGCCTAAATCAGTTACACCATCTAGAATTATGGAGAATTTTCAATTGGATTTTGTTTTAGATGAAGAGGATATGAAATATATTGATTCATTAAATAAAGAGGAGAGAATAGGTCCTGATCCCGATGAAATAACATTTTAAATAGAAAAATAAAAAGACCGTATTGAAAAGTTCAATACGGTCTTACTATTTCAACAACTAAATTTTAGTTGGTGGATTCATTGGTGGAGATGACGGGAATCGAACCCGTGTCCAAAATTGCAAGCGCCATAAGCTTCTACAAGCTTAGTTTGCTATTTAAATTCGCAATAGTTACTCCCGCAAACAGGGCTAACTAAAGCTATCCTCTAAAATGTCCCCTATAACTTAGAGAAATCGTTTAGGGTAATCTGTATTTAAGTGACACCTTGATTGAACGCTCCTACAGAAGAGAATGTTCAGAGGTGAGCTGACATTATGCAGCTAAAGCGTAATTTCTGTTTCCATCTAAACGATGAGTTGATCTCTCACAGCGATCAACCTGGCCTGCTACCGATAACCTCACAACCCTGTCGAAACCTTTGCATCCCCAATTATTAAATTATATATTATTATAGCATAGATTTTCTTTAAACTCAATTGTCTGGTGATATCTTTCTTATTTTTTTTATTGTTAAGAAAAACATAACTATGGCTACTAGTGTATCCGATATAGGAAAAGCTAACCAAACACCTATCTCTTTGAAAAAGTATCCTAAAATATAAACAAGGGGAATATTTAAAATAACAATTCTTAGCATAAAAAAACGTGTGGCTATAATGCTATCCTTAATAGATTGAAAAAAGTTATTACATGCTAAAAATATTGCAGTGAAAGGCATTAAAAAAAGATTTAACCTCATAGCTGAAACTGTAAATTCAACTAAAGGAGGATCATTTTTTATAAAAAATGAAACAACCTTTTCAGTGTTAAAAAGCATAAGAAGAACTAGAATAGTTGAAACACTAACAACTGTATAAAGTTGGATTTTTAGGACTTCTTTAACACGTTCATAGTTTTTAGATCCAAATGTATATGAGATTATGGCCGCTGTTCCTTGGTTAAAACCTTGTAAACTTGTATTAATAACACTTCTACAAATTGAGATAATTCCAATTGCAGCAGTAGCAATATCTCCTCCATAGACTCCAGCCTCTCTATTTGTAACCGTAATAACTGAAGATTGTAGAAGTTGATTATAGAAACGAGGGCTTCCTATTTTAAAGATTTCTTTTAAGATTTTTAAATCAAGAGAGAGATACTTTGGAGAGAATGTAATAACATCTGATTTGAAAAAATAAAAAAGAATATAAAAAGCACTTAAAGCTGTAGCGATTAAAGTAGCCAATGCAGCTCCACCAATTCCCATATCAAATTTGATAATAAAAAGATAATCCAAAATAACATTGAAAACACCTGTAAAAATATTTACCCCCATAGCTGTAAGCGAATCTCCAATTCCTCTAATAAGAGTACTTTGTCCCAAAATAATTTGAAAAGTTGCAATGGGAATTAAAAAATTTGTGTATTCTATAGCTGATGTAATATTAGAAGAACTAGCTCCTAAAATTCTCAGAATTGGAATATTAAAAAGAAAAAGAAAAAGAGTTAAAAGGACTCCTACAATAAAAATCCATAAAAATCCAGTACATAAAACTTTTTCAGCGCCTTCTCTATCTTTAGATCCTAACTTAACTCCAATTATAATAGCTATTCCAGAAAATGCGAAATTAAAACTATTTATAATCATAGCATAAGGAAAAACGAGGGCAATAGCTGCCATGCCCTCTCTTCCTGCCACTTGACCAATAAAATATCTATCAGTTAAAACACAAAGCATACCTATAATAGCACCAAATGATGATGGTATACTAAACTTTAAAATGGTGGTTAAGGTACTCTGTTTTTCAAACTTTAAACTTAAATCTTGCAAAATACTCCCCCTATAAAAATATTATATTAAAAAATACACTGAAAAATAATTGAAAATGCTACCTGCTAAAACAAAAAGATGCCAAATACCATGAGCAAACTTTCTATTTTTCATTAGATAAAAAATAGTTCCAACAGAATAACTGATACCACCCCAAATTAGTAACTTGAAAGAGAGTGGTGAGGCAAGCATTTGTAAATCTTTAAATACAAACATAACCATCCATCCCATAAAAAGATAGATTAGGGTAGAAATAAAATTAAATCTCCCAACAAAAAAGACTTTAAAAAGTATTCCTAAAAGTGTCATTCCCCATTGTACAAAGAAAAGAACCCATTTAGTTGTTCCATCAAAAACTCCAAGGAGATATGGAGTATAAGATCCAGATATTAAAATATAAATAGCTGAGTGATCGAGTATTTTAAAAAGCCTTTTAATTTTTCCAACACAAAGTATATGGTAGGTTCCAGACATGGTATATAGTAAAACGAGTGAAAAACAAAATACCATAGAACCAATGATATAGCCAATATTATCTGTTTTTAAAGAGTGAACTAAAAGAGCGCCAGTTCCAATAAGTGCTAGAATAGCACCAAAGTAGTGAGTCATAGAGTTAACCCATTCTTCTAACCTAGTCAGTGTATTATTCATATAGATACCTCCTATCCGTTCTTTCTAAAATTTAAAACAAGTGTATCAAATTTAGGATCTAATTGTCTTAATTTTATATTAGCAGCATTTAAAAGTTTTTTAGATGCTGTATTAGAATCCGTATTAATATACTTATCTGAAAGATAAACTATTTCACTTATTCCACTTTGAATAATACTTTTAGCACACTCATTACATGGAAAAAGATCAACATAAATAGTACATCCTTTTAAATTTTTAGTACTATTTAAAATAGCGTTTAATTCAGCGTGACAAACATATGCGTATTTACTATTTAGAAAATCCCCTTCTCTGTCCCAAGGGAACTCATCATCAGAACAACCTGCTGGAAGTCCGTTATAACCAACTCCAACAATTCTTTTATCAGGAGTTACAATACATGCTCCAACTTGTGTTCCAGGATCTTTACTACGTTTTGCAGAGAGAATTGCAACTCCCATGAAGTACTCATCCCAATCAATATAATTAGCTCTTTTTGACATTTTATCCTCCTAAATTAAAAAATATTTATTTATTTTGTAAATATAAATCTGCAAGAGCAATAGCCACAGAGTTTTCTAAAACAATAGGAACTCTAAGAAGAAATGCGACATCATGCCTTCCGTTAATTTTCAAAGTCTGAATATTATCAGTTTTAAAGTTAAAAGTTTCTTGAGGTTTAAAAATACTAGAGGTTGGTTTAATAGCAACTTTTAAAAAGATATCATTACCATTTGTAATTCCACCGTTAATACCTCCATTGTTATTAGACGAAGTTTTACCATTTTTATCAATAAAACAATCATTAAATTTGCTACCTAAAAATTCACTTCCTTTAAAACCAGCACCAAATTCGATTCCTTTAACACCTGGAATTGAAAAAACTATAGATGAAATAACAGATTCTACAGATCCAAAAAAAGGTTCTCCCAAACCAATTGGAACATTTTTAATAGTTAAGGAGATTGTACCTCCTAAAGAATCACCAGAATGTGTAGTTTCAAGTAAATAATTTTCTAATTTCTCATTAAACTCTAACTTATTTAAAATACCAATCGATTCAATTTCACTAGAAAACATAATATTATTTAAAATTTTTTTTGCAATTACACCCGCTGCAACAAGAGCAAGTGTTAGTCTACCAGAAAAATGGCCTCCACCACGAATATCATTAAAACCTGAATATTTTTTAGTAGCAGAAAAATCAGCATGACCAGGTCTAGGGTGTGATTTAAAGTCAGTATAAACTTTAGAATCAGTATTTTTATTCTCAAAAAAAATATTTATTGGAGCTCCAGTTGTAAATTCGTTGAAAACTCCTGAAATAATCTTTGGAATATCATCCTCTTTTCTAGGAGTAGTCCCCACTTTTCCAGATTTTCTTTTAGAAAGATCTTTAGTAAAATCTTCAAGAGTAAGCTTTATTCCAGATGGAACACCATCGATTAAAACTCCAATGCCAGAACCATGAGATTCTCCATAAATATGTACTCTAAAAAGAGAACCAAAACTATTCATAAAATCCTCCTAAATTAAAATAATGTGTATAATTTAATTTTAACATAAAACATTAGAAATATTAAATAAAAACATAGTAAAATTAATTGCAAAATATTAGAAAAAGGTGTAGAATATAACAATTAACGCATTGAAATGAAATAGAATTTATATTATAGATTGAATATATTTGGAGGAGATAATTGTGTTTATAGATGAGGTAATTATAACGGTAAAAGCAGGTAACGGTGGAGATGGAGCCGCTACTTTTAGAAGAGAAAAATGCATACAATTTGGAGGTCCAGATGGTGGAGATGGAGGTAGAGGAGGAGACTTAGTTTTCGTAGCTGACTCTAATATAAATACACTAATAGACTTCAAATACAAAAAATTGTTCCAAGCAGAAAACGGTGAAAATGGTGCAAAGAAAAACATGTTTGGAAAATTTGGAGAAAATTTAGTAATAAAAGTTCCAATTGGAACTCAAGTAAGAGATATGGAAACAGGAAAGTTACTTTTAGATATGAGTATTCCTGGTGAAGAGAGAGTTCTTTTAAGAGGAGGTAGAGGAGGTTTAGGAAATACAAACTTCAAAAACTCAGTTAGAAGAACACCAACAATGGCTGGAAAAGGAAAAGAGGGTGTAGAGTTAAGAGTTAAATTAGAATTAAAACTTTTAGCAGATGTTGCGTTAGTTGGATACCCTTCTGTTGGAAAATCAAGTTTAATAAATAAAATATCGGCAGCTAAATCTAAAGTTGGAAACTATCATTTTACTACTTTAGAGCCTAAATTAGGAGTTGTTAGACTTGGTGAAGGTAGATCATTTGTTGTAGCGGATATACCAGGACTAATTGAAGGAGCTCATGAAGGTGTAGGATTAGGAGATAAATTCTTAAAACATATTGAAAGATGTAAAATGATATATCATATAGTAGATGTGGCTGGAATTGAAGGAAGAGATCCAATTGAAGATTATGAGAGAATAAATAATGAGTTAGTAAAGTTTAGTGAAAAATTAGCAAATAAGAAACAAATTATTTTGGCAAATAAAATGGATTTAATTTGGGATATGGATAAATATGAAGAGTTTAAATCTCATGTGGAAGCACAAGGAAATGAAGTGTTCCCAGTATCTGTTATTTTAGGTGATGGATTAAAAGAGGTTTTAAATAGAACTTGGCATGTTTTACAAGAAACAGAGAGAGAAGAGCTAGAGGAAGAAGCTGACATTATTGATGTATTGAAAGCTAATAGAACTAGAAAAGAACCATTTGTTGTAACACAAGATGAAGAAGGAGTATTTGTTGTTGACGGATCAATTGTTGATGGCGTGCTAGCTAAATATATTATAACTCATGATGATGAATCAGTTGTTACATTCTTACACATGCTTAGAAATTTAGGACTAGAAGACGCTTTAAAAGATGCTGGTGTTGAAGATGGAGATACAGTAAGAATTGCTGATACAGAATTTGATTTCGTTGAGTAGTAAAGAATTATTTTTTAAGCTGAGCCATTAGGGTTCAGCTTTTTTATCTATTTAAAAATTTTAGAGGTGAAAAATTGAAAGGGATAGTTATAGCCGGACCTACAGGAGTAGGAAAAACAGAGTTATCAATAAAATTAGCAAAAGCTTTAAATGCTGAAATTATCTCGGCAGATTCTGCACAAGTGTATGAAGAGATGAATATAGGAACAGCTAAAATAGCAGAGGATGAGATGCAAGGGGTTGTACATCATATGATTGATGTTGTTAAACCTATAAAAAAATATAGTGTTGGTGATTATCAGAGAAAAGTTGATGAAATATTAAATTCTGATGAAGAAAAAAATATTTTATTAGTAGGGGGAACAGGACTTTATATAGATTCAGTGGTAAGAGGATTGTCTGCTTTACCAGAAAGTGATCCAACTATAAGAGAGAAATTAATGAATGAAGATGGAGATAAACTTTTTGAGATTTTAAAAGAGATTGATCCAGAAAGTGCTGAGAGTATTCATCCCAATAATAAAAGAAGAGTTGAAAGAGCAGTAGAAGTTTTCTATCAAACTGGAGAGAAGTTTTCGATTTTATCTAAAAAGAATATAAAAGGAAACAATTTTAAATTTTTAAAAGTTGCTTTAGAAAGAGATAGAGAACATCTATATGATAGAATAAATTTAAGAGTAGAGATAATGATGCAAAATGGACTTTTAGAAGAGGTAAGATATCTTTATGAAAAATATGGAGATGTGTTGAAAAAAATAAATATCATAGGTTATTCAGAGTTAATTTCGTATATAAATCAAGAGATAACTTTAGAGGATGCTAAAGAGTTGATAAAGAAAAATTCAAGAAATTATGCTAAAAGACAATTTACATGGTTTAAAAATGATCATGAGTATATTTGGTACGATTTAGATAAAATGACCCAAGATGAAATTTTTTCAGATATTTTACAAAGGTTTAATGCCTTATAAAGGTTTAATTACTCTACTATTTCATAAAATTACCGAAAATAATAGTCTTGA
The DNA here is from genome assembly GCF_051653945.1 of Cetobacterium sp. Taxonomy (GTDB): domain Bacteria; phylum Fusobacteriota; class Fusobacteriia; order Fusobacteriales; family Fusobacteriaceae; genus Cetobacterium_A. The sequence goes on from NZ_JBOFXD010000055.1 coordinate 54,398, forward strand.
TAAAAAAGTATTCGTATGGTATTATTGTACAGAAAAGCTTTAAAAGGAAGTGTTGGATGATAAAGAAGATTTATGTTATATTTTTAATGATTTTGACTGCTTCTTGTTCAAATTTAGATAAAGGATATAATGAAAATTTATCAAATATTGACGAAAAGTTGGTATCTAAATTAGAGCTCATTCAAAAAGATTTACAGGTGAACAGTGTGACAAGATTAAAAGAAAGCTTAGATATCTCCTTTAGTGAGAGATATACTATAAATAAACTTTCAGAATATGACTTGTCTAAAGTAAAGTTCTACTTTACAAAACCACAAATTTCTAGAAATTTAGGTGAAAATACTATAGGAATTAGGTTTGGTGAAGAAGTTTTTTATTTTAATGTAGAGTATAAATATTTAAATGGTGATTGGAAAATAACCAAATTTACAGAGAGAAGGTGAAAAAATGCAGAATGAAATAAAGCTGTATGTTCCATCCTCTTTAAAAAATCTTTCTATCATTAGGGCAATGACTAAAACATATTTAGAACATCAAAAAGTTGAACAAAAAGATATAATGAAGATTTTATCGATTGTTGATGAACTAGCAACAAATGTTATAGAGCATGGTTATGAATATAAATCTGGTGATATAATTATAGAGCTTCAAAAAAACAATGACATTATTCATTTAGTAGTTGAAGATAATGGAGTTGGGTTTGATGAATCTAAGATTAGTAAAGATGAAGGCGGAATGGGGCTTTTTTTAGCAAAAGCTATGGCAGATAATTTTAAAGTTGAAAAGAAGATTAATGGAACAAAAATAAAAGTTGAAAAGAGAGTTAAGGAGGAAATTTAGCATGACTACAAATTTTGAAATAATTGAAAAAACAGTGGACGACATAAGAGTAATCAAGGTATGTGGAGAATTAGATGCACTAGTGGCACCAAAATTAAAAGAAAGAATAGCAAAACAAATAGAGCTTGATATAAATAAATTTGTGATAGATTTTGGGGATTTAGTTCATATAAACAGTTTAGCTATGGGTATTTTAAGAGGAAAATTAAGAGTTGTAAGAGATTTAGGTGGAGATATAAAGTTAGTTGGATTAAATGATCATATAAGAACTATATTTGAGATGATTGGATTAGATGAATTATTTGATATTTATGGAACAGAAGAGGAAGCAATAGCTAGTTTTAGATAATATTTACAAAAAAGGAGAGACTATGAACTTAATGTTAGGAGTTGGATTAGCTATAGTTGGGTTTGCAATAATATTTAGTATTATGTATAAAAAATCTACTATAGATAAGAAGATAGAGGAGCTTAATAACTTAGAGGATGAAAAGTTAAAAGCTAAAATAAAAGCTAAAGAGATATTAGAAAGAGCTGAAAAAGAGTCTTTAGCAAAAAGTAAAGAAATAGAGATAAAAGCGAAAGAAACAGTTTACCAAATGAAAGAGGAAGCTGAAAAAGAGATAAAAATAGCTAAAAATGAGTTATTACAAAAAGAGGGAAGATTAGCTAAAAAAGAGGAAACTTTAGAGTCTAAAATCGAAAAAGTTGAAAGTAGAGCTGTAGAGTTAGAAGAGATTAATCAAAACTTAGAAAATAAGAAAACTGAAATAGAGGATCTAAAAAAGGTTCAAGAGGAAACTTTAGAAAGAATTTCAGAGATGACAAGAAATGAAGCTAAAGAGATGTTAATTTCTAAATTAAAAGATGATTTGGTTCATGAAACTGCTTTAGCAATAAGAGAGTATGAGAATAAATTAGAAGATGAAAAAGATAGATTATCAAAAAGAATTCTATCAACAGCAATAGGAAAAGCTTCTTCAGAATTTGTTGCAGATGCGACTGTGTCAGTTGTAAATCTACCAAATGATGAGATGAAAGGTAGAATTATAGGTAGAGAAGGAAGAAACATCAGAACAATAGAAGCTTTAACAGGTGTAGATATAATAATAGATGATACTCCAGAAGCTGTTGTTTTATCAAGTTTTGATGGTGTAAAAAGAGAAGTTGCTAGAAGAGCAATTGAAAAACTTATAAATGATGGAAGAATTCATCCAGGTAAAATAGAAGAAGTTGTTAATAAATCTAGAAAAGAGATTGATAAAGATATTATTGAAGCTGGAGAACAAGCTCTTTTAGAGTTAGGAATTCCAGGAATGCATATGGAAATAATTAAAACATTAGGTAAGTTAAAATATAGAACAAGTTATGGTCAAAATGTTTTAACTCACTCAATAGAGGTAGCTAAACTAGCTGCAAATCTAGCAGCTGAGTTAGGTGCAGATACTAAGTTAGCAAAAAGAGCTGGACTTTTACATGACGTAGGAAAAGTTTTAGATCATGATATAGAAGCTTCTCATGCAATAATTGGAGGAGAGTTCTTGAAAAAGTTTGGTGAAAAACCAGCAGTTATAAATGCTGTTATGGCTCACCATAATGAAGTTGAATTTGAAAGTGTAGAGGCTATTTTAGTTCAAGCATCAGATGCAATATCAGCTTCAAGACCAGGAGCAAGAAGAGAAACGTTATCAACATACCTAAAAAGATTAGAAGGTTTAGAAGAGATAGCAACTTCATTTGATGGAGTAGAATCTTCTTATGCAATTCAAGCTGGTAGAGAGATAAGAATTATAATAAATCCAGAAATTGTATCAGATGATGCAGCTACAAAAATGGCTAGAGATATAGCTAAGAGAATAGAGGAAACTATGCAGTATCCAGGACAAATAAAGGTAACAATATTAAGAGAAACTAGAGCTGTAGAGTACGCTAAGTAAAATAAAAAAAGGAGAAAAACATTGTTTTTCTCCTTTTTTGTTATGCCTTTATGGGATTAAACTTAGACTGGTAATCTTTTAATGAATCAAAAGCAAACTTTGATAGAGGGAATACACCAGATAAATTGATAATAGTCATAAGAGCTAAACCAAGGTCAGCAAGATTCCACATAAAGAAATTTTGTTGAATTCCTCCGATAAAAATCATTGAAAGAGCAAAGATTTTAAAAAGTATTTGTCCAAACTCTTTATCAGTTAAAAATTTAACATTAACTTTTCCGTAGAAGCAGATTCCTAAAAGAGTAGAGAAACAGAAAAGAAAAAGTATTATAGCTACAAATATTTCACCAAAAGTTGATCCTAAATGGTAATTGAATGATTTTTGTAGTAATTCCATTCCGCTTAATCCTTCTACAACTGAGGCTTTGGTAAGTAACATAACTAAAGCAGTTGCTGTACAGATTATAAAAGTATCTACGAAAACTCCTAAGCTTTGAATTAATCCTTGCTGAACTGGATGAGATACTGCAGCACTGGCAGCTGCACAAGGAGCACTTCCTGTTCCAGCTTCATTGGAGAATAATCCTCTTTTAACCCCTTGCATAATAATAGCTCCAATAGTTCCACCAACTCCTTGTCTAATTCCAAAAGCTTCTGAGAATATTTGAGAAAAAACTTGAGGTAAAAGAGCAAAGTTTTTAATGATTATAAAAAAAACAATAACAAGGTACATTACAGCCATAATAGGAACTACTTTATCTAAAACCTTAGCAGTTTTATCTGTTTTTCCAAAGATTACAACAGCTGCTAATAGTGTTAAAAGAGCTGAAATAACTACTGGATTAATATTGAAGGCTACATTAAATGACTCAGTAACAGAGTTTGAAACAACTTGTAAAACTCCTGCCCAACAAATAATACCAGTTATCACAAAAGCAATACCCCAACTTTTTTTACCAAGACCATTTTTTAGAAAAAAGCAAGGCCCACCATAAAAATGACCACTTTTATCTTTTTCTCTAAATATCATAGCTAAAGTAGTTTCTACAAATGCTGTAGCAGAACCTAAAAATGCAACAACCCACATCCAGAAAATAGAACCTGCACCACCAATAGAGATTGCACTGACAACACCAGCTAAATTACCTGCACCAACTCTAGTTGCAGTACTTATGCAAAAAGCTTGAAAAGGTGAAAGGTTTTCAGAATCACTATTTGATTTGTCTGTTAAAAGTTTAACCATATGTTTTAAAAAACGAAGTTGAACAAAATTGGTTTTCACTGTAAAGAAAACTCCTGAAAAAATAAGTAAAACAACTAATATATTCTTTCCCCAAAGAATTGAATTTAAAAAATTAACGATACTTTCTAAAATAAACATAATAAACTCCTTCTAAATTTTTTTTTAAAAAACAAAAAAGCCCGTGGATTTCTCCACAGGCTGTAAATTACCAGTTCTATGTAACAAATCCATTCACTACTATTAAAGTAACACAAAATGGATTCGCATTTTTTCATGAAACAAAAATACCAATCCTAGGTTAAATAATAGTAGTAATATGCATTTGTATTAAAAACTATTTTCTGTTTCATTACTTTCCTCCTCATAATTATTTGAAGTATTATAACATAAATAAAAAATAATACAAGAAAAAAATCAAGGTTAGCGATTTTTTCAGAAGTAAAAGCCCAAAAAATGTATTGGATATATAGGTATAAAATGGTATAATAAATAATAACTTATAAAACTGATAAAGAATTGAAAAGGTGAGAAGATGTTAGTAAAAGCGTTACTTTTAATTGTTATTGGATCAATGATTGGATGGGTTACAAACTATATTGCAATAAAGATGTTATTTAGACCATATAAAGAGATAAACTTAGGGTTTTTTAAAATCCAAGGTTTAATTCCTAAAAGAAGACATGAGATAGGAATAACTTTAGCAGATACAATTCAAAATGAACTAATATCATTAGATGATATAACAAAAAAATTAGAAAATGCAAATTTAGATGTTGAGATGGAAAGAGTAATTGATAGTATATTAGAAAAAAAGTTAGCATCAGAGATAACAACGAGATTTCCAATGATAGCTATGTTTTTAAATGAATCAGCTTTAAATAAAATAAAGGATGCTATAAAAGAGTCAATAATGGAGAATAAAGATCAAATAATTGGAATGTTATTTGAAACTTTGGAAAAAAATGTTGATTTTAAAGAGATTATAGTTGAAAAAGTAGATGGGTTTTCTTTAGAAGAGCTAGAGAGAATAACTTTTTCTTTAGCAAAGAAAGAGTTGAAACATATAGAGATAATTGGAGCTATTTTAGGTGGACTTATTGGGGTTGTACAATTTGTAATAACAGTTTTTATTTAAGGAGAAAAAATGGATAGGATAGTTTCTAATGAAGAGTTGGAATTTGAAGGAGAAGTTCAAAAAAATCTTAGACCAAAAAGATTAGCTGAATATATCGGTCAAGAATCACTAAAAGAAAAAATGAGTATTTTTATAGAAGCTGCAAAAAAAAGAGGCGGGTGCATAGATCATATTCTTTTATATGGACCACCTGGATTAGGAAAAACAACTTTAGCGGGAGTAATAGCTACTGAGATGGGAGTTAATTTAAAAATAACTTCTGGTCCAATATTAGATAAAGCTGGAGATTTAGCAGCTATTTTAACATCATTAGAAGAGAATGATATATTGTTTATTGATGAAATTCATAGATTGAATACGTCGGTAGAGGAGATTTTATATCCAGCTATGGAAGATGGAGAGTTAGATATTATTATTGGAAAAGGCCCTTCAGCAAGATCAATAAGAATAGAGTTACCGCCATTTACATTAATTGGAGCTACAACTAGAGCGGGTCTTTTGAGTTCTCCTTTAAGAGATAGATTTGGTGTAGTTCATAGAATGGACTACTATAAAGAAAATGAACTTGAAGGAATAGTAAAAAGGGGTGGCGCTATTTTAGGTGTCAAAGTTGAAGAGGAGGGAGCAAAAGAGATTGCTTTAAGAAGTAGAGGAACTCCGAGAATTGCAAATAGATTGTTAAAAAGAGTCAGAGATTATTGCGAAATAAAAGGAAATGGAGTTGTTGATTTAAACAGCGCTATAAAAGCACTAAATATTTTAGGTGTAGATAAACAGGGTTTAGATGAGTTAGATAGAGATATCATAAAAGCTATAATAGAAAATTATGGTGGTGGTCCAGTAGGTGTTGAAACTTTAGCCTTGATGTTGGGAGAAGATAGAAGAACAATAGAAGAGGTATATGAACCCTATTTAGTTAAAATTGGTTATATAAAAAGAACTAGTCGTGGTAGAATGGTTACAGAAAAGGCTTATAATCATTTTGAGATAAAGGAGTAAGAGGATGAAAATAAGTACAAAAGTTAGATATGGTGTAAAAGCGTTAGTATATATAGCTGAAGCTTCTCAAAAGGGAAACTTAGCTCGAATAAAAGAGATATCAGAATCAGAAGATATTTCAGTTCAGTATTTAGAACAAATTTTATTTAAATTAAAAAATGAAAATATAATTCAAGGAAAAAGGGGACCAAATGGAGGTTATAAACTTTCAATGGAACCTGAAGATATAACACTACATGAATTGTATAAAATATTAGATGATGAAGTTAAAGTTATTGATTGCAATGAGAACAATAAAAGTAAAAACTGTTCTTGTGTTGATGATGAGTGCTCAACAACTTGTATATGGAGTAAATTAGATATAGCTATGACTAAAATTTTAGAGGGAACAACTTTAGCAGAGTTAATAAAAAATAAGGATATGATATAGGAGTTTATAATGATAAGTGTTATAATATCTAAAGACAATATAGCAAATGAAATAATAGAAATAGTGGATAAAAATGACATAAACCATTTAAAAAATGCTTTTAGAATAAAACCAGGAGAGGTAATAAGAGCTGTTGATGGAGAATATGAGTATATTTGTGAAGTTTTAAATATAGAGAAAAAGATAATAGAGGCTAAAATCTTAGAAAAAAATGAAGATAGATTTTCTTCGGAAGTTTATATAGAAGCGGCTATAGGAATTTTAAAAAATGATAAAATGGATTTAACAATTCAAAAATTAACAGAGATTGGGGTAAGTAAAATAACACCACTATTGACAAAAAGAGGTGTAGCTAAAATTACTGAGAAAAAAGATAAATGGGATTTAATAGTAAAAGAAGCTACAAAGCAGTGCCAAGCCGTTAAATTAGTGGAAATTGGAGAACCAAAAAAATTATCAGAACTAAACTTTGAAGAGTATGATTTAATGTTTGTTCCATATGAATGTGAAGATAAAAATTCACTAAGAAATATTTTAAATAAAGTTGAAAATAAACCTAAGAAAGTTTTATATATAATTGGTCCAGAGGGGGGATTTGATAAAGAGGAGATTGAGTTCTTAACTGAGAAAGGTGTTATGCCTGTATCTTTGGGGAAGAGAATATTAAGAGCTGAAACTGCCTCAATTATAGTAGGAGGAATATTAGTAAATGAATTTTAATAATAAAAAAGTAGCTTTCTATACATTAGGATGTAAAGTTAATCAATATGAAAGTGAAAGTATAAAAAATCAATTAATAAAAATAGGATACGAAGAGGAAAACTTTGAAAATAAAGCAGATATTTATATTGTTAACTCGTGTACAGTAACAAGTATAGCTGATAAAAAAACAAGAAATGTGTTAAGAAGAGCTAAAAAAATGAATCCTGAATCAATTGTTATTGTTACAGGTTGTTATGCTCAGACAAATTCAAAAGAGTTATTAGAGATTGAAGAGATTGATTTTGTTGTTGGAAACAGTAATAAAAGTGGTCTAGTAGATTTTATTCAAGATATTGAAAATAAAAAATCAAAGGTATTAACAGAAAATATTTTTGAAGAGAGAACTTATGAAGAGTATGAGTTTGCTACTTTAAGAGAGATGTCAAGAGCATATATAAAAATACAAGATGGATGTAATAATTTTTGTTCATATTGTAAGATACCATTTGGTAGAGGAAAAAGTAGATCTCGTTCTTTAGACAGCATCTGTAAAGAGATAGAAGTGCTAACAAAAGAGGGATTTAAAGAGTTCATTATCATTGGAATAAATTTAGGTGCCTATGGCGAAGATTTAGATTCTGATATTAATTTAGAAACACTTTTAGAAACGGTAGTCAAGCTAGAGGGGGTTGAAAGAGTTAGAATAGGCTCTATGTACCCAGATAAGATATCGGATAGATTTATAGAGATTATGAGAGAAAATAGTAAAAAATTAATGCCACATTTACATATATCATTACAATCTTGTGATAATACAGTTTTAGAAAGAATGAGAAGAAATTATGGGGCAGAACTTATTCAAGAGAGATTATTGAAACTTAGAGAAAATGTTGAAAATATGGAATATACAGCAGATGTTATCGTGGGATTCCCAGGAGAAACAGATGAGATGTTTAACAACACATATGAAGTAATAAAAAGTATAGGATTTTCAGATTTACATGTTTTCCAATACTCAGATAGAGAGAAAACTTTAGCAAATACATTTACAGATAAAATTGATGGAAATGTAAAAAAGAAAAGAGCTGAAATTTTAGAAACTCTAAGAAAAGAGATGGGAAAAGAGAGAAGAGAAAAATATATAGGAAAAGAGCTAGAAGTTTTAGTTGAAGAGATAAAAGAGGATGGGTGCTCGTACGGATATAGTCAAAACTATCTAAGAGTAAAAACTTCAGAAGCAACAGCTGGTGTTAATGAATTAGTAAAAGTAGAAATTTCAAATTTAGAAAAGGAGTTACTAATTGGAAATGAGAAAGGAAAAAGGGTTTAGTAGACAAAATAAAACAACAAGAAAAGCAGGAAAAGCTCTAGGAGGATTGCTATTAGCTATAATAGTTATAGGTATATTAGGTGTATTTTTAACATATAATTTAAATAAAACTAATAAAAATTTAGAGAATTGGGAAAGATATGCAATAATAGGTAAAAATAATATTATTGTAGTATATGAAGATAAACTAGCAGTGAAAATACCCTTTGATGTTCAAGTAGATAAGGAAACAACAATAAAAAAATTAGTAGATTCTAAAAACTATAAAATGGTGATAGACTCAATAAATAATTTTTTACCTGAAAAAGTTCAAAACTATAAAGTTGTAAAATATAGCGAGATAGCTTTAAATGTAAAAAATGCAAGAAATATCCCTGAAATGGTAATAGATGATAAAAAATATATTTTAACATCAGGAACGCAATCTTTATTTGCTGATTTATATGGTGGAGAATTAAAAGGTTCAACGAATTTAGTTGTAGATATATTAAATGCAAACGGAGTAGGAGGTTATGCTAGAAAGACTGGAGAAAATTTAAAAAACAGATTAGCTTTAACTTATACAGCAGCCAACTACGAAAAAAATACAAATTATAGTTTGATTAAAATCAATGAGATTAGCAAGGAGAATATCGAAAATATATTAGCCAATGTTAATGAAAAATATTTTAAAATAAAAGAGGATAGTGATATTCCTACCTTAGCAAGTGTTGTATTAATACTTGGAAGAGAGAAGGATATTGACTTTAAAATTGAAATTAAAGGAACAACAGCAGAAGCAAAATCAGCTTTAAAAGATTTAGAAAGCTCTGGATATAAAAATGTAACTTTAAAAGAGGATTCTAAAAAATTAGATAAATCTGTAATAGAGTATAATAGTGAAGATTATTACACAGCATTAAAAATAGCAAAAAAATTAAATATAAGTAATATGTTAGAAAACAATAGTTTAAGTAACAAGATAAATATTTTAATAGATTAGAATTAAAAAGGAGTGGAAATGCTAGATTTTATCTCAATTTTATTTATTTTTATATTGGATAACATTCCTCAAATAACATCAAAAGGATTTTTAATAATGCCTTACTTGGCTTATTTATCTTATAGAAAAGATAAAAAAATAGCATTTTTATTTCCGTTATTAGCAGTTATATTAGCTCTTCATTCGAGAGAACCTGCATTTGCTTTTTTGTTCGTAGGGATAAATTTTATTTTTTATCACCTATATTTTATAAACTTTGATTATAATATTGGAAATCTTTATATACTTTCACTTTTACAAATAATAGCATGGAAAACTTTTGTAAAGAGTCCATTGGTAATAGTAAATGTGTTATTTCTTTCAGTATTTTATTTTATAATTAATTTATTATATATGAGGAGAGCAACTAAGTGAAAAAAGATCTTGGAATAAAGTTAGGAAAAAGTTTCGAATTTAGAGGGGAAATATATAAAGTATTTATTTTTCTAGTATTTGTACTACTAGGAAGTAGAATGGCATATTTACAAATTTTACAAAAAGATAAGTATAATTATTTAGCTCAAAAAAATAGAGTTAAATTAAGAAAAATTGATGCAGAAAGAGGAAATATATATGATTCTAATGGTGAATTAGTTGTTACTAATACATTGGGGTATAGATTAGTATATTTGAATCAAAGAGTTGTAACTAATGGACAATTAAAAGAGATGAGTGAAGCAACAGGTTATAGTGAAGAGTATTTACAAAAAAGGATAAAGTACGGAGAGATTGTACCTTATACTAAAGAAAATATTCTAGTAGAAGATCTAGATTTGGATTTAGCTCATAAACTAATGGAAAAAATTGGAGATTATTCATATTTGGAAGTTCAAAGCTATTCTAAAAGAAAATATATATACGATTCATTAGCAGCACATACAATTGGGTATGTAAAAAAGATAACAGAAAAAGAGTATGAGAATTTGAAAGAGGATGGATACTCTCCAAGGGATATTGTTGGAAAAACTGGAATTGAAAAAATTTATGACTCTCAAATGAAAGGGAAGCCTGGATATGATTATATTGAGGTTAATGCTTTGAATAAAGCTCAAAAAATTGAAAAAAGTAAAGATCCAACTCCAGGATATAATCTACACCTATCTGTAGATATGAGATTACAAAAGTATATGGAGCAAGTTTTTCAAGAGGAGAATCTGTCAGGAGCTTTGGTAGCAATAGAAGCTCAAACAGGGAAAGTATTAACATTAGTAAGTTATCCAACATATTCACTGACTACGTTTAGTTCTAAAATTTCTCAAGAGGATTGGGATCAAATAACAAATGATTCAAGAAAACCTTTAACAAATAAAAGTATATCAGGGGAATACCCACCTGGTTCAGTGTTTAAGCCATTTTCGGCATTTGCATTTTTTAATAATGGTTTAGATCCTAAAACAAGAATATTTGATAATGGTGTTTATAGCATTGGAAAATGGAGTTGGAGAGCTTGGAAAAAGGGTGGACATGGAACGGTTGATTTTGAAAAATCTATAGTAGAATCGGTAAATCCATATTATTACAAATATGCTGATCAATTTGGACACGAACCAATTATTGATGTAGCTGGAAATTTTGGTTATGGTAAACTATCTAAAATAGATGTTTTTGGAGAGAGATCAGGAATACTACCAAGTGAAAAGTGGAAAAAGAAAAGATTTAAACAAGGTTGGTTTAAAGGAGATACAATAATCTTATCAATAGGACAAGGATACCTTTTAGCTACACCTATGCAAGTTGCAGTGTCTTATATGGGACTTGCAAATAGAGGAAAAGCTTATGTACCTCATGTTGTGGATTATATAGAAAATGGTAGTGAAAAAGTAGAGATAAAGCCAGAGGTTTTGTATGAAACAAATTATCCAAGTTGGTATTATGATGTTTTAAATAAAGCATTGATAAATACTGTTGAAAAGGATAATGGAACAACAAAAGCATTAAGAACCCCTGGATTGGTTATAGGAGCAAAAAGTGGATCATCTCAAAATTCAAGATTTGATGAAACTCATGCTCTTGTTGCAGGATATTTTCCAGCAGACAAGCAGCCTAAGATTGTATTTACAGTTCTATTAGAAGGAGCTGGAGGAGGAGGTCGTGTTGCTGGAGGAGTTGCTAAAAAATTTGTGGACAAATATTTGGAATATTACAGTGAGGAGATGAAATGAATTTAGAAAATATTGTTGAAAAGGAGAAAGAAGCAACAAAGAAAAAAACAAGACGAAAAAAATATTATAACAAACCAAAGCAGGGAGAAAAAACTCCAAATACTGAGGTTTTAAACGAAACAAAAAAAACTGATGATGTGGTGAAGACAGTTGAAGTTAAAACAACTCAACAACAAAGACCTCAAGCACCTAAAAAAAGAGTTCCAGCAAAAAAAGTTGAAGCTGAAGAAGAGGTTAAAAAGCCAATTTTAAAAATTGAAAAAGAGGAAAAAATGTATGTTATTCCTTTAGGTGGATTAGATGAAATTGGAAAGAATATGACTTTAGTTCAATATAGAGATGAAATTATTATTATTGACTCAGGAGTTACCTTCCCAGATGATGGACTATTAGGAATAGACTTAGTTATTCCAGATTTTAGTTATATCGAAAGTAATAGAGATAAAATAAAAGGATTATTCATAACTCATGGTCATGAGGATCATATTGGATCAGTACCATATTTATATCAGAAGATAGATAAAAATGTACCTCTTCATGGAGGAAAGCTAACGTTAGCATTAATAAAAGCTAAATTTGAAAGTGGAGAAGTTTCAAAAGTTCTTCCTAAAATGAGAGAAGTAAAAGGAAGAGATAAGATAAGAGTTGGAAAATATTTTGAAGTTGAATTTGTAGGGGTTACTCACTCAATAGCGGATGCTTATGCAGTAGTTGTTACAACTCCAGCAGGAAGAGTAATGTACACAGGAGATTTTAAAATTGACTTAACACCAGTTGATGGAGATGGAGTAGATTTTTTAAGACTTGCTCAAATTGGTGAAGAGGGAGTGGATTTATTACTTTCAGATTCAACAAACTCAGAAATTGATGGATTTACTCCATCTGAAAGAAGTGTAGGAGAAGCTTTTAAAATTGAATTTGCAAAAGCAAAAGGTAGAATTATAATAGCAGCCTTTGCATCTCACGTACATAGACTTCAACAGATTGTAAATATAGCTCACGAGCATGGAAGAAAAATTGCAATAGATGGAAGAAGTTTAATTAAAGTTTTTGATATAGCGGCTACTTTAGGTTATTTAAAACTTCCTGAAAATATTATGATAAGTTTATCAGATGTTGACAAAATGAAAGATAACAAAGTTGTTATTTTATGTACAGGAACTCAAGGTGAGCCTATGGCAGCACTATCAAGAATAGCTAAAAATATGCATAAACATACAAAAGTAAAAGAGGGAGATACTGTTATAATTTCAGCAACTCCTATTCCAGGAAATGAAAGAGCTGTTTCTAATAATATAAATAGTCTTTTAAAATATGAAGCAGAAGTTGTATTTAAAAAAATAGCTGGAATACACGTTTCAGGGCATGCAAGTAAAGAAGAGCAAAAGTTAATGCTAAATTTAATAAAACCTAAACATTTTATGCCTGTTCATGGAGAGTTTAAAATGTTAAAAGCTCATAAAGAAACAGCAATAGAAACTGGAATTCCTAAAGGAAATATAGTAATAGCTACTAACGGAAGCAAAGTAGAAGTAACAAAAACTAGTGCAAAGATAAAAGGAAAAGTTAATGCAGGAGCTACATTAGTTGATGGTCTTGGTGTTGGAGATATTGGACATATAGTTCTAAAAGATAGACAACAGTTATCACAAGATGGAGTAGTAATTGTAGTATTTGCTTTAGATAAGGAAACAGGAAAAGTATTAAGTGGTCCTGATATTGTTACTAGAGGATTTGTATACTCAAGAGATTCTGATGAAATATTAAATGAAGCTAATGAACAGATAAAAGTAAAATTAAAAGAGTTTGAAAATAGTGCAATAAAAGATTGGACAGTAATAAAGAATAGCGTTAGAGATGTAGCAGGAAAGTTCTTCTACAATAGAATTAAAAGAACACCAGTTATTCTACCAATAATTATGGATGTATAATAAAAAAATATAATTAAAGATAAAGAGGAGAGAAAATGAGTTTAACAAGCAAAAAAAGAGCGTTTTTAAGAAAGAGAGCTCACAATTTAGAGCCAATATTCAGAATAGGAAAAGAGGGATTCTCTGAAACATTAGCACAAGGAGTTTTAGAGGCATTAATTCCAAGAGAACTTATTAAAGTAAAAATACTTCAAAATTCAGAAGCAGATAAAAATGAAGTTGCTTACCAAATAGCAGAAATAATAGATGCAGAAGTTGTAGGAATAATTGGAAGAACTATAATATTTTATAAAGAAAATCAAGATAAACCAACAATATCACTAGAATTAAAAGCAGTTAAATAAAAAATTAAAAGAGAGTGGGGAAACTATGGAAAAAGGAATAATTTTAGGAAATAGAATTCTAGATGTAGTGTTTATAGCTTGGTTTATAGCCCAGTTTTATAAAGTTATAACTACAATATTTATTGATAGAAAACTAAATATAAAAAGAATTTTTGAAACTGGAGGAATGCCAAGTTCCCACTCTTCAACTATGGCATCATTAAGTACAGCTATAGGATTAGCTCACGGGACTCAAAGTACGATATTTGCTATTTCATTTGTTTTAGCTGGAGTAGTGATGTACGATGCTGCTGGAATTAGAAGAGCAGCAGGAAAACACGCAGGACTTTTAAACACTTTACTGGATAGATTTGCAGCAAAAGTTGGAGAGAAGTTGCATGATGAAAAATTAAAAGAGCTTTTAGGACACAGTCCATTAGAGGTATTAGTAGGGGCTATATTAGGAGTGGTTGTAGCTTTTGTGTTTAAAGGTTATATTCAAGCTTAAGGATGGAAAAAGATGAGGGTAGATAAAGAATATATTAATAAGTTACAAAAGGAAAGCCAGGAAATTAGAGATACTCTTGTAGAAATTACAAGTAAAAATGGTGGACATTTGGCACCAAATTTAGGGGTAGTTGAATTAACGCAGTCAATAATCGAAGTTTTTGACTTACCAAAAGATAAACTTTTATTTGATGTAGGACATCAATCATATGTTTATAAATTATTAACAGGAAGAAAAGAGAAATTTAAAACATTACGAACAAGAGGTGGAATAGGACCTTTTTCAGATCCAAAAGAAAGTGACTTTGATTTCTTCATAGCAGGACATGCTGGAAGTGCCCTTTCTGCAGGAGCAGGAATAGCTAAAGCAAACCCTAAAAATAAGGTTATTGTAGTTATAGGTGATGCTTCAATAGCGAATGGTCATTCTTTAGAAGCATTAAATAACATTGGAGAAAATCTTAAAAATTTAATAGTTGTATTGAATGATAATGAAATGTCTATAGGGAAAAATGTAGGTTCATTATCTAAATTTTTTGGAAAATTAATGATAAGTAATGCCTATATGAATATAAGAAAAGATGTGAGAAGCGTCATAAGTAAAGGGAAAGTCGGAAGCCAAGTTAAAAGTGTATTAGAAAGAATAGAGCACTCTGTAAAACAGTTTTTTTTACCTTCAAGCATATCAGAAGTTTTAGGATACCAATTTTTAGGCGTAATAGATGGCCATAATTTAGAGGAATTAATAAAAACTTTAACTGTAGCTAAGGAGATGGAAGGACCTGTTTTTATACATGTAAAAACAGAAAAAGGAAAAGGCTATCAATTGGCAGAGGAAAATAAAGAGAAATTCCATGGAATATCTCCATTTAATCCAGAAACAGGAGAGGTTGAATCAGGAGAACGAACATATTCTAATATTTTTGGATCAAAATTAGTTGAATTAGCTGAAAAAGATAAAAGTATATATGCTATTTCAGCAGCAATGGTAAAAGGAACAGGATTAGGTGACTTTCAAAATAGATTTGAAGATAGATGTATAGATGTAGGCATAGCAGAAGGACATGGAGTAACATTTTCAGCAGGGCTAGCGATATCAAATAAAAAACCTTATGTAGCAATATATTCAACATTTTTCCAAAGAGCTTTAGATCAGTTGATACATGATGTTGGATTACAGAATTTACCAGTTAGATTTATAGTAGATCGAGCTGGAATAGTTGGAGAGGATGGAAAAACACATCAAGGTATACATGATATAAATATGTTTTTAAGTATGCCAAACTATAGAGTGTTGGCTCCAACAACAGGGACAGAATTAGAAGAGATGCTTGAGTTTTCAAAGGATTTTAAAGACGGACCTCTAGCCATTAGATTTCCAAGAGGAAAGGCGTTTGAATTGGATGGTGCTTTAAAAAGTAAATTTGAATTAGGTATATGGCAAGAAGTTAAAAAAGGAAAGAAAAATCTTTATTTAGTAACCGGTGCAATGTTAAAAGAGATAGTTGATATAGAAGCAGAACTTTTAAGAAGAGGTTTAGATGGAACTATAGTAAATTGTTCGTCTATAAGACCTCTAGATGAAAACTTCATTCTTAATGAATTTTCAAAATATGAAAATATATTCACATTTGAAGATGGTTATGAAAGAGGTGGATTCGGTAATGAAGTAGTGAGATTTTTAAATGAGAAAAAAATGAAAATTAATATAAATATAATAGCTTTAAATAGCGTAGCAATACCTCATGGGTCAAGAAATGTACTGTTAGAGGATTATGGTCTAAGAGGTAAAAAATTAATAGAGAGAATTGAGGGTAGCATTGATGGCGAAAAATAGTGATGCACTGAAGTTTATAAAACTTCTATTAAACCATGAAATGGTTTTAGATTTAGATCATCATGATGATCAAGGTGTTAAAGTAACAACTCATACGTATGATGTGCTAAAAATATCTTTTGAAGAGATCAGAAGAGATTATAGAGATTTAAAAGAAGCAAGAGAAAAAGTAGAGTTTTTCTCAATCGTAGTTGGAGTAATAATTCATGATTTAAGTAAAGGAAGTATAAGAAAAGCTGATGAAAAACTTTCTCACTCTCAAATGATGATAAAGAAACCTGAATATATTATCAAAGAAGCTGAAAGAGTTTTATCAGAAATAGAAGAGGTTTTAAATTTAAAAATTGTAGATAAAATAAAGAAGAATATAACTCATATTGTAATATCACATCATGGTAAATGGGGAAAAATTCAACCTAATACAAAGGAAGCACATATAGTTCATAGAGCTGATATGTATTCGGCAAAGTATCATAGAATAAATCCCATTGGTGCTGATAAAATTTTAAAGCTTATGAGTGAAGGTATTAACCTAGATGAGGTAGCTAAAAAATTTAATTGTACTACTGGGGTTATAAAGGATCGTTTAAAAAGAGCAAAGCATGAACTTAGACTTAAAAATACAAAACAGTTATTAGGTTATTACAAAAGTAAAAAGAAGATTCCTATAGGAGATGACTTTTTCACAAAAAGAGTTAGAGAAACTGAGAAGTTAATAAAAGCTGTTGATAGATTAGGGTTTGAAAATCTTATTTTAGAAAATCCTCTACTAAATTATTTAGAGGACGATAAGATTTTTGAAAAGGAAGGAAATTAATGAAAGAAAGAGTAGATGTTCTACTAGTTGAAAAAGGATTTTATGAAACTAGAGAAAAAGCAAAAAGAGCAATTATGGCTGGGTTAGTTATAATAAATGATAAAAAAATAGATAAACCTGGAACATCTATAAAAATAGATGAGGAACCTATAATAAGAGTTAAGGGAGATGCTTGTAAGTATGTGAGCCGTGGTGGTTTAAAACTTGAAAAAGCTATAACTGTTTTTAACTTAGACTTACAAGGGAAAAGAGTACTTGATGTAGGGTCTTCAACAGGTGGATTTACAGATTGTTCATTACAAAATGGAGCGTCTTTTGTGTATGCAGTTGATGTAGGAACAAACCAATTAGATTGGAAATTAAGAACTAATGATAAAGTAAAATCATTAGAAAATACTCATATTAAAGATTTAACTTTAGATGATCTAGGAAATGAGAAGGTAGATTATATTGTAATGGATGTTTCATTTATATCAATAACAAAAGTAATAGAGCATTTGGTTAAATTCTTTAAAAATGATACAAAGCTTATGGCATTAATAAAACCACAATTTGAAGTAGGAAAAGAAAATATTGAAAAGGGTGGAATAGTAAAAGATAGTAAGAAGCACATAATGGCAATAGAAATGGTTATAGAAGAAGCTAAAAAATCTGGTCTTAGATTAAAGGCACTAGATTTTTCACCAATAACAGGTACAAAAGGAAATGTTGAGTATATCTCTATATTTGAAATAGGAGATGAAGAGTCACATATCAACATAGAGTCAGTTGTAAAGCTAGGAAAGAACTTGGGAGGAGCCATATGATAAAACTGTTAAGAAATACTGGAGCAGCACTACTTTTATCTGGGATTATGATTGTGAATACAGTCCCATCATATTCTGTAGATAATGGATTTATTGCAAATATAAAAGAATTAAAAGAGCTTTCTGATATTATGAATATTATAAAAGAAAATCATGTAGGAACTGAGAAAGATCCGACTAATACAACTCTTATGCAAGGAGCATTAAAAGGAATGATGGAGTCTTTAGATGATCCTCATTCAAATTATTTTACAAAAGAGGAGTTGGAAAGTTTTAAAGAGGATATTGAAGGGAAATACGCAGGTGTAGGAATGGTTATTCAAAAAAAAGCAGATGAACCTTTAATTGTAGTTTCGCCAATAGAAGATACACCAGCATATTTAGCTGGAATTAGAGCTAAGGATAAAATTATAGCAATAGATGGTGAAAGTACTTATAAGTTAACAAGTGAGCAAAGTGTTAAAAAGTTAAAAGGAGAACCAGGAACTTCAGTAAAACTTACAGTTTATAGAGAAGAAGCAAAAGAAACTAAAGATGTTGAATTAAAAAGGTCAATTATTCAATTAAAATATGTAAAAAGTAAAATGATTGGAAAAGATATTGGTTATTTGAGATTAACACAATTTGGTGAAGATGTATATAAAGATGTACGTAAAGATTTAGAAGGTTTAATTAAAAAAGGTGCTAAAGGTATTATTCTTGATTTAAGAAGCAATCCAGGAGGATCTTTAGGACAAGCAGTAAAAATATCTTCTATGTTTATCCCAGAAGGAAAAATAGTTAGTACAAAGGGAAAAGCAGGAGATGAAGAGATAGCATATAGAGAGGGGAAATATTTTGGTGATTTTCCTCTAATAGTTTTAATAAACGAAGGAAGTGCCTCAGCTTCTGAAATTGTTTCAGGTGCAATAAAAGATTATAAAAGAGGTATTTTAATAGGAGAAAAATCATTTGGAAAGGGAAGTGTTCAAACATTATTACCTTTACCAGATGGAGATGGAATAAAATTAACAATAGCTAAATACTATACTCCTAGTGGAGTATCTATTCATGGAAAAGGAATAGAACCTGATATCTTAGTAGAGGAAAAAGATGATTTCTTATTCTTTAATGGTTTTGTTACAAATATAAATGAAGATGAAACAAAAGAGAATAGAAATGAGATTATAAAAGAGGTTAAGGGAGAAGAGGAAGCTAAGAAAATAATTTCAAAAGAAGATATTCAGCTAGATAAAGCAGTTGAAGAGATGAATAAACTTTTGGAGAAAAAATAGGAAGAGATGAGGTAGAAAATGCTTTATATAGTAGCAACACCTATAGGTAATTTAGATGATATAACTTTAAGAGCTATAAAAACTTTTGAAGAAGTAGATTTTGTTTTTGCAGAAGATACAAGAGTAACAAAAAAGTTATTAAATCATTTAGGAATAGAAAAAATAGTTTATAGATATGATGAGCATACAAAGATGCATCAGGTATCAAATATAGTAAATATGCTAGAGAATGGAAATAAAATTGCTTTAGTAACAGATGCGGGAACTCCTTGTATATCAGATCCTGGATTTGAAGTGGTTGATGAAGCTTTAAAAAGAGGAGTAAGGGTTATACCAATTCCAGGTCCAAGTGCAATGACAGCAGCAGCTTCAGTTGCAGGAATTTCTACTAGAAGATTTTGTTTTGAAGGGTTTTTACCTAAAAAAAAGGGAAGACAAACTCTTTTAAAATCTTTAGCAACTGAGGAAAGAACGATTGTAATATTTGAATCTCCTCATAGAATTGAAAAAACACTGAGAGATATAGAAACTTTTATTGGTATAAGAGAAGTTGTAATAGTAAGAGAGATTACGAAGATTTATGAAGAAATCTTAAGAGGAACAACCACTGAGTTAATAGAGAAACTTTCAAAAAATCCTGTAAAAGGAGAGATAGTTCTTTTAATAAAGGGTAATGAAAAATAGAGGTGAGAGATAATGTCAATGACAAAAATTAACTGGTATCCAGGGCATATGAAAAAAACGAAAGATTTAATTAAGGAAAATATGCCATTGATAGATATTGTTCTTGAGGTTGTAGACGCAAGAATTCCTTTATCAAGTAAAAATCCTGATATAGCTGGTTTTGCAAAAAATAAAAAAAGAGTAATTGTAATAAATAAATCAGATTTAGTTACAAAGGAAGAGATTAATTTCTGGAAAAAGTTTTTTAAAGAAAATAATTTTGCAGATGAAGTATTAGAGTTATCAGCAGAAACTGGTTTTAATATGAAAACTCTTTATACAATTATAGAAAAAGTTTCTAAAGAAAAAAAAGAGAGATTATTAAAAAGAGGATTAAGAAAAGTTAACACAAGATTGATGGTAGCTGGAATTCCAAACGTTGGAAAATCAAGATTAATCAATAGAATAGTAGGAAAGAATAGTGCTGGAGTAGGAAATAAACCTGGATTTACAAGAGGAAAACAGTGGATTAGAATTAAAGAGGGATTGGAATTATTAGATACTCCTGGAATTTTATGGCCAAAATTTGAAAATCAAGAAGTAGGTTACAATTTAGCAATAACAGGGGCAATTAGAGATGAAATACTTCCAATAGATGAAGTTGCTTGTGTATTAATAGAAAAAATGTTAAAAATGGGAAAAAAAGATGTTTTAAAGGAAAAGTATAAACTTTTAGATGAAGATTTTGATCAAGTTAGTGGTGCAATAATAGAATCGATAGCTCTTAGAATGAATATGTTACAAAAAGGGGGACATTTAAATGTTCAACAAGCTACATATACAATTTTAAGAGATTATAGAGCTTGTAAATTAGGTAAGTTTGGCTTGGATATGGATATAGCTGAAGAGATTAAAAACTTATATAAGTAGGAGAAAAAAGATGAGTTGCAGATTAGATTTAGATTTGAATTTGGTTGAAGAGATATTAGTTAATTTTTTAAAAGAAGAAGCTAATAAAGTTGGATTTTCTAAAGTTGTTCTTGGACTTTCAGGAGGGATAGACTCTGCACTAGTAGCATATTTAGCTGCAAGAGCTTTTGGACCAGAGAATGTTCTAGGCATACTTATGCCTTATAAATCTTCAAGTAAGGAAAGTGTTGAACACGCTAAATTAGTTGTAGAAGATTTAGGAATAAAATCAAAATTAATAGAGATAACTCCAATGGTAGAGCCATATTTTCAAATGAATCCAGATATGGATGGGTTAAGAAAAGGAAATAGAATGGCAAGAGAAAGAATGTGTATTTTATTTGATTACTCTGCTAAAGAAAGAGCATTAGTTCTAGGGACATCAAATAAAACAGAGATGTTATTAGGGTATAGTACACAATTTGGAGATGCTGCATCTGCTATTAATGCTATTGGAGATCTATATAAAACTCAAGTATGGGAATTATCAAAACATATGGGAGTACCACAACCATTGATAGATAAAAAACCTAGTGCTGACTTATGGGAAGGTCAAACTGATGAGAGTGAATTAGGATTTTCTTATAAGCTAGCAGATGAGATTTTATTCTCTTTAATAGATGAAAGAGAAAAAAAAGATGAGATTATAAAAAAAGGTTATCCAGAAGATATTGTTGATAAAGTTATTTGGAAAATTAAAATGTCTCAATACAAAAGAAAACTTCCTTTAATAGCAAAGATATCTACAAGAACTATAGGAAGAGAGTTTAGATATCCAAGAGATTGGGGAGTATAAACACAAAGGAGGGCTAGATTTGAGAGGGGAAGAGCAATTAAGAGAAGAGTTACAGGAATTTCAGAAAGAAAAAGAAAGAATTAGAAGTATTGTAGGTCAAATAGGTGGATCAAATAGCAAACAAAATAAAATTATAAATATACTTCTAATAATAATAATAGCTGCATTATTAATTTTAGGTGGTGTTTTTAATAGAATAACTCCAACGTTAGCAGTTCAAGTAGCTATTTTATTTGGTGTAATAAAATTAATATGGATGTTTTATGAATCACAAAGGGCTAGTCATTTTCAATTTTGGATTTTAAACTCTTTAGAGTTCAGGATAAATGAGATTTATAAAAAAGTTAAAAAAATGGAAAAAGAGCTAGAAAATTTAAAAAAACTAGAGGAGTTTAAAGAAGATGATAAATAATTTTAAAACGGCTGAAGAATTAATGAGAGCAAGATATAACGCCTTTGAAACTGGGAATATAGAGTTCATAGTAGAAACTCATCATCCAGAAACAAAAGGGGATATGGATATTGAAGAAACAAGAAAGTGGGCATTGAATTCAGAATGGTTAGGATTAGAGATAGTGTCAACTGAAGCTGGAACTGAATCTGATTTAGAGGGAATCGTTGAATTTAAAGCTGTTTATAAAGAGAATGGGCAAGAGATAGTTCACCATGAAAAAAGTAAGTTTGTAAAGCTTAATAATGAATGGTTATATTATGGGTGGTTACCACTTCAAGGAACTATTGTAAAAGAGGAAAAGATAGGAAGAAATGATCCATGTACTTGCGGGTCTGGGAAAAAATATAAAAAATGTTGTGGAAAATAAAAAAATTTATTTAGGGAGAGTAGAGAATGAAAATTGCTATTATTGGTTATCCAGACTCAGTAAAAAAAATTTTAAAAACTCTAGAACCACAATATTCTCACATAAGATTTTTACCTTATGAAATAAAACAATTGAGGGATTCTGTAGAAAACTTAAAAGATTTAAAGGGGAGAGTAGATGGAGTATTTTCTACAGGAATAGGTGTTCATTCAGAAATAGTGAGCAAATTGGGGTTAAATGTACCAATGGTTTATTCAAATAGAGAAGCGGGAAGTATTTTAAAAGCTCTATGGGAAGTAAGAGAAAATTATCCAAACATAACAAATTTAAAGATAGGCTTTGATATAGTTGAAAAAGGTGTTTTATTAGATACTCTTGATGAGTTTGGAATAACACTAGATAGAGTTGATGTCCAAGAGTATGAAGAGGATAAAACTGAATTGGATTTTTTAGATGAACATATTAAAAATCTATCTAAAGGTGAAGTTCAGTGTATATTAACGGCTTTTGGGTATGTTTATGATTATTTTAAAAGCAAGAAAAAGCCTGTATACAGATTACAATCAACAAAAAATGAGATTAGTAATCAAATGAAGGTACTTTTAAAAGATATAAAAATTAACGAAAATTTTAAAAATAGAATTGGAATAAAAATAGTAAAGATTATTAAAAAACATAAGAAAGATGAACTTGAAAATGATAGAGTTGCGTTTAAAGCAAGTTTAAATGATATATTTTTAAAGTATTCTAAAAATATACATGGTAATTATCAAGAACTTTCAGAAGATGAATATATATTTTTTACAACTCAAAAAATTCTAGAAACTAAAGAGAATGAAGTTAATTTTTTAAAATTAGTAAATGAAATATATCTGTTAGGTGCTAAAGTAGCAGTGGGGATTGGATATGCAGAAAATATTCAAGGTGCTACAATAAACGCTAGAAAAGCATTAAACATAAGTTTAGTAAATGATAAAGGAGAGATTTTTCTTTTTTCAGATAATAAAATAAGAGGTCCTCTTTATAAAAAAACTAGGTTTGATTACTCAACTAAAATAAGTGAAAATTTTGAAAAAGAAGCAAAAAAAATTGGAATAACACCAAAGTATCTATCTAAAATAAGGGCGTTGCATGAAACTTTTGGTAAGAAAGAGTTTACAAGTAAGGAGCTTTCAGAAATTTTAGAGATAACTGAAAGAAGTGTAAATAGAATAATTAAACCTATTATAACAAGTGGTTATGCTGAAATAATAGAGTATGAAGTTTGTACAAGTGCAGGTCGTCCAAGAAGAGTTGTAAGGTTTAATTTTTAATAAAAAGAGATGAATAAATTTCATCTCTTTTTATTTTTTTTGTATAACCTCACTTAACAGTTCTTAAATAGAACAATACAATTTGAAAAGAAATGAAAAATACGAAAAAACCCTTGACATAATATTAAAAAAATAGTATTATTTCTAATGTGAATTAAAGTCCTATTTAAGACAAATAGGAGTATATAAAAATTATATTAAGGAAGAGTGAGCACTATGAACAAAAACACAATTAATGTATTTTTAGTTGTAACAATTATTTCACTAGTTTGTGAAAAAGTTGGAAAAATTCAATTGGGAAAAGTAGCATTATTCCCGATGTTATTTGCTGTAATTATTGGAATGATATTAACACCAGATTTATTAGGAAAAAAAATTCAGAAATTAAGAGAGATTATTGGAGAAAAAGAGATGAAAATAGCCAGTGATATGGTTATGTTAATTCTTTTAATGCTTGGAATAAAATTAGGAACATTTGTAGGTCCAAATCTAGATAAAATTATTCAAGCTGGTCCAGCATTTTTAGCACAGGAGTTTGGACACATGTTAGCACCAATTGTAGCTGTTCCTTTAGCACTTAAGTTAGGATTAACAAGAGAGGCTATAGGAGCTGGATCAAGTATAAGTAGAGAAGCTTCTTTAGGGGTAATTGGAGAAAAATATGGAATTTCATCTTTAGAGGGAAGTGGAGTACTTGGAGTTTATTTAGCTGGAACAATTGTAGGAACAATCTACTTTGGAATATTAGGATCATTATCTGTATATACAGGAATTCATCCATTAGCATTAGGAATGGCTTGTGGAGTTGGAAGTGGAAGTATGATGACGGCAGCAGCGTCATCTTTAGCTGAAGTTGTAGGACCTCAATATGCAGATCAAGTTTTTGCATATGCATCAACAAGTAATATGTTATCAGGACTGACAGGAGTAAATATTCTTGTATTTATATCACTACCATTTACAGAGTGGTATTATAAAAAATTATCTCCAAAGTTTTCAAAAAAGGAAGTGAAGCAAAATGCGTAGTTTAGATATAAAAAAATATGTATTATACTTTATACTAATGTCAATGACAGGAGTTATAGTTTTAGCGGGACAAGCTATTGGATTACAAAAACAATTTATAGGAGCTATTCCAGGAATGTTTTTAATAATTGTTTTAGCATTAGGATGCTTTGCTGTTAAAGAAGCATTTCCAAAGTTTCCATTACCAGCGTATGCACTATCAACTATAGTTGGAATGATAGTAAGTATACCTGCATTATCGATATCAAAATTCTTTGCACCACAAATTGGAACAGTTGAATTTATGCCTTTATGTACACCACTACTTGCTTTTGCTGGAATATCTGTAGGAGATAAAATTGAAGAGTTAAAAGCAATGTCTTGGAAAATAGTAATAATAGCATTAGTTGTATTTACAACAATTTTCTTTGCGTGTGCTTTAATAGCTCAAACAGTATTGAGATTACAAGGAGCAATTTAATTAATATTAAATAGATTCAAGGAGAGAACTATGAACATAAATGAGATCAAAGAGAGAGTAATAAAAGCTATTGATGAAAATAGAGAGTTAATATTAAAAGCAGGACAGGCTATGTATGATAATCCTGAGTTTGGATATAAAGAGTTTAAAGGAACAGAGATTGTTTCTAACTACTTTAAAAATGAGTTAGGATTAGATGTGGAGGAAGGAATAGCCTACACAGGTTGTAGAGCAAGAGCAAATGAGAATGCAGAAGGACCTAAAGTAGCAATACTAGGAGAGTTAGATGCAATATCTTGTAGTGATCATTTAGATTCTAATGAATTAGGAGCAGTTCATGCTTGTGGACATCATATACAAATTGCAGGTATGTTAGGAGCGGCTACAGGGCTAGTAAAATCAGGAATATTAAGTGAGCTTGGAGGAAAAGTTGATTTTATGGCTACTCCAGCAGAAGAGTTTGTTGAATTAGGATATAGAACTCAATTAAGAGCTGATGGAAAAATTAAATATTTTGGTGGAAAACAAGAGATGATATACAACGGAACATTTGATGATGTTGATATGGCAGTTATGTTCCATGCTTTAGATTTAGGTGACAAAAAAGTTTTAACAGGTCCTGTAAGTAATGGATTTATAGGAAAAACTGTTAAATTTATAGGAAAAGAAGCTCATGCTGGTTCGGCTCCTCATGAAGGGATAAACGCTTTAAATGCGGCAATGTTAGGAATAAATAATGTACATGCTCAAAGAGAAACATTTAAAGATAGTGATAGAGTAAGATTCCATCCAATTATTACAAAAGGTGGAGATATTGTAAACTCAGTTCCTGCTGATGTAAGAATGGAAGCTTATGTAAGAGCTAGAACAATTGAAGGTATGATTGACGCCAATAAAAAAGTAAATAGAGGGTTAACAGCAGGTGCTTATGCAGTTGGTGCTGAAATAGAAATAACAGAGATTCCAGGATATTTACCAATTTTAAAACATGATTCTATGGAAGATGTTTTAGAAGGAAATTTAGAGTACTTAGGATTAAAAGATGATATGATTAAAGGTGGAGATTTTACAGGATCTTTCGATTTTGGTGATGTATCTCATATAATGCCTACTCTTCATCCAATGTTTGGTGGAATAAATGGAGCTCTTCATACAAGAGAATTCAAAACTGTAGATGATGAAGTTGCAATCTTAATGCCAGCAAAAGCTCTAGCGTTAACAGTTGTTGACTTATTGTTTGCTCAAGGAAAGAAAGCAAAAGAAATTTTAGATAACTTTAAACCAGTTATGACAAAAGAGGAGTACTTAACTTTTATGGAGTCAAATGATAAAGTTATAAAGGCTTAATAACTACTTATTTTTAATAATTTTCTCATAGAAAGAGGCTATTTAATAGCCTCTTTTTCTATTTTTTTAAGTTATTTCATAACAGTGTTGTGTAAAAAAACAAATATTTCATAACAGTGATATATAATAAAAAAATTGAATTTATACGTATAGTAAGATATAATATAAAACATGCTTAGAAAAATAACATAACAAATAGGAGAAAAAATGGGAAGAAGGCCTAATTTTACTAGAGAAGAGATTTTAGAGTGTGCATTTAAAATTTTAAATAGTGAGAGTTTAAAGGAAGTAACAGCAAGAAATATAGCTAAAAATTTGGGGGTATCGACAATCGCTATATATTCAACATTTAAATCTATGGACGAGTTAAAAAATGAGCTATCTAAAAAAGCCAAAACAAAACTTTTTGAATACACAAAACGTGACTATACTGATTTATCAATTTTAAATATAGGGATAGGGATATGTCTTTTTGCTAAAGAGGAAAAAGCATTATTTAGAACAATTTTTTTAAGAGAGGGATTACCTAGAGAGTTTACGGATCAAATTATGGATGATTTTAGAAATTTAATATATAGTGGATTTAATAACAATAAGGAATATAATCAATTTCCTGAAGATATAATTGAATGGGTTATAAAAAAGGGATGGTATTTTTCTCATGGGTATGCAACCCTAATTTGTACAGGATTCTATACTGATATAGAGTTTGAAACTTTTAAAAAAGAGATTATAGAAATGGGAAATGTATTGATAGAAAAAGCTTTAGAAATGACAAAGGAGAGAGATAATGAAGTTTAAACAACAATTAATATTATTAGGGGTAGTTTTATCAGCTAATGCTATGGGAGGAAGTATAGATTATCTTTCGCAACAGGATGCGGAGTATTTAGCACATCCAGCTATGGTTGGAAAAGTTGGAGTATCTGGAGCATACTATAATCCAGCTGGAACAGTGTGGTTAGAAGATGGAACTTATATACAAGTAAATAATCAAACACATTTGAAAGAGTATAGTATGGAGCATACTGATTTATCTGGAAAGACAAGAGAATTTAAAAGTGATAAGGGATCTCCAGTAGTTCCAAGTTTACAAATTGTAAAGAAAAAAGGAGATACAGCATTTTTCTTCCATGCTGGTGCAGTAGCAGGTGGAGGAAGTGTAGCATATGGTGGAGGAATAGGAACTTTTCCAGAGATAGCTGATGATAAATTTAGTCAGATAGGTGGAAATTTTACAGGCGGTTCAACAATACATGGTAAGTCATATTATGTGGCTTTTCAAGGTGGAATAGCTAGAAAATTCAACGAAGCTTGGAGTGGAGCAGTTGGACTTAGATTAATTGACGCTGAAAGAAAATTCAAAGGTGAAGGAAATTTTGAAGTTTTAGGTGGAGCAATAAAACCAAAATTTGATATAGATTCTGAAAGAACAGCTTTTGGAGTAGCTGGAATATTTGGATTAAACTACCATCCAAATGATAGATTTAATTTAGGAATGAGATATGAAACTGAAACTAAGCTAGATTTTGATAATAAAGAGCATAAATTAAAAAATGGATTTAATAATTCAGTACCATCAATAACAATTCCTGGATTAGGAACAATATCAGGGAATACTTTTTATAATATGATTGCTAAAGATCCAGCAATTAGACAGTGGATGTCAGAGGGAAGCGGAAAAAGAAACCTACCAGCAGTAGCTGCAATAGGAGCTTCTTATAGAGCAACAGACAGATTGACACTTTTGGCTTCTGGAAACTATTATTTCATAAAAGAAGCGAGTGATGACTTAGGAAACTTTAATCACTATGATAATGGATATGAGGTAGCAGTTGGTTTAGATTATCAATTAAATGAAAAGTGGACTTTAATGACAGGATACCAATATACAGATACAGGAGCTAACGAGAAAACATATACTGATACAGATTATGTTTTGGATGCAAATATGTATTCAGCAGGAGTTAAATATAAGTATAGTTCACAAGTTGAATTAATGGCAACATACTCATATGTAGACTATATAAATGATAAAAATGTAAAAAATATAAGATACAGTAAGCATGTAGATGCCTTTGGATTAGGATTAATCTACAAATTTTAATAGAATAAAAAAAGCAGATAATTTATCTGCTTTTTTTTATTAATATCTTTCTTTTACTTCTCTCTCAATACTTCTTTGTTGATCTTTTTTAGCTAAAGAGTCACGTTTATCATAATTTTTCTTACCTCTAGCTAAAGCTATTTCTACTTTTACAAATCCTTTAGATAAGTGAATGTTTAAAGGTACAATTGTATAGCCTTTTTGAGTAACTTTTTCATGGAGTTTTTTAATTTCTCCTTTATGTAAAAGAAGCTTTCTAACTCTTCTTTCATCAGGATTATAAACACTACCAAAAGACCACGGAACCACAGTCATTCCCATGATAAAAATTTCGTTATTTATTATTCTAATAAAAGACTCTTTAATGCTAGTTTTACCAGCTTTTATAGATTTTACTTCACTACCAACTAGTTCAATTCCAGCTTCAAATCTATCTTCAATAAAGTAGTCAAAAAAAGCTTTTTTGTTATTAGCTAAAATCATTAAAATCTCCCCTCTTTTCTTCTCCCTGTATATTCATGACAAAACTCAGTTGGAATAACTTCGATTTCAAGCATTTGTAAATCTGATCTAACGATTAAAATCTCTATTTTATCTCCTAAATGAAACTCTCTATTTGTATCTAAATCTTTCATGACATAATTATTTTCATCAAATTCATAGAAGTTTTTAGCTGTAGTTACATCCCAGAAACACTCTACATGCTCCTCTGTTTCAAAGAATATTTTTTTATTGTTAAATCCAACTATAGTAGCTTTAAATTCATCTCCAATTTTATCAAGCATATATTCAACTATTTTAATTTTAATACTTTCATCTTCTACTTTCATAGCTTTTCTCTCTGTTTGAGAGATATGCTGTGTAACCTCTGGAAGATAGTTTATAAGAGTTCCAAATTGCTTTTTAGTTGGATAGCCGTGTATAGCAATATTTAAAATTCTATGTATTAGTAAATCAGCATACCTTCTAATTGGAGATGTAAAATGTGTATAATAATTAGATGATAGACCAAAGTGACCTAAGTTTTCAACACCATATCTAGCTTGTTTAAGAGACATTAAAATCATTTTGTGCACAATCATATTGATACCTCTAGCTTCAGAATCCTCAATAATAGATTGGAATTTTTTTGGATGAATATCTTCAAAAGCGTGAAGTCTATATCCAAATCTAGAAAGAGTTTCGCTTAAAGTTTTTACTCTTTCTGGGTCAGGAGTTTCATGAACTCTATAAACAGAAGGTATTTCCAACCAGAAAAGTTTCTCTGCAACAGCTTCATTAGCCATAATCATAAAGTCTTCGATGATTCTTTCTGATTCGCCTCTTTCGATATTTTTTAAGTACTTAACTTTTTTATTTTCATCTAAAACAACTTTAACTTCAGGAAGATCAAAATCAATAGAACCTCTATTGTATTTTATAGCTCTTATAATTTTAGAAAGCTCTAACATAGTAAATATCATATCTACGATATCACTATATTTTTCAGTAGTTTCAGGATCTTTAGCAATAATTTTATTAACA
This sequence comes from Cetobacterium sp., assembly GCF_051653945.1. Classification (GTDB taxonomy): domain Bacteria; phylum Fusobacteriota; class Fusobacteriia; order Fusobacteriales; family Fusobacteriaceae; genus Cetobacterium_A. The sequence goes on from NZ_JBOFXD010000055.1 coordinate 84,718, forward strand.
TTTCCATAAGTCATTCTATGAGCAGTTTTAATAACTGATTTATATGTTTGAATATCGATAGCTCTTCCATGGGAATCAATAAGAAGTTCAACAGAAAATGTAAGTTTATCTTCGTGCGGATTTAAAGAACAGATTCCATTTGAAATTTCTTTAGGGAACATTGGTAAAACTCTATCAACTAAATAAACAGAGTTTCCTCTTTTTTCAGCTTCTTTATCTAATTTAGAACCAGTTGGAATATAGTGTGAAACATCAGCAATAGCTACAATAAGTTTATAATATCCGTTATCTAACTTCTCAACATAAACGGCATCATCCAAGTCTTTAGCATCGTCACCATCAATAGTTATTATTGGAAGATGTCTTAAATCTTTTCTTTTCTTTATTTCATCCTCAGATATTGTAGTTGGGATTTGACGAGCTTCGGCAATAACATCATCTGGAAATTCTTCTGATAAACCTTCTCTAAGAATTAAAGCTTTAACCATATTGTCTGTATCGAAAGGATTACCAATTGATTCAAGAATTTTTCCCTCAGGTTTTTTTTCATCACTTCCCCAAAAAGTTACATCAACAACAACTAACTCTCCATCTTTAGCTTTATTGAAAAAGTTTTTAGGGATATATATATCTCTACCAAAAGATTGTGTTGGTCTTACAAAACCAAAGTTTTCTTTCTTTTCAAAGATTCCTATAATTGTATTTTTTTCTCTTACAAGAACTTCGACAATTTCTCCCTCTTGTTTTCCTTTTCCTTCTGGTGTTGTAACGTTTATTAAAACAGTATCTCCATCTAAGGCTGTACCAAATTTACTTCTAGGGATAAAGTATCCCTCAGTATCAGTATCAACAAAACCAAATTTGCCTTTAATATTTGAAAATTTACCTTTAATAAAACCTAAATTTTCAGGGATATTATATTTATTTCTTTTATTTTTCATAATTTCTCCAGAATTAATCCAAATTTCAAGAATTTCTCTATTTTCTTTTTTAAATTTTGGAGACCACCCCATAGCTTTAGTTATCTCATCAAGAGTTAAAGCTTTACTATCTTTTAATATATTTTTTAATTTATCAAGTTGTTTATCTAATTTTGTATTTGTTTTCATAAATTCCTCCTATTAGCTTATTTTTAAAAGCCAATTTCGCATCTCGATAGAGTTTACATGAATGGTATAATCTCCTTTTATAAGATACTCTATTTTTTTATTAACTTCTAGTAGAATGGCTTTGTTTAAATCTACTAGAGCTAAATCTCTAATTTTTTCAACATGAGGATAATCTCTTTTAGGTTCAATAGCATCAGCTATATAAACTATTTTTTCGACTAAGCCCATATTTTTGCGACCAGTTGTGTGAAATTTTATAGCGTTTAAAATTTCATCATCATCAATTTTAAATTTTTCTTTTGTGATATAAGAAGCGACATAACTATGTAAGATTTCAACATTGGTTAAGTAATCTTTTGTTTCATCTCTAAAATGCTCTTTAGATATTTTAAGAAGCTCCTCTCTTGTAAATTCTTTGGCATAATCATGTAAAAGGGAAGCTAATGCTATTTTATTTAAATCAGCATTGTAAATTTTTCCTAGAGCTAGAGCTGTTTCTAAAACTCTTATAGAGTGTTCATATCTTTTTTTAGAAAGAGCATCGCTTAATTCCTTTTTAAAAAAATCTATATTCATAATCTTCCTCCAAATTTTTAAAAAGGAGTCTCTGAAAATAGAAACTCCCCAAAATTTTATATATTACTGTTTAGTTTATAGCTTTTACTTATGTTAATAAAATTAACTTTTTCAGCAGTCGAACCATCAATAAGTAAAACTACATTATCTGCTCCTCCAGGAGTTAGTAAACTATTTACAAAAGAGTAGATTAAAAGTAATTCTTCCTGTGGAGTTTTTGCAGAAGATAAAATTTTAGAATCTAAATCTAAGTAAAGAGTTCTATTTTTTATGTATACTTCATATTTAAAATTTTCTTTTTTTAAGATATTTTTATCTTCTAATTTTTTAAAAAGTTGAGATATGATATCTTTTAAAATATCCTCTTTATTAGATAGATTAGAATTTAAAATAATATCTTCTTTTGATAATTTTCCTTGTTTTAAATTAGGGAAAAAAATTGGGGTAGTAATCTCTGTCTTTTGAATACTCTCTAAAGTAGGAGTAGATATATTTGTTACTGTTTCGCTTTCTTTGTTTACTTTATTTGAATATACTCCAGTAGCAATAGTAAGAGCTATTAAAATGACTAAAAAAATTTTTAATTTATGCGACATAAAACCTCCTAATAGAAAAATGATCTAATTTTATTTGCTAGTTCATCTGCCATAACATTTTGGTTTGCATCTTTAGAAAGTTTAGTTACGTCAGATTTATTTGTTATAAATCCAAGTTCAACAAGGATACCAGGACCGTTAAATCCTCTTAGAACAGCAAAGTTAGCTCCATAAATCCCTCTATCCCTCATGCCTAATCTTTTAGAAAGAGATGAATTTAGTGGTCTAGCAATAGTTATAGATTTTTCCATATTTTTGTTATATGCAAGTTCTCCCATAATTTGAGCTATACTAGTTGTTTTTTCACCATATTTTTCGCCAAAGCTATTTTCGTAAGATGCAATTTTTTCAGCATAAGGAGATGATTTTTTTGAAAAATAAAATATTTCCATTCCTTGAGCTGATGAATTTTTAGATGCATTTAAATGTAAACTTACAAAAATATCTGCCTTTCCTCGATTAGCAATTCGACTTCTTTCAGAAAGACTAATAAAAGTATCGTTACTTCTAGTCATGATAACATTAAAATCTTTAGAGAGTTTACTTTGTAATTTCTTTGCTACAGCTAAAGCAATCTCTTTTTCTTTATACTTATTAAATCCGATTGCTCCTGGATCTTTCCCACCATGTCCTGCATCAATAGCTACAGTAAACTCTTTTTTAGAAGAGTTAGTAGCTTTTAAATCTATAACAATTCTATGTGGATTAGATAAAGAGTAAACTCTATGTCCTGATCCTTTTTTTAATTTTATAAAAAATCCAATATTTGAACCGTAGTCAATCATATCTATTTTTTCAATGTTTTTACCAGAAAGACTTGAACTATTTAATTTTGTTCCCATTTTAACTTTTTCAATTTCGAGAAAAATTAATCGATTATATTCATCATAACTGGAATTATATTTAGGTTTAACAGTGCTAGAAATATCAAAGATTAATTGTGGAGGATTATTATTAAGCCTAACTCTTTTTATTGTACTATTGGCAAATATAGTTAATGAAAACAAACAAAAAATAAAAAATATAAGGTATTTTTTCATAATTTTCTCCATTGATCTAGAATAATAAAATAGGATGGAAAAGTATACCAATTCCATCCTTTTGTAAATATTTTTATTTTAAAACTCTTGAAATAGAATTCTTAAGCACTTGGATGTTAACACCTTTATCAACTCTAATAGTTAAGAACTCAGGGCCGATACTAGATATAGTACCTTTGATACCACCGTTAGTAACAACTTCAGCTCCCTCTTTTAACGAGTCTAACATTTCTTGATGTTTCTTTTGCTTCTTTTTGTTTGGTAAAATAAGTAGGAAATAAAATACAGCTGCCCAAATAGCAAAAGTAAGTATCATTCCACCATATTTAGCAAATAATTCGTTCATCTTGTAGCCCCCTTAGATAATATAGTTTTTCTAAGACAAGTATACCACAAGGTGATACACTTTTCAATAATTTTTAAGCGAAGAAATCTTTTAATTTATCAAAGAAGTTTTTATTATCTTTATGGTTCTTATCCTTTAGACTCTCATCAAATTTCTTTAAAAGTTCTTGTTGTTCAGGGTTTAAATTAACAGGAACTTCAATTTTAATTCTAACAATTTGGTCACCAGTATAAGGACTTCTAGGATTTTTGATTCCTTCTCCTTTTAGTCTGAACATTTTATCATTTTGAGTTCCAGCAGGAATTTTAATTGTTTTCTTACCATTTAATGTAGGTATTTCAATATCTCCTCCAAGAGTTGCCTGAGCAAAAGTAATTGGCACATTACAAATTATATCTTCACCATTTCTTTCAAAGAATGGGTGGTGTTTAACAGAGATATAAACATATAAGTCACCATTAGGTCCTCCTTCAGTACTAGCATTACCCATTCCAGAAAGTCTAAGTTTTTGACCATCATCAATGCCAGCAGGAATCTTAATTGTTTTTTCAATAGTTTCTGTATCAATCCCAGTACCATGACATTTTTTACATTTTTTTTCAGGAACTTCACCTTTACCATGACAAGCATCACATTCTTGTGTTGTTTGGAAATTTCCAAACACAGTTCTTTGAGTAACATTTATAGTTCCAGTTCCGTTACATTTAGAACATTTGCTCATTTTAGAACCCTCTTGAGCACCACTACCATGACAAGTTTTACAAGTTCCTGTTCTTTTATATTTCAATGTCTTTTCTATACCTTTTGCAGCTTCTTCTAAAGTTAATTCAAGATTATATCTTAAATCTTCACCAGGTTCTGGACCTCTTTGACGAGAACTACCGAATCCACCGAATCCGCCACTTCCACCAAAAAATGATCCAAAGATATCTCCTAAATCTTCAAAACCGCCACCGAATCCACCGAATCCGCCAGCACCAGCACCGCCACCATTTTCAAAAGCAGCGTGACCAAATCTATCATATTGAGCTCTTTTATTTTCATCTGAAAGAACTTGGTATGCCTCGTTAACCTCTTTAAATTTATCCTCAGCTTCTTTTTTTTCAGTATCACTAGCACCACTAAATTTATCTGGGTGATACTTCATAGCAGCTTTTCTATATGCTTTTTTTATTTCAGTATCAGATGCCCCTTTAGCAATCCCTAAAACTTCATAAAAGTCTCTTTTAGCCATTTACAAAAATCCTCCATTTCTTAAAATAAGGGATAGAGTCATCTCTATCCCTTAAGTAAAGTATATATTAATTACTAATATTAGTCAACTATCTCAGCGTCGGCAACGTCATCAGTTCCGTTATTTTCTGGAGCAGATCCACCTTGTTGTTTAGCTTGAGCATCTTTGTAGATCTCTTCAGCTAATTTGTGAGCAGCTTGAGATAATTTCTCAATTGCAGCATCTATAGCCTCTTTATCCTCTCCGTCTTTAACTGATTTTAGCTCTTCGATAGCGGCTTCAATAGCTTTTTTCTCATCTTCAGTAACTTTTTCAGCGTAATCTTTTACAGATTTCTCAGTAGAAGCAATTAACATATCAGCTTTATTTCTTATTTCAACTAACTCTTTGAATTTTTTATCGTCAGCTTCATTAGCTTCAGCATCTTTTTTCATTCTTTCAATCTCATCAGCAGAAAGGTTAGTTGAACCAGAGATAGTTACAGTACTTTCTTTTCCAGTTCCTAAATCTTTTGCAGAAACGTGAACGATTCCGTTAGCATCAATATCAAATGTAACTTCGATTTGAGGTACTCCTCTTGGAGCAGCTGGGATTCCTTCTAAGTTGAACTCTCCTAATTTGTGGTTATCAGAAGCTTTTGCTCTTTCACCTTGTAATACATTTATTGTAACAGCTGGTTGATTATCAACAGCAGTTGAGAATACTTGTGATTTCTTAACAGGAATTGTAGTATTTCTTTCAATAATTTTTGTAAATACTCCACCTAAAGTTTCAATTCCTAAAGATAATGGAGTAACATCAAGAAGTAATACATCTTTAACATCTCCCATTAATACTCCACCTTGAATAGCAGCTCCTTCAGCAACAACCTCATCTGGGTTTATACCTTTATTAGGTTTTTTACCAAAGTAAGATTCAACCCACTCTTGAACAGCAGGAATTCTTGTAGAACCTCCAACTAGTAAGATTTCGTCGATATCTGAAGGATTTAATCCAGCAGCTTTTAGTGCATCTTTTGTAGGCACTTGAGTAGCCTCAACTAAATCTCTAGTTAAGTCATTGAACTTAGCTCTAGTTAATTTGATATCTAAGTGTTTTGGTCCAGTTGCATCCATTGTTATGAATGGTAAAGAGATATGAGCTTCCATTAATGTAGATAACTCTTTTTTAGCTTTTTCTGCAGCATCTTTAAGTCTTTGGTATGCCATTTTATCATTAGCTAAATCTATTCCACTCTCTTTTTTAAACTCTTCAACTAAATATTTGATAACAACATCGTCAAAGTTATCTCCACCTAAGTGGTTGTTTCCTGAAGTTGATATAACTTCAATAACTCCGTCAGCAATCTCAAGGATAGAAACGTCAAATGTTCCTCCACCAAGGTCAAATACTAAAACTTTCTCTTCTTTTCCAGCTTTTTCAAGTCCATAAGCTAGAGCAGCAGCAGTAGGCTCGTTTATAATTCTTTTAACATCTAATCCAGCAATAACACCAGCATCTTTTGTAGCTTGTCTTTGAGCATCTGTAAAGTAAGCTGGAACAGTAATAACAGCTTCAGTAACTTTTTCTCCTAAATAAGCTTCAGCATCAGACTTTAATTTTTTTAATATTATAGCTGAAATTTCTTGTGGTGTATATTTTTTTCCATGAATATCAACTTTATAATCGCTTCCCATATGTGTTTTGATTGAAAGGATAGTCGATGTAGGATTTGTGATAGCTTGTCTTTTAGCAATCTCTCCAACAATAATTTCACCATTATCTTTAATACTTACAACAGATGGAGTTGTTCTTGCTCCTTCAGCGTTAGGGATTACAGTAGTTGATCCCCCTTCCATTATTGCAACACATGAGTTAGTAGTTCCTAAGTCAATTCCTATAATTTTTGCCATTTAAAAAACCTCCTAATATATCTGAATTTTTTAATATTATTTTTTACAAACTTTAACCATTGAGGGTCTAATAACTTTCCCCTTCATTTTATAACCTTTTTGAAACTCTGCTATAATCTCATCATTAGCATAATCTGCTGAATCTTCAATAGAAACAGCCATATGTAAATGAGGGTCGAATGTAGCCTTTTCAGTTTCTATAGCTTCAACACCTTCGCTAGCAACAGTACTCTTCATTTGAGAAAGTGTTAATTCAACACCTTTAACAAGGGAATCAAAATCTTTTGTTTCAGAAGAAGCAGCGATAGCTCTTTCAAGATTGTCGATTATATCTAAAACTTTTACTACTACTTTTTCAGAAGCAAAAGCTTTTAAATCGTCAAATTCCTTCTCTTTTCTTTTTGTGAAGTTTTGGAAATCAGCTTGTTTTCTTAAATAAGAGTTTTTCCAATCTTCAACTTCACCTTTTAATTTTTTGATCTCATCTTCTTGAGACCCAGTCTCTATAGTTTCATTTTTATTTTCTGTATCATTAGTCATTTCTTCAACTATTTCTTCTTTTATTTCTTTATCTGCCATCACTATCTCCTTCATTACTTATTTCTTTTATAACTTTGTTAACCTCTTTTGTAACATGTTGTACAAGACCCATAGTTTTTGAATAAGACATTCTTTTAGGTCCCATGACACCAATTATACCTGGAGAGTTATCCATATTATAAACAGAATACACAAAGCTATAATCTTCTAATCCTTTTACAGCGAGTTCTTCGCCGAAAATAACATTAACTTCACCCTCTTTAAAAGGTCTAGATTTGATTGCCTCTTCGAAAAGCTCTTTTATTTTTTCTCTTTTAGAAAAAATATCTAGAACATCACTAATATCATTAACCTGTTTATCTTTAAATATTTCAGAGGAATTTTCTAAAAAGAGTTTTCCCTCAACTTCACTATAAACAAAGTCAATAATCTTTTCAATTTCGTGAGATTCAACAGAACTATTTCTTATTTCGTTATTAATTCGTTGTGATAACTTTATGAGTTCACTTTGACTACACACTTCTTCGAAGAAAATCTTTTTGGTTCGAACACTTTTATTTTCCATAACTATAACAGCCATAGCCATATAGTCATCAATATGAACTAGTTCAACTTTTTTTATTTTTTCTTTTTTGTGTGTAGGTTCAATAACGATTCCAACATAGTTAGTTAATTTAGATAAAAGCATTGAAGTTTTTTTCAAAACAGAATCTAATTCTCTCATCTTGATATCATAAACAGAATTTATTCTAGCTTGTTCTTCTCTTGAAAGTTTTTCAATTTTTAGAAGTTCTTCTAAGTAAAATTTATAGCCTTTATCCGTGGGTATTCTTCCGGAAGAAGTATGAGTTTTTGAGATAAATCCCATATCCTCTAAGTCAGACATTACATTTCTTATTGTTGCAGAGGATAGATCTATATTATATTTTTTAACAAGAGTTCTAGAACCGATTGTTTCTCCAGAAAGAAGATAAAAATCTATAATGGCACTAAGAACGAGCTTTTCTCTATCGCTGACAACCATAAAATCACCCTTTTTTAACTTTTTATTAGCACTCAACTTAGTGGAGTGCTAATCTTGCAATTAATATAATACAAAAAAAAAAAAATGTCAATACTTTTTTTGAAAAAAATTATTTATTTTTTTTAAGTAATTATAATCAAATAATAGTTTAAAAATGAATAGAAATACGGTATAATTTTTTATATCAACTAATGATTAAGGGGTGAGTAAAATGGGAGTTATTGTAGGTAAAAGTATTTTCCCAGGAATAGTTATAGGTCAACCCTATATAGAAAGAAAAAAAAGAATAGATATTGAAAATTATAAAATTTCCTCTGAAAAGGTTGAGGAGGAAATAGAACGATTTTTAGAAAGTGTACAAAAAGCTAAAAATGATATAAAACAAATTAAAGGGAACTTAGAGGGTAAAATAAATAAGGAAGACTTACAGATTTTAACTGTACATATAATGATGTTAGATGATCCTCAGTTTATAAGCGATATAAAAAAAGGAATAAAAAAAGAAGAGAATAATGCAGAAGCAGTTGTAAAAAAGGTTTCTAATAAATATATAGAAATGTTTGAAAAAATAGCGGATCCAATTTATAAGCAAAGAGCCTTAGATATAAAGGATATAAGTGAAAGAATAATAATGAATCTAACACATGAAGATGACATAGATTCAAACCTAAATGGTAAAATTTTGGTAATTAGAGAATTATTACCATCTGAGCTTTTGAAAATTTATTATAGTGGAATAAATTTAAGTGGAATAATAATGGAGTATATGGGAGAGACATCTCACACTGCAATATTGACGAAGGCATTAGAAATACCTACGTTGATGGGTGGAAATGATATTTTTTCTGTAGATTGGGGAGATAAAATAATTTTAGATACAACGTCTATGGAAGGTAAAGTTGTAACTAACCCAGATGTAAAAACATTAAATAGATATGATGAAGAAAAAAACAGATATAGAAATAAAATGAAAGAGATAGAGGAGTCTGTTGATAAAGAAACAGTTACCTTGGATGGAGAAAGAGTTTATTTGCATTTAAATATAGGTGGTAGATTAGATATAACTCAAATTAGTCGAAAAAAACCTGACGGTATTGGACTGTTGAGAACAGAACTTATATATATGGATGCTATAGAATTTCCAAATGAGGAAAAACAAAAAAAAATATATGAAAATATAGCAAGAGAGTTTGAAGAAAGTCAGCCTAATAAACCTATAATTATAAGAACTTTAGATATAGGAGCAGATAAAAAATTATCTTACTATAAAATGGTTGATGAAGAAAATCCATCTTTAGGATGTAGAGGGATGAGATTAACTTTGGCAGACAAGAATCTTTTTAAAAATCAAATTAAAGGAATTTTAAGAGCTGCAACTCATCACAATATAAAGATGATGTATCCAATGATAACAAATTTAAAAGAGATAGTTGAAGCTAAAGATTTAGTAGAAGAGTGTAAAAAAGAACTTTTGATTGAAGGGAAAGAATTTAAAGAAAATATAGAAGTTGGAATGATGGTAGAAGTACCGTCAAATGTTATGTTAGCAGATATTTTTGCTGATTATGTAGACTTTTTTTCCATTGGAACGAATGATTTAACACAATATATACTTGCAACAGATCGTTATAGTCCAATAGCTGAAAAGCTTTACGATTGTTATGATCCTGCAGTGATAAGAGCGATAAATATGGTTTCTAGTGCAGGTCTTAGAAAAAATAAAAAAGTTTCAGTATGTGGAGAAATGGCTGGAGAAAATCAAGCTGTCATAGCTTTACTGAGTTTAGGAATAAGAGATTTAAGCATGGCACCAGCGTATATTCCGAAAGTAAGAAATTTAATTAGAAAAATAGAGATGTCAGAATTAAAAGAGATTAAAATAAAACTATTAAAATCTAAAGATTCTCAAGAGATAAAAAATATCTTAAATGAGTATTTAGAAATAATTGAAGGGAGAAATTAAAAATGAAAAAAGTGGAAGTAACTATTAAAAATAAGGCTGGATTACACGCAAGACCATCATCATTATTTGTACAAACAGCAAGTAAATATGATTCAGATATAAATGTAATATTTGAAGATGAGGTTATAAATGGAAAAAGTATTATGGGATTGATGCTTCTTGCAGCAGAACAAGGAAGAGTTTTAACTTTAGAGTGCGATGGAGAAGACGAAGAAGAGATGGTAGCTGATTTAATTGAATTAATTGAAGTGAAAAAATTTAATGAGGAGTAAAAATAAAAAGTGGAGATAATAAGAGCTGAAAAAATGGGATTTTGTTTCGGTGTAAAAAAAGCTGTTGAAACTTGCTATGAGATATCTAGAAAAAATATATCTAAAAAATATATCCTCGGAATGGTTGTTCATAATAAAGATGTTGTAAAAGAGATGGAAAATATAGGATTTATAATAGTTGATGAAAAAGATATATTAGAAGGAAAAGACCCTTTAAAAAAAGGGGACACAATAGTGATTAGAGCTCATGGGACAACTTCTCAAATTATAAATATATTAGAAAGAAAAGAAGTAGAAATACATGATGCAACATGTATTTTTGTAGATAAGATAAAAGAGATGCTAATTGAAAGAGAGAATCTTGGAGATGAAATAATTTTTATTGGAGATAAAGAGCATCCAGAGGTAAAGGGGATTATTTCCTTTGGAAGAAAAGTTAGTGTTCTAAAAAATTTAGAAGAATTAAAAGAAAGCTCCTTAGATAGGAGTAAAAGATATTCGGTGTTAACTCAGACAACTTTGAATAAAAGTAAATTTTTAGAGATAAAAGAATATTTAGAAAAATACTATTCAAATGCTCAGATATTTGATAGGATATGTGGAGCGACTAGTGAAAGACAAGAGGCTACTAAAAAGTTAGCAAATATTTGCGATATAGTAATCGTAATTGGTGACTTAAAAAGCTCAAATAGCAAAAAACTTCTGGAAGTAGCAAAAGCCGAAAATCCCAACAGTTATTTAGTTCAAAATGATGAAGAATTAGATATGTCTATATTTTCTGAAAATATGAAAATAGGTATAACAGCTGGAGCATCAACACCAGAAGATATAATAAAAAAAATAGAAAATAAAATAAGGGGGAACTTTAATGTCTAACTTTGATTACTACGAAGATTTTGAAGCATTATTAAACGAGTACATGCCAGTAAAAGAGGATGAAGAAATAAAAACTAAAGTGACTGGAACAATTGTAAATATGGATAGAAACTTTACATATTTAGAAGTACCTGGAGAGCCAAAGGCTGTAAGAGTAAGAACAGAAGAGTTAACAGAATATGCTGTAGGAGACGAAGTTGAAGTTCTGATAGTATCTCAAGCTGAAGAGGAAGATTCTTTAGTTTTAATTGGGTCTAAAAAAAGAATCGATATGGAAATTGGAGCTGAAAAATTAGAAAAAGCACTTCAAAACCACGAGATTGTAACTGGAAAAGTTTTGAAGAGAGTAAAAGGTGGATATATTGTTGAAGTATATCATCAACAAGGATTCTTACCTAACTCATTATCAGAAATTCCTGCAGATAAAGGAGATTCGTTTATAGGTAAAGAATTACCACTTGCTGTTAAAGAGATAAAAGAGGATAAAAAAGGAAAGAAGATTCTTTTATCAAGAAAAGAGATTGTTGTTGCAAAAGAGCTGGAAGCAATTGATAAATTAAGTTTAGGTGAAGTTGTAAAAGCTACTATATTAGAAGTATTAGATTTTGGATTAACAGTAAAGTTAGATGAAGCTAGAGGGTTTATTCATATTTCAGAAGTAGATTGGAAAAAAACTTCAGATTTACATAAGTTATATAAATCAGGAGATGTAATTGAAGCAAAAATTATAGAGATTGAAAGAGATAAAAGAAATGTAAAACTATCTATAAAATCTTTAACAAAAAATCCTTGGGAGATAGTTGCTGAAAATAATAGCATAGGTCAAGAAGTAACTGGTAAAGTAACAAGAGTAGTAAATTATGGAGCTTTTGTAGAGTTATTACCAGGAGTTGAAGGGTTAATCCATAGTTCAGACTTCTCTTGGACAAGTAAAAAAGTAAACGTTAATAACTTTGTTAAAGTAGGAGATGAAGTTAAAGTTATTATTACGGAGTTATCCCCTAAAGAAAGAAAGTTAAAGTTAGGTATAAAGCAATTAAGTTCTAATCCATGGGAAGGTGCTGAAAATAAATTTGCAGTAGGAACACTTCTAACTGGGACTGTTGTAGAAGTAAAACCATTTGGAATATTTGTACAAGTTGAAGAGGGAGTAGATGGATTTATCCATACTTCAGATTTTGCATGGTCAGGGAACAAAAGATATTCTAAGGGAGATAAGGTAGAGTTTAAAGTAGTAGAGTTAAACTTAGAGGAACAAAAGATAAAAGGAAGTATCAAGGATTTAACAAAAAGTCCTTGGGAAACAGCTTTAGAAAATTATAAAGTTGGAGATAGAGTAGAAAAAGAGATAAAAAATATTCAAGATTTTGGAATATTTGTAAAATTAGGAGAGGGAGTAGATGGATTTATTCCAACTCAATTAGCTTCTAGAGATTTTATAAAGAATTTAAAAGAGACATTTAAGTTAGGGCAAGTTGTTTTAGCTGAGATTGTTGAAATTGATTCTGAAAAGAAAAGAATAAAACTTTCTATAAAAAAAGTTCAATTAGAAAAAGAAAAAAATGAGAATAAAGAGTTAATTGAAAAGTATGGAGTTTCTTCAAGCGAAGAGTAATAAAGTTAAAAGGTCCTCTAAATTATTAGGGGGCCTCAATAAAATCAAGAAAAAATTCAGTTGACTTTTTGTAAAATCGTGTTATAATAATTAAAGACAATGAAAAAGATTTATTAAGAAGAGACTTCCTGTTTCTCACCTTATGGGGCTAAGACCTACATAAAGGTTACATTAAATTTTTGTTTAGGGCGAGCCCTAATAATTATTTGAGTTAAACAGGAAATTTACGTCCTGTTTTTTTTATTTGATAGTTAATAGGAGGTGTCTATTATTTCGGACAAAGTTAGAATTAATGAGAAGATAAGAGGTAGAGAGTTAAGAATTATCTCTGAAACTGGAGAGCAATTAGGAATAATGTCAGCAATGGAAGCATTAGAAGTTGCTGTACAAAAAGAATTAGATTTAGTTGAGATATCACCAAATGCTACGCCACCAGTATGTAAAATAATGGATTATGGAAAGTACAAATATGAGCAGACTAGAAAAGCTAAAGATGCTAAAAAGAACCAGAAGCAAGTTATTGTTAAAGAGGTAAAGTTTAGAGCTAGAATAGATCAGCACGATATGGATACAAAAATAGCTCAAGTTAAAAAGTTTTTAGAAAAAGATAACAAGGTAAAAATAACTCTTGTTCAGTATGGAAGAGAAAGAATGTACGCTGATCAAGGAATAGGAATGCTAGATCAGATATCTGATAGATTTGTAGAAATCGCAGATGTTGATAAAAAATATAATGATAAGCAAAAATATTTAATCTTATCGCCAAAAAAATAGTGAAGATTTGAGAGGAGGAACATTACAATGCCAAAGATGAAAACTCATAGAGGTGCTAAAAAGAGAATTAAAGTTACTGGAACAGGGAAATTCGTTGTTAAAAAGCCAGGAAAGAGCCATATCTTAACAAAGAAGTCAAGAAAGAGAAAAAATAGATTAAAGAAGGATACAGTAATCACTTCAACATTAGAGAAGCACTTAAAAGGATTATTACCATACGGAGTAGGAAGATAATAATTCTTAGGAATATTATTGTTAAAGGACCAATTATAGGAGGAGAAGTAAATGAGAGTTAAGACTGGAATAGTTAGAAGAAGAAGACATAAAAAAGTTTTAAAAGCTGCTAAAGGATTTAGAGGTGCGTCAGGTGACGTATTCAAGCAAGCTAAGCAAGCTGTAATGAGAGCAGAAGCTTTCTCTACAAGAGATAGAAAAGTTAGAAAGAGAAAGATGAGACAATTATGGATCATCAGAATCAACGCTGCTGCAAGAATCAACGGATTAACTTACTCAACTTTAATGAACGGATTAAAGAGAGCAGGAATCGAGTTAGATAGAAAAGTTTTAGCAGATATCGCTTTAAACAATGCAGCTGAGTTCGCTAAATTAGCAGAAACTGCAAAAGCAGCATTATAATTATATTAAAAAGAGCTTAGGCTCTTTTTTTTTATTTTAAAAAATCTTAAATAAAAAGCAAAAATATGATATAATTTTCAAAAGAGTAGTTTTAAAAAACCTAAGGGGGATTAAAATGCTAAGAAAAAAAATACTAAAGAGAATAGATGTAAGTAAAGAAGATTTATTAAATCAAGAGCAAGAGATAAGATTTGAACTTTTAACAAAAGCAAATGATATTGATAATTTAAAAAAATTAGGGACAATTCTTTTTTATAAGAGAGACTGTGAAGGTGCTCTAGAAATTTATGAAAAACTTAGAGCTTTAGGAAAGAAAGATAGCGATACAATAGGATTTTTGGGATACTTAAACTACGAATTAGGCAACTATACTAAAAGTATAAAATATTTTAATATGTTTTTGGATAACAAACCTGGGGATGCATTTGTCTACTTTTTATTAGGAAATGCCTACTCGAGAGCAGGAAAAATAGTGGAAGCAATAAATAGTTATGATTTTGCTATATTTTTGGATTTAGATATATATAGTGCTCATTTAGACTTTGCTAAAGAGTATGAATTTTTGGGGAGATATAAAAAAGCTTTAAATGAATATATAGCAGCTTATGAAATCGATCCAAGAGATAAGGATATAAAAGAGAAAATTGAATATTTAAGAGAAAAAATTTAGGTTAGATCAAAATAGGGGATAGAAAATCTATTCCCTTATTTTATAATACAGTTAAGAATCAAGGAGAAAATAATGATATCAATAGCATTAGTTTTAACAGTGGCTATTTTTTTAATAATAGCACTACTATTTGGTATGAATAGAGCTATAACAGCTTTACCAGCACTTTTTTTTATAATGTTACTAATTTCTTTTTTTGGATTTATAGTAGTACAGTTTTTCCCAATTATTCTAATATTTTTAGTTATTAGATACTTTATGAATAAAAAAAATCCAAGAAGAGGAAATTTTTATTATAAAACATATACTCAAAAAGATTTTGAAGATATGTTTAGAAATCAAGGGAACCAATATGGAGGAAATTATCAAGGTAGTTATCAAAATAATCCCTTTGGAACTTTTGAGGATAAAAGTAAATATTATAAAATCTTGGGAGTTCAAGAGGGTGTAACTCCAGAAGAGTTAAAAAAAGCATATAGAGAATTGGCTAAAAAGCATCATCCAGATAGATATGCAAATGCTGAACCTGAGATAAGAGATATGCATGAAAAAAAGTTTAAAGAAATAAATGAAGCTTATGAAAAACTTCAATAAAATTATTTTGCAAAAATGTTAAATCTTATGGTACAATGTAAAAGTTGAATAAATGGAGGATATGATGAGTTTAAAGACACTAATTTTAGCAGCTGGAAAAGGAACAAGAATGAAATCAGAGCTGCCAAAAGTTTTACATAAAGTTTGTGGAGTACCGATGGTACAAAAAATTGTAGAAACATGTAGTAAAATTGGTTCAACAGAAAATATATTAATATTAGGACATAAAAAAGAAGAAGTATTAAAAGTACTGCCAAATATTGAATATGTAGTTCAAGAGGAGCAATTAGGAACTGGACACGCTGTTATTCAGGCAAAAGATAAGCTTGAAAATTTTGAGGGAACAGTGATGATATTATGTGGAGATACTCCTTTATTGAGAGAGGAAACTTTAAAGAAGTTATATGACTACCATAAAAATTCAAAAGCGACAATAACAATATTGACATCTATTTATGAAAATCCATTTGGATATGGAAGAGTTGTAAAAGAGGATGGGAATGTTGTAGGAATTGTCGAAGAAAAAGAAGCAACGGATGAAATAAAGGCTATAAAAGAGGTAAATGCAGGTGTTTATTGCTTTGAAGCTAAAGAGTTATTATCAGCTCTTGAAAAAATAAATAATAATAATGAAAAAGGGGAATACTATCTAACAGATGTTATTGGAATAAATGTTAAAGATGGTAAGAAAGTTGAAGCCTTTTTATTAGAAGATAATGATGAAATATTAGGAATAAACTCTAAAATTGAATTGGAAAAAGCTAACTCAATAATGAGAGATAGAATAAATACAGCTCATATGGAAAATGGTGTTATTTTAATTGATAAAAATAATACATATATAGAGGAAAGTGTAGAAATTGGACAAGATACGGTTGTATATCCAGGAGTTCTACTGCAAGGCAGCACTAAGATTGGAAAAAATTGTGAAATTTTAGGAAATACAAGAGTTATCGATTGCCAAATAGGCGATGAGGTAAGAATAGAAAGCTCTGTATTAGAGGATAGTATTGTTGAGGCTAAAGTAACAATAGGCCCATTTGCACATTTAAGACCTAAATCACATTTAAAAGAAGAAGTTCACATAGGAAACTTTGTGGAAGTAAAAAAATCAGTATTAGAAAAAGGTGTTAAAGCAGGACATTTAACATATTTAGGAGATGCTACAGTAGGAGAAAAAACTAACATAGGTGCAGGAACAATAACTTGTAACTATGATGGTAAAAATAAATTCAAAACCACAATTGGAAAAAATGCTTTTATAGGAAGTGATACAATGTTAGTGGCTCCTATCACTATAGGAGAAAATGCATTAGTTGGAGCGGGATCAGTAATAACTAAAGATGTACCTGAAAATGCGTTGGCAGTATCAAGAAGTAAACAAGTTATAAAATTTGATTGGAGGAAATAGAAAAAATGGAAAGACCTGGGGTAAAAATTTTTGCCGGAACATCAAATATGGAGTTAGCTAAAAAAATAGCTGAGAAATATGGAACTTCAGTAGGAGATGTTGAAATTGTTAGATTTAAAGATGGAGAGGTTTATGTTTGTGTGGGAGAGACAGTAAGAGGTAGAGATATATTTATTGTTCAATCTACATCTGAGCCTGTAAATGAAAACATAATGGAGTTATTAATATTTATTGATGCATTAAAGAGAGCTTCAGCAAAATCAATAAACGTTATTATCCCTTATTATGGATATGCTAGACAAGATAGAAAATCAAGACCAAGAGAGCCAATCACATCGAAATTAGTGGCAAATTTATTAACAACAGCAGGAGCTACAAGAATTGTAACTATGGATTTACATGCTGATCAGATTCAAGGATTCTTTGATATTCCAGTGGATCATATGCAAGCTTTACCACTATTAGCAAAGTCATTTAAAGCTAGAGGAATGTCAGGAGATAAAGTTGTTGTTGTATCACCAGATATCGGTGGAGTAAAAAGAGCTAGAAAATTAGCTGAGTGGTTAGATTGTAAGATAGCAATTATCGATAAAAGAAGACCAAAACCGAATATGTCAGAAGTTATGAACTTAATTGGAGAAGTTGAAGGGAAAATAGCAATATTTATAGATGATATGATTGATACTGCTGGAACAATAACAAATGGAGCAGAAGCTATCATGGCAAGAGGAGCTGTTGAAGCTTATGCATGTTGTACACATGGAGTATTTTCAGATCCAGCTATTGAGAGATTACAAGCTTCTTGTTTAAAAGAAGTAATAATAACAGATTCAATAGCATTACCAGAGTCTAAAAAGATTGATAAAATAAAAGTAGTTTCTGTTGATGAAATTCTTGCAGAAGCTGTTAGAAGAATTGTAAATAACGAGTCAGTATCTGAGTTATTTGAAAAGTAAAAGCATATAGAAAAGCTGGTATTCTACTAGCTTTTTTTTTTTATATATGTTAGAATTATTTATATAGATAAAGGTGAGGAAAAGGATTAATTATGAAAAGAATTGTGTTTAAAGAAAACAATATTGATTTAGAAGTTATAAAAAATGAATTAAATAATGATGGAATAATAATTTATCCAACAGATACAGTGTATGGAGTAGGTGCAAGTATCAACTCACTAAAAGGCTTACAAAAAATTTATGAAGCAAAAGAAAGAAACTTTAACTCTCCGCTAATAGCACTTCTTAGTAAAGTGGAATACATTGAGAAAATAGCAAGTATAGATGAGGAAAAAAAGGTAATTATAGAAAAGTTAGCTCAAGAATTTTGGCCCGGTGCTTTGACTATTATTTTAAATAAGAAAGAAAATGTTCCAGGAATAATGGTTTCTAACGGAGAAACAGTTGGAGTTAGAATACCAGCTTTAAAGTTAGCTCAAGATATAATTGAAAGTGTTGGTGGAGTTTTACCAACAACAAGTGCTAATATCTCAGGAGAAAAAACGCCAAGAAGTTTTAAAGAGCTAAGTGAAAAGTTTAAAGAAAGAGTAGAAGTTATAGTTGATGGAGGAGAGTCTCCTTTAGGAATAGAGTCAACAATATTAGATTTAACAAAAACGCTTCCAAAACTTCTTAGAGAGGGAGCTATAAAAAAAGAAACAATAGAGAAAGTTATTGGAAAAATATAAAATTTTGGAGGAAAAAATGAAGGCACAAAAGGTAAACGCAAATAACATGAATCCTATGCAAATGAATGCGATGTCATCAATGATGGGTATGATGAATTCAATTCAAAAAATTGGTAAGGGTAAGAGAAAATACTCAGTATCTTTAGATAAAGGAACAAAAAAGTTTTTATCTAAATTTATAGAAGAGATAAAAAAGCAATTTGCGGTAAACAGTGGAATGCAAAATGTTGGTCAGTTTTTAGATTATGTAAAGTCAGTAGCAGATTCAAAAGATAAAATGGAATTAAAATTATCTTATGAAGAGCAGGAGTTTTTAACAAAAATGGTAGCAGATGCAGTTAGAGGAATGGAAACTGTAGAGTTTAAATGGTATCAACTTATAAAAAAATCGATGACAAAAGTTATGGCAAAGCAATATAGAGAACTACTTGCTCAACTAAAAAAATAGAAAATATATAAAACTAGAAGTAGAGAATTATTCTACTTCTTTTTTTTAAAAAAAATATTGACATTTTTTATATGATAGGGTATAATTATAAATGTCTGAAGGGATGCCGCTTTAGCTCATCTGGTAGAGCAACTGACTTGTAATCAGTAGGTGATTGGTTCGACTCCGATAAGCGGCACCATGAACGCCCCGTTCGTTCAGTGGTAAGGACAATAGATTTTCACTCTATAAACAGGGGTTCGATTCCCCTACGGGGTACCATTAAAATTAAATAAGATATGGTGAGGTTCCCGAGCGGCCAAAGGGATCAGACTGTAAATCTGACGGCTCTGCCTTCGAAGGTTCGAATCCTTCTCTCACCACCACTTATACTACACTAACCTGAAACAGTTTGAAGGATATGTGTGGATTTTTTTTTAAGCGGATTTTTTTTGTAAAAGAAGAGAAAAAATAAATATAAAGAAAAACAGGAGGAAATTTCAAATGGCTAAAGAAAAATTTGAAAGAAGCAAACCGCACGTTAACATCGGAACAATCGGACACGTTGACCACGGAAAAACAACAACAACAGCAGCAATATCAAAAGTATTATCAGATATGGGACTAG
>NZ_JBOFXD010000056.1:0-11374 GCF_051653945.1 Cetobacterium sp.
ATACGGTTATATCTGTATTTACACTAGCCAGTGCAGCGGGTGTAACATTGCATGAAGCTGCTAAAATAGCAAATACTGCAGCAGGTGTAGTAGTAGGAAAAATGGGAACATCAACAGTTACAACTGAAGAGATTTTAGAGTTTTATAATAGAATTTATAATGAGTGGAAGTAGGTAGTATTTATGTTGAGAATTGGAAATGGTTATGATGTTCATAGATTGGTAGAGGGAAGAAAATTAATTTTAGGTGGGGTAGAGATACCTCACCTGAAAGGTGTCTTAGGTCATTCAGATGGAGATGTATTGATTCATGCTATAATGGATGCTCTTTTAGGAGCTTTAGCTTTAGGAGATATAGGTCAACATTTTCCAGATACATCAAATGAATATAAAGATATAGATAGTATGATACTTTTAGAAAGGGTTTTTAGTTTAATTAAAGAAAGAGGATATAGAATTATAAATTTAGATTGTATAATTGTTGCTCAAAACCCTAAATTAAAACCTTATTTAGATGAAATGAGAGATAAAGTTTCTAAAGTGTTAGAAACAGAAATTTCAAATATAAGTATAAAAGCTACTACAGAAGAGAAACTAGGATTTACAGGCAATGAAGAAGGAATAAAATCTTATTGTGTTGTTCTTTTACAAAAAAAATAAAAAATATAAAAAAATAGTTGCGTTAGTGAATAGATTGTGCTATACTAGTGTTGTCTTCAAGGAAGCATAGCTCAGTTGGGAGAGCACCTGCCTTACAAGCAGGGGGTCACTGGTTCAAGTCCAGTTGTTTCCACCATATAATGGGGGTGTAGCTCAGTTGGTTAGAGCGCATGCCTGTCACGCATGAGGTCGCGAGTTCGACCCTCGTCACTCCCGCCATTATTGCCCAGATAGCTCAGTCGGTAGAGCAGGGGACTGAAAATCCCCGTGTCGGTGGTTCGATTCCGCCTCTGGGCACCATTCAATTTTATAGAAGGCGACGTCGCCAAGTGGTAAGGCAGAGGTCTGCAAAATCTCTATTCACCAGTTCAAATCTGGTCGTCGCCTCCAAAATAAGAATCTTAAACAGCTTTAGGGCTGTTTTTTTTTATTCTTTGTGCTATAATTGAAAAAAAATTAACCATAAAGAGGTAGTGTATGAAGAAAATAATTGTGATATACTTTACACTGATAGCATTAGCATATGGACAAGGAAAAGAACTTATATTCGAAGATGTTCCTAAAAATCATTGGGCATACAAAGCGATTCAAAATCTTGTAAATGAAGGAGTAATATCAGAGGAAAGTTTTTTGTTTAAAGGAGAGTTTCCAGTTTCAAGGTATAGTTTTGCAGAAGAATTAAATAGAACTTTTAATACATTGAATGAAAAAAAAGCTAATAGAGGTGATTTAGTTATTTTAGAAAGTTTAGTTTATGAATTTTCTAGAGAACTAACAAAAATTGGCTTTGATACAGATTTATTTAATGGAAAAATAGAAAATATGAGAGTTGATATTGAAGTGATTCGACAAAAAAATGATGAAACTCAAAAACAAGTAAATGAATTACGAAAAAGAATAGAAGTTTTAGAAAAAAATGTAGGTATCTAATTAATATGGAGGTTATATATTATGAAAAAGTTATCATTTGATTATTCAAATGCACTAGGATTTTTTAAAGAGGATGAATTATCGTTAATGGAAGCTCAATGTAAACTTGCTACAGAAACTTTAATGAATGGAGTAGGAGCAGGAAATGATTTTTTAGGTTGGATTGATTTACCAACTAACTATGATAAAGTAGAGTTTAATAGAATAAAAGATGCGGCAGAAAAAATAAAAAATGATTCAGAAGTTTTAATAGTTATAGGTATTGGAGGTTCTTATTTAGGAGCTAGAGCAGCTATTGAATTTTTATCGCATACTTTTTATAATAACCAACCTAAATCAAAAAGAAAAGGACCTGAGATTTATTTTGCAGGACAAAATATTTCAGGAAAATATATAAGTGATTTATTAGAAATAATTGGAGATAGGGATTATTCTATTAATGTTATTTCAAAATCAGGAACAACAACAGAACCAGCTATTGCTTTTAGAGTATTTAAAAAGCATTTAGAGGAAAAATATGGTGTTGAAGCTGCAAGAAAAAGAATATATGCAACAACAGATGCAAGTAAAGGTGCACTTAAAAAGTTAGCAACAGATGAAGGGTATGAAACATTTGTTGTACCTGATAATGTGGGAGGAAGATTTTCTGTTTTAACAGCAGTTGGGTTATTACCAATTGCAGCAGCAGGAATTAATATAGATGAGTTAATGGCTGGAGCAAGAGATGCTCAAGAGGATTATAAAACTCCTTATGAAAACAATGATTGTTTAAAATATGCAACAATAAGAAATATTTTAAATAGAAAAGGTAAAGATGTAGAGATGTTAATTAACTATGAACCAAGATTACATTATATTGGGGAGTGGTGGAAGCAGTTATTTGGAGAATCAGAAGGAAAAGATGGAAAAGGATTATTACCTGCAGCAGCAGATTTTTCAACAGATTTACACTCTATGGGACAATTTATACAAGATGGTAAAAGAATTTTAATAGAGACATTAGTAAATATAGAAACACCTGAATGTGACGTAATAATAGAAGCTGATAAGTTAGATTTAGATGGATTAAACTATTTAGCAGGAAAAGGAATGGATTTTGTAAATAAAAAAGCAGCTCAAGGAACAGTTTTAGCTCACGTAGATGGAGGAGTTCCTAATTTAATAATAAACTTACCAGAAGCTACACCATATCACTTAGGATATATGTTCTATTTCTTTGAAAAAGCTTGTGGGGTAAGTGGATATTTACTTGGAGTAAATCCATTTGATCAACCAGGAGTAGAAGCCTATAAAGCCAACATGTTTGCTTTATTAGGAAAAAAAGGATTTGAAAAACAGGCTGAGGAATTGAACAAGAGATTGAATAAATAGTTAAAAAATAAAGAAGCTCAAAAAATAAAATGAGCTTCTTTTTAATTTACAAATATATTAAATTGTCTTAAATCTTTATTGATAGTAAAAGGAGCACTTTTATATCCTAGGCTAGGAACTCTAAAATAAGCTTTTTCGTAGTTTAAAATATCTCTAAATTCAAAAAGTCCATCTTTAGAAGTTCTTAATGAAGCAATAATTTTATTGTTACTTCCATTAATCAATTCTAGCTCCACTTCTTTTAAATAATTATTTCCCTGAACTAAAGCTCCAGATATATAAAATGTTTTAGCTTCAAGAACGATTGAAATATCATTAATAAATTTTTCATTTTGAATTAACATGGAAACACCATTTCCATAAAAACCAGGTTTTTGAGCAAAAATAGATGTTAATCCAACATGTCCTTGAAAAAAGAAAATTCCATTTGTATTTGTATTTATATCTAAGAGATTTTCTCCAATTTTAACTTTAACTTGAGCATCTTTAATGGGTTCACCAAAATTATTTATAACTTTACCGTAAATCGAAATTTTATTATCAGTCATATTTAAAATTAAGTTTTTAGGTGGGTTAAAGATATAATCAACAAAAAAGTTATCACCAACAAGTGATGTATATCCATCCTTTTTAACAGTAACTCTATATTTATTTTCAGGTAATTCTATGGAGAATTCTCCATTAATATCACTTTTTATACATTTAACTTGGTTAGAACTATTGAAAAAACATACAGTAGCATCTCCTAATCTAAACTCTTTATCAGTAACAAAACCAGAAATGGTAATAGTTTTATTTTGTGCTAAAACACTAAGTGAAATTACAAAGATAAAACATAGAAAAAGTCTAAATCTCATAGAACCTCCGTTGCATTAATGTTATATTTAATTATATCACTTTTTTGATTTTATATGCTATAATTATTAATAAAAATAAATTTTTTATAGAAGGTGATTTTAGTTGGTAGATGATATAATAAACGAAAGAGAAAAAGCAAAGTTACACTTCTTAAAAACTCAAACAGAAAAGCTAATTTATTTAGGAGAGTTTAAAGAAAATATTTTAGCTGCTTTGGAAAAACAAGAGATTGAAAGAAATTTAATTCATAATGAAATAAAAGAAGCTATGAAGGATACAAAAGCTGTTTTACTAAAGATTAGAAGAGATATTCCTTTTGATTCAATTAAACCATATATAGATGAAGCTGAAAAAATAGGACTTAGATATACACTTGTAGACGATATTACTTTTAGAGGAAATATTGGATTAGTTGTTGTTTCTCAAGATCCTTTAGATAATGAAAATAAAGATGTTGTATTGGAAAGTGCAACTAAAATATATACAGATGCTGGATTAAGTGAAGCTTTTATATATGGCGAAGGACATAAAATATGTCCAAAACATTATAAAGAATTAAAAGCAAAACTACCAGAACGATTGGATAAATTTCAAGAGATGAATTTTTTTGATAGATTATTTGGAAAGGTTTGCCCAATAGACAGATTTGACAAAAAGGAGAGATAGCATGAGCGTAGAGGCATTTAAAATAATAGGTGGAAAAAAAATAAGTGGAGAGTTAAGAGTAGAAGGAGCAAAAAATGCGGCTTTACCAATATTTGTAGCTACATTAATTGAAAAAGGAACTTATATATTAAATAATGTTCCAAACTTAAGGGATATAGTTACTCTTGTTCAACTTTTAGAAAGCTTAGGACTTGAAATTGAAAAGATAGGAGAGCATTCATATAAAGTAGTTAATAATGGACTAAAATCACTTGTTGCATCGTATGATTTAGTAAAAAAAATGAGAGCGTCTTTTTTAGTTATGGGACCAATGTTAGCTCATGAGAAAAAAGCAAAAGTATCATTACCTGGAGGATGTGCAATAGGTTCAAGACCAGTTGACCTACATTTAAAGGGATTTGAAGCGTTAGGTGTTGAGATAAAGATAGATCATGGATATGTTGAAGGAGAAGCCAAAGAACTTATAGGTGGAAAGGTTGTATTTGATTTTCCAAGTGTTGGAGCAACAGAAAATGTTATCATGGCAGCAGTAAAAGCAAAAGGAAAAACAATTATTGAGAACGCAGCAAGAGAGCCTGAAATAGATGATCTTTGTAATTTTTTAAATAAAATGGGAGCAAAAATAGAGGGAGTTGGAAGTGGAAGATTAGAGATTCAAGGAGTAGAGGAACTATTTCCTTGTGAGTATTCAATAATTCCAGATAGAATAGTAGCGGGAACTTTTGTAGTAGCATCACTTATGTTTGATGGAGCTATAACTGTAAAAGGTGTTATAAGAGACCATATAGAAAGTTTTATATCAAAACTTGAGGAGATGGGAGCTGAGTTTGATATTGATGGAGATGTTTTAACAACAAAAACTAAGTTAAAAGATTTAAAAGCTGTTAAAGCTACAACAATGCCACATCCAGGGTTTCCTACAGATTTACAGTCTCCGATGATGACACTAATGTGTTTAGTGAAGGGAACAAGTGAAATAAAAGAAACAATATTTGAAAATAGATTTATGCATGTCCCTGAATTAAATAGAATGGGAGCAAACATTTCAACAGATGCTAATATAGCAAGAATTGATGGAATAGAAGTATTTTCATCAGCGGAAGTTATGGCTAGTGATTTAAGAGCAGGAGCTTCTTTAATATTAGCTGGATTACTTGCAAATGGAGAAACTATAGTAAACAGAATTTATCATGTAGATAGAGGGTATGAAAACCTAGAGATAAAGTTAAAAGCGCTAGGTGCAGATATAGAAAGAATAAAAGTAGAAATATAAAAGGGTGAGAAAATGGAAAAAGTAATAGGAATAAATCCTGTAATAGAGTTGTTACAAAATAAATCTAACAATATCGAAAAAATTGAAATATTTAAAGGAATGAGAGAAGAGAAATTAGGTAAATTAAAAGCTTTAGCTTCAGCTAGAAATATAAAGTTATTTCAAGTTGGAAAAAAAGAGGAAAACTCACAAGGTGTAGTAGCATATTTAAATGACTACGACTATTATATTGAGTTAGGAGAGTTTTTAGAAAAGATAGCTAGAGATGAAAAATCAATAGTTTTAATTCTAGACGGAGTTCAAGACCCAAGAAATTTTGGAGCTATAATTAGAAGTGCTGAAATATTTGGGGTAAAAGGAATTATAATTCCAGAAAGAAATTCGGTTAAAATAAACGAAACTGTTATTAAGACATCAACTGGAGCTATTGAACATGTTGATATAGTAAAAGTGACAAATATATCTGATGCAATAGAAAAGTTAAAAAAGTTAGATTTCTGGATTTATGGTGCTGAAGGATCAGGAAGTAAGTATTATCATGAAGAGAAATATCCTAATAAAACAGCTCTTGTATTAGGTAGTGAAGGTGAAGGAATAAGAAAGAAAGTAAAAGAAAACTGTGATATTTTAGTTAAAATACCAATGCATGGAAAAATCAACTCATTAAACGTTTCTGTAGCTGGAGGAATAATACTTTCTGAGATAGCAAAAAATTTATATTAAATAAATAAACCTGTGGAAGTACAGGTTTTTTTATGCTATATTATGAGATAAAATTAAAGTTAATGGGGTGAAGAGATGAGAGAATATAATTTTAGCCAAATTGAAGAAAAATGGCAACAAAAGTGGAAAGAAGAAAATATATTTAAAACTGAAAATAAAGTTGAAGGAAAAGAAAACTACTATGTTTTAGAGATGCTACCATATCCATCTGGAAAACTGCATGTGGGTCACGCTAGAAACTACACAATTGGAGATGTTATAGCAAGATATAAAAGAATGAAAGGGTATAATGTACTACATCCAATGGGATGGGATTCGTTTGGATTACCTGCAGAGAATGCTGCAATTCAAAATGGTGCACACCCAGCGTTATGGACAAAATCAAATATAGATAATATGAATAGACAATTAAAAATGATGGGGTTATCGTACGATTGGGATAGAGAAATAGCTACTTATACTCCTGAGTATTATAGATGGAATCAATGGATATTTAAAAAAATGTTTGAGATGGGGTTAGTTTATAAGAAAAAATCAACTGTAAACTGGTGTCCAGATTGTCAAACTGTTTTAGCAAATGAACAAGTTGAAGATGGAATGTGCTGGAGACACTCTAAAACTCCTGTTATTCAAAAAGATTTAGAGCAATGGTTCTTTAAAATAACAGATTATGCAGAGGAACTATTAGAGGGACATAAAGAACTAGCTGGTGGATGGCCAGAAAAAGTTTTAACAATGCAAAAAAACTGGATTGGAAAATCTTTTGGAACAGAAGTAAACTTTAAGTTGGTTGAAAAAGATGAAAATCTACCAGTATTTACAACAAGAGTTGATACACTATTTGGTGTTACTTATGCTGTGATTGCTCCAGAGCATCCATTAGTGGATGAAATTATGAAAACTAATTCAAGTATAAAAGAAGCTGTGTCTACAATGAAAAATACTGATATGATTGAAAGAACAGCTGAAGGAAAAGAGAAAAATGGTATTAATACAGGTTGGCATGTAATAAATCCTATAAATGGAGAAAAAGTTGAGCTATGGATAGCTGACTATGTATTAATGAACTATGGAACTGGAGCTGTTATGGCTGTACCAGCTCATGATGAAAGAGATTTTGCTTTTGCTAAAAAGTATAATTTACCAATAAAAGTTGTAATTAACCCAATAGATAAAGAAACAAAAAAGGAAATTGCAATAGTAGCGTCAGAGATGAAGAATGCTTTTGTTGGTTCTGGAGTAATGACTAATTCTGAAGAGTTCAATGGAATATCGTCAAAAGAAGCTCTAGTTAAAATAGCAGAGTGTGTAGAAGAAAAAGGATTTGGAGAAAGAACAACAAAATATAGACTGAAAGATTGGGGAGTTTCAAGACAAAGATATTGGGGAACACCAATTCCAGCTTTATACTGTGAAAAGTGTGGAGTAGTTATGGAAAAAGATGAGAATCTTCCAGTACTATTACCAACAGATGTAGAATTCACAGGAAATGGAAATCCTTTAGAAACATCAGAAAGTTACAAGCATTCAATATGTCCTTGTTGTGGTGGACCTGCAAGAAGAGATACTGATACTATGGATACATTTGTAGATTCTTCTTGGTATTTTTTAAGATATTGTGATCCTAAAAACACAAACTTACCATTTGAAAAGGATATTGTTGATGGATGGGTTCCTGTAGATCAATATATAGGTGGAATAGAGCATGCTGTAATGCACTTATTATATTCAAGATTCTTCTCAAAAGTTTTAAGAGATATGGGATTATTGTCATCAAATGAGCCTTTTAAGAGATTATTAACTCAAGGAATGGTATTAGGACCATCATATTATTCAGCAAATGAAAATAGATTCTTATATCCAGACGAGGTTGAAATGAAGGGAACTCAAGCCTTCTTAAAGACTACTGGTGAAGAGGTACAAGTTAAAGTTGAAAAAATGTCAAAATCGAAAAATAATGGTGTAGATCCAGAAATTATGATAAATAAATATGGAGCAGATACAACTAGATTATTTATAATGTTCGCTGCACCACCTGAGAGAGAGTTAGAGTGGAATGAAAATGGATTAGCAGGAGCGGCAAGATTTTTAAATAAAATTTGGAGATTAGTTCTTGAAAATAAAGAATATTTAGCAGATTCAACAGTGATTGATTACACAAAATTAAGTAAAGAGGATAAAGGATTAGTTAGAAAATTACATCAAACAATCAAAAAGGTAACTGAGTCAATTGAAGCTGATTATCATTTTAATACTTCAATAGCAGCAACGATGGAGCTATTGAATGAGATGCAAGACTTTAGGACTCAAATTTTAGGAACAGATAAAGAAACATCAGAATCTAAAAAAATATTTAGAGAATCGATGGTTAATGTTGTTATTATGTTATCACCATTTACTCCTCACTTCTGTGATGAATTATGGCAAGAGATGGGAAATAAAGGTATGTTATTCTTAGAATCATGGCCAACTCATAAGGAAGAATTAACTGTAGCAGATGAAATATCTATAGCTGTTCAAGTTAATGGAAAATTAAGAGGAACTTTAGAAGTGGAAAGAACTATTTCTAAAGATGAGTTAGAGAAAAAGGCATTGGAAATAGAAAATGTTAAGAAGTTTATTGAAGAACAAACAGTTATAAAAATAATAGTTGTTCCAGGTAAAATTGTAAATATTGTAGTAAAATAAATTTAAGAAAAAAGGAGAGCATGAAAAACTCTCCTTTTTTTATTAAAATTTTACTTTTTAAATTTATCCCAAAAACTTGGTTTTTGGGCATTTTTCATTCTTTTTTCTTCAGCTTGTTCTCTGTGATAATTTGACCAGTTTGGATTATTTTTCATATTAGTTTTCATTTGTTTCATATAATTATAAGTAGATTTTGTATTTTTATATTTTGTTATAAAGTTATTTTTTATATCAACAAAAGTTTGAATAATTCCTTGAAAAAAACCAATAAATTTTTGAATTATTTTTCTATACCAAGTAAATTTATAGATTTCTTTACAATTTGGACATCTATATTTTGCAACTTTATCCATTATTTTCATTTTCTCTTTACACTTAGGACAAGTGATAACAATTTTTTTCATATTTAAAAAGCCTCCAATGTTATTTATAAATTCTATTAATGAGTTCATTATATATTTGTTCGTAATTAAATTCTTTTTCATTCCAAATCTCTTGAGATTTTATTCCTTGAGAGATTAGCATATATAAACCATTTTCAAAAGATTTTCCTAACTCTTTAGCATATTTTAAAAATAGAGTCTCTTTAGGATTATATATTAGATCCAAAACAAAATCAAAATTTTGTACGATATTTTTCTTAACTGGTGAGACGTTAATATTAGGGGTAGTCCCAATAGGAGTGGCATTTATAAGTAAATAGCCAGAAGTTTTTTCTAAATCATCGTATGAAAGTAAAAATACATTTTTTAATTCATTTTCTGCATTAATAATATTTCTAGAAACAACATAGACAATAGCCCCAGAATCTAAAAGTGCTTTAATACAAGCTTTTGCTGCTCCACCAGTACCTAAAATAACAACTTTTTTATTTTTTAAAGTCAATCCCATTTTTTCAAATGTTTTTATAAGTCCAAAATAATCAGTATTGTAGGCAATAAGTTTTTCTTTTTCAAACTTTATACAATTGGCAGCTCCAATAGCTTGAACTTCTGGAGATAAAATATCTATAAATTTTAAAATAGATGTTTTATATGGAGTTGTAACATTAATTCCTAAAATACTTTTTTGTTTTAAAACTTCTAAAAATTCTTTAATCTCATTTTCGTTGTTTAAATCATAGATTTCATATTGTGCATTTATATTGTATAGTTCAAAAATTTTATTATGTAAGGTTGGTGAGAATGTATAAGAAATATTTTTTCCTAATAAACCAAATTTTTTCATAAAATCACCTCATATTATAATTATAGTATTATTTTTTCTAATAAACAATGATATTATAATACTAAAAGTATTGTAAAGATAGTTGTAGCGGAGGAAATTATGGTTGATTTAAAAAATTTAGTTAAATTTAAATTATTTAAAGAGATAGATGAAAAAGAATTAGATAAATTATTTCAAAAAATAAAGTGTGAAATAAAACAGTTTAAGAAAAATGATATACTATTTTTTAGAGATGAAAAAGTAGATGGATTATCTATAATTATTAAGGGTCTTTTAAGTGCTGAAATGTTAAAAGAAAATGGAGATGTACAAAAAATTGAAAATTTATCAAATGGAGATATTTTAGGTTCGGCCTTTATATTTGGAAAGGAGAATAATTTACCCGTTGATTTAATCGTTTTAGAAGAGGGAGAGTTATTACATATAGATAAAAATAATCTATTAAAAGCATTTAATGCCAATGAAAAATTTTTAATAAATTTTCTTAATGAAATTTCAGATAAAACACAATTTTTATCAAATAAAGTATGGAAAAGTTTTAATAATAAAACAATAAAAGAAAAAATGTTGGATTATATATTAGAAAATACACAAAATAATAAAGTTATTTTTAAACATTCTATTAAAGAGTTAGCTGAATTATTTGGTGTAAGTAGGCCATCTTTATCTAGAGTTATTAGCGAATTTGTTGAGGAAGAAATTTTAAGAAGAGATGGAAAAAATAAATTCGTTTTAAATAAAGAAAAAATTTAAATAAAAAAATAAAAAAAGTGTTGACAGAATACAAATATTGTGGTAATATACTTCTTGTAGCGGGAACAACCGCCACGGTAAAAATCAAAGGACATTAACAACCGAATAGAGAAAATAGTCAGAAGTTATGAAAATAACAAAACGCCAGAAATGGCAAACCAATAAATGGTGTAAACGTAAGTCTTAGGACTTTAAATATATTTGAATGAAGAGTTTGATCCTGGCT
>NZ_JBOFXD010000057.1:0-5811 GCF_051653945.1 Cetobacterium sp.
AAGATGGAAATAACTCTAATTAGATTACTTGAGAAAATCTTTGAATGAAAAATGGTCGAAATACATTGAAAATAAAGGGGTCATCAATGGTCAGAAAAATCCTTAGCGTTGTTATTCCGCGTTTTCCTGACGGGACCCCATATAGTAGTCATTCACAAAATCCATCCCTAAATCAACTTTATTCAGCTTATTATCTAAGGAAAATTCAATAGCAGCTCTAACATTTTTATTAAGGTCCAATTCATTTGTAAAGAGGTCTACGATTAACTCTTTTAAATTTAAGTGAGCAATGGAGTTTCTAATTTCAGCTTCATTTTTATAACCTTTTGCATTAATTTTCTTTAATAAATTAGAAAAATTCAAAAAGCTATTTTTCCCTTTCCCTTTAACAAAAGCTAGGGCGTTTTCTAAATTGATACTTTTATTTTGAGCAAGTTTTAAAAGCCCATGAATCTCTATATCATTATAAAGTTTAAATACATTTTGGTAGTATTTAAAAATAGGGAGCAACATATTTTTATTAAATATTCCAACTTCATCAGTGGACTTATACTCTAGATACTTAACATTGAGTCCTAACAACTCAAAGTACCTCTTCATATCCTCATGTTTAGATATAGAATATTTTATAATCTCATAATTTTTTATATTTTTTTCAAAGAGACGAATCTTGTGAAAGAACCCATCATCAGCTAACTCCTTCAACTTTTTGTCGAGCTTTTCATCAGTTAAACTTTCGTCACTTTCATCTAAAAAATCCACATTTTTTATATTATAATAATGTGTTTTAACAAATCCCAAGAAGTCCCCTTTAAACTCGATAGGTAATAGCAGATAGTTTAAAATATAAAATTTAAATAGATTATTTTTTGAATCAACATCTAAATACAAACTATCTCTTTTGTTAAACTCATCTTGTATCCTCTTTAGTTGGTTTTCTAACTTCCCAAGGGCAAAGAGGTTCTTTTCTCCGCTTTTAACTTTAGGCACCCTAAAGTTTAGATACTCCTCTTTTTTCTTCAAATACTCCTGGATTTTTTTTAAATCAGTTGGATCAAACTTATTCTTAAAATCTTTTAGATTCCCATTAAACTCAACCATTAAAAAGGCATAAGCAATTTGAAGCTTATATTTTAATCTAAATAGAGAGCTATTTTTAGTGATCTCTTCCATCTGCTTTTTAAGTTCTAAAAGCTCAGAATTAATATTTGTTATCCTAGTTTTGCTTTTAATTCCATTAATCTCTTTATTGTACTCTTCTACTCTTTTTTTTCTTTTGCTATACAGTTTTTTATAGATATCAGATGTATGAATATCCCAAAAGTATGGAGTGTTTTTCATCAGTTTAAAATGTGACTCCATTCGATTTAAGTTCTTTTTTGAAAGATCATTTTTTTTAGAAACACCTCTAACAACATTCATCTCATTCTCAAAATTTTCAACAATTAACTTTTTAAAATCAGCGTCTTCCACACCATCACAAGTAAAAAATGTATTTATAAATTTATTAAATCCACTTTTATTACTACACAAAGTGTTGTAGTATGAGTATAATTTTTTTATATTTTTAGGTTTACCTAAAACAGAAAGTTTTTCATCCCCATCTAAGTAGTTAGTTTTATTTTCAACTTTAAACTCCTCTATAAGTTTTGTATATCTGAAGAAGTTTAAATCAAGAAGGTTTTTAAGATTGTCACAACCTCTATTTTCAAAGAGATTCTCAAAGTACATGTAGTCATAATGCATTAAAGCGTGTCTAAACTCAGAAAAAATCTCTACAATTTTTTTAAGGTCCTGCTTTAGATTCTCTTTAGAGCTGTATCCAGAGAGCTCTGACATTTTAATCTTCAAACTTCTATTTAACAACTCTAGCTGCTCAATTTTTCGTTTATTTCCGTTTTTATGACTACATAGTGCTTTTAGCTCCTCAATCTCTTTGTTATTTTTAGAAATTCTTTTTTCCAGTTGATTAACTCTATTTTCAATCTCTTTTGAGAGAGTGCTATAAACATGGTCTGTAATTTTTTCTAATCTCTCATCTGACAAAGAGGCATCATTTTTAGAGATCTTCCAGACCTCTGTAACGCCCTCAGTTTTTAAAGGAGCACATAAAAAATCATTTATTAGTGCAAAGTATATTAGAAGGTTTGAACGATAGTTTAGGAATCGTTTAACCCTATAGATTTTCAATGAGTCTATCTCCTCTATAGGAACTCTAGCTATTTCAGAGTAGTTTTGGCAAACCTCTTTAGATAAAAGTTTTCTTTCTGTTTTAGAGGCTCTATTTCTTAGTTTTGTTCTCTCTCCATTAACCTCTTTTTTCTGTTCCTCCATTTGATCCTCTATTTCAGCAAGGATAACATTGGTAGTTTTTTCTTTTAAACTTAATGTTACTTTATATTTTCGAATCTCTTTATTTAAAATTTTATCAAATTTAGTGATGATAAAGTTGCTTTTAACTCCAGGAGAGTTTCCCTTGGTGTCATATGAAAAACTATATCTATTTCTCTCTTTCTCTTTAGCTTTAAAACTTTTTATAATCACTTTTCTAGAGAGTAAATCTATGTATGACTCTAAGTTGAAAGTATCAACGCCCCCTTGTTTTTGATACAGCACTTTCAGCTCTTTTATACCTACCATATCGTAGTTGGATAAAATTATTCTAATAATAGAACTTCTATTCTGTTTAGATTTATATATTTTATTTGTTTCCATACTCCCCCCTCCTATGTACAAATTTAAGTGATATATATTCCATTTAGTTCTCCTACTCGAATTTTATTTATTATATTTTACTATAACTTATAAGGATAATCTATAGAATAGTTATGATATCAAGAAAAAATGGTGGTGCTCTTTAAAAGTCCTGGAGTGCTACTGAAAAAAAGTTGCAATACACAGAGATATAGTAGGACGTTGATTTTTAAAGGAAATTGAGTTATAATTAAGAATACAATTAGAACCTAGAGAAGAATATATTAGCTATAAGTTAGTCTGAAAAACTGGAGGCTTAAAATGATTAATTTAAAACAAATAGAACAAGTTAAAGAAAGATTAGTTAAAGAGTTTCATCCTAAAAAAATATATATATTTGGGTCATATGCTTGGGGTACTCCTAATGAAGATAGCGATTTGGACATATTAGTTATTTTAGAAAAGTGTGATAATAAAATATTGGAGATGAGAAAAGGACTAAAGGCTTTAAGGGGAATTGGATTTCCAAAAGATTTAATTGTGGAAAATGAATTAGAATTTTTAGGTAATGCTCAAAAAAATCATTTAATAGAAAATGAAATTTTAAATAAGGGGTACTTATTATATGAAGCCAATTAAAGATCATGAAATAATGTTATTTAAAGCTGAACGTGATTTTCAATCAGGAAAAATTTTATATGAAAACGAACTTGAAGAATCAGCAATTTATCATTATCAACAGGCTGGAGAGAAAGCATTAAAAGCTTTTTTGATTTTTCATAAAAATAAAACTCCTAAAACTCACGATTTAACAAGTATTTTAGATAGTTGTATAAATATAGACTTAGATTTTGAAGTATTGTATGATGCTTGTGAAAAATTGACACCATATGCTACTATATTTAGGTATATGGATACAGGATATGGATTAGTTCCTACCCATGATATATTAGAAGAAGCCAAAAACGAAGCATTAGATATATTAAATTTTGTTAAAAATAAAATTAATAATTAAATGATGATTTAATATAGCCTCATAACCGAGGCTTCTTCAAATTTTGTGTAAACTTTAAAAAATTTAGAGTAATATTTTATATTTTTTAGGGATGATTTTTTAAGTCATCCCTTTTTAAATATCCATTTTTCTATATTTCTAATAATTATTCTGAATAACAATCATTTTAATAAACATTTAATATATAAATATTCGCATAAAAATAAAAAACAGGACTATAGCTTGGTAAAAATTCAGAAACAGTTTTTTTAATAGCTTCTACGACTTTTAATATCCCAAATTTTTCTATAGCTGGAATTATAATTTGACTCATATAATTTTTTACATCTTTAAAAGTTTTTTCTATACGTTTTTTCAAAACTAAATTTTGAGAAATACTTTCTTCTATCTCACAAAAATATTGTTGAAAATTTTCTATATTTTCAGATTCCATTTTTTCTATATTTCTATTATCTTCTATAAGGTTTCTATATTCTATTATTATATCTGCTAGTTTTAGCAGGTCTTCCCCTGAATTTGACAGAAGATCTGTGAGATTTAACACATCTTTTGACTTTTTTAACAGTTGTTCTGTGAATTTTGACAGATGGGTATTGTCAAATTTAGCAGATGCTGACTCAATCTTTTTCCTCTCTCCTGGTTTCTCTAAAAAAAACATAATTGACCACCCTTTTGGCGTTAAAGAGTAGGAGAGAGAGTTCGTCATAGATTTATATATTTGATTAACTTCAATAAGATTCAAGTTAATTAACTTTTTAGTAATGCTTCTAATCGTTGCGTAGGAGAAATATTCTTGATATTCTAAAATATTGGTTCTAGACATAGTGATTGATATATTCAGATTTTTATCAATTTTTTCTTTAAGTAGATTATTTTTGCAAAGGTAATAGATGTTTTGTAAAAAAATAGCTTCGTTAATTCCTATTTTAGCTGCTAGTTTCTCATGGAAAAAATGCAAAGGCCACCTCCCTAGATAAAATCTATATTTAAGATATACCATTTAAATTTTTCAAAATCAATTTTTTATGAACAAAAAACGCAAAAAGTGTAATACAAATTGCATATTAAGTTGACTTATTGAACAATCAAAAGTATACTACTAGTAGCAGAAAAAAGTTACCTAAAATAAAAAAATTAGGGAGGTAACATTGAAATCAAAAAATATAAATCATTTTAAACCTATTGTGAGCATAAGAATCTCTAAGTACCTTTTAACAAAAATAGATGAGAAAGCTAAAGAAGAAAATAAAACAAGATCATATATAATAAATCAAATACTGAAAACACATACAACCCGATAATAAAAATAATATAAAAAATTTCATATTTAATCTTTATAGGGTAATTTCTAATATCCCCCGTATTAGATCCCCTAAATAAAAAAATGGAGGTCGATATTTATGTCTATTACAGTAGCTGGAGCAAAAATAGCACTAGAAGGAGTTATTGCTAAAACAGAAAAAAGTATTGAAAGAGAAGTGGCTTACTTAAAGGAGTTAGCTGATGATCAAGCTGCTCTATCTCACATTGAGCAACAAGAACTTGATGGAGAGCCATTACCAGCTTCAAGTCCATATGGAAGTTACTCTGAATGGAAAGAGCAAATTGAAAAAGAGATTAAAATATCTCAGAATTCTTTGGATAGAATTGAGATAGAAAAAGCTGAGTTAATGGCTTTTAACTACTTTGTTGAAACAGCTCCTGAGGAGTAAAAATGTGGGCCAACAGCACAAAAGTGTATAAACTGATCTATGCAGTTTTTAATCTACTTGGTACGCTTTTGGCGGTAAACAACACTCACACACTTTATAGTAATTCAAATAAACCAAAAGAAGAGATGAAATATCCTAAACCAAGGATAATTAATCACTCTGAAATAGAATTTGTAAGTAATAAAAGAGAGAAACAGTAGTTTCTCTCTTTTTCATTATAATATAGTTAATCTAAATTTCAAACAATAATAGGGGTCCCGTCAGGAAAACGCGGAATAACAACGCTAAGGATTTTTCTGACCATTGATGACCCCTTTATTTTCAATGTATTTCGACCATTTTTCATTCAAAGATTTTCTCAAGTAATCTAATTAGAGTTATTTCCATCTT
>NZ_JBOFXD010000058.1:0-2104 GCF_051653945.1 Cetobacterium sp.
TAGATAATAATTTTAATTATTTTGGATTAACTGAAAATGAAGTAGAACAAGCTTTAAAATACTATGAGCTAGATTATGAACTAGAGGAAATTAAAAAATGGTACAACGGTTATAGGTTTGGAGATAAGCTAGTGTATAATCCTTGGTCTATTATAAATTGCATTAACAATAAAGAACTTAATCCCTACTGGATAAATACCAGTGATAATGCTCTAATAAAACAGCTATTGGCTAAAAATGATAAAAAAGTATTTGAAGAGTTGGAGTTAATATTCAAGGGAGAATCAATCTGGGAAACGATTTCAGAAAATATAATATTTGATGATTTAAATAATACGAATACTGTTTGGTCTTTAATGCTATTCTCAGGATACTTAACATATGAGAAAATGAGAATATCTCCAATAACTGGACTTAAATCATATTCATTAAAAATACCTAATCAAGAGATTAAAAGTTTCTTTAGACAAAGTTTCATAGAGACATATACAAAAGGAGATGTCCACTTTTATGGAACTATGATGGAAGATTTATTTTTAGGAAATTTAAATTCATTTATAAACAAATTTAAAAAAATGTATATGTCAGCAGTGAGTTATCATGATACTGGAGATAGTGAGAAATACTATCATCACTTTATGCTAGGAGTTCTTTTAACACTAGGTGATAAGTATATAATCACTTCTAATAGAGAAAGTGGTTATGGTAGATATGATATAGCACTAGAACCTAAAGATAATAACAACTATGGATTAATATTTGAGTTTAAAATAGGTGATAAAAACTCCATTGAAGATAAAGCGAGGGAAGCTTTGGTTCAAATAAATGAGAAAAAATATGATATATCTATGAAAAATAATGGAGTATCAAAAGTAATAAAAATAGGAATGGCTTTTAGTGGCAAAAATGTTGCTATAGAAAGTGAAATTAACTAAATAGAGAAATTAGACAAGAGGTCGTCCCTAGGGATGACCTCTTTTAATTTAGGAGGAAATTATGAAATACTATTTACATAGAGAAGTAGCAAATAAATCAAAATGTAGTAAGAAATTTAAAATGTCAGAATACACAATCCAAGAGTTTGAATCGTTTAAGAAAGCTTTAGAAGTATATAAGAGAGATTTCTTACTAGAAGGAGATACAGAACAAAGAGGATTTGCAACTGAAAAGAAAATAGCCATGAGAATAACTACAACAAAGAAAAAGATTAGAGCAAGACTATATAAACCACCTCTAAGAACATTTCAAGTATTAGCATTAAATCCACCTACAAGTAAGTATAGATGTTGTAGAGAATATTTAGAGACAGACCCAGAGTATGGAATAGCACAAGATATATTCTTAATACTTGAAACTAATTATCAGAAGGCTTGTGATGAATTTTTGTATGAGATGAAAAAATATGAAAATAAAAGAAATTCATTCTTTATAGAGATAGGAGAGGATAAATAATGTTTGGTAAGAATTTCTATCCTACACCATATGAAATAGGATTAAAGATGGTGTCAGGACTTAATTTAATGGGTATGAACATATTAGAACCAAGTGCAGGAAAAGGTGATTTACTTAGTGTTATAAATCAAAAATCAGCTAAAATATTTTGTATTGAAAAGAGTCCAGAATTACAAAGTATATTGCGAGAAAAGAAATATCCAATATTAGGAGATGATTTTCTAAAATATAAGCCAGATCATATCTTCGATTTAATTCTGATGAATCCACCATTTGATAATGGAGTTAAGCATTTACTTAAAGCTTGGGAAATATCAGAGGAGGGAACATACATAAGATGTCTTTTAAATGCTGAGAGTATAAGAAATCCTTGTACAAAAGAGAGAAAACTTCTAATGGATATATTAGAGAGCAATAATGCTGATATAGAATATCTTGGGAACTGTTTTAAAGATGCTGAAAGAAAAACTAATGTAGAAGTTGCATTAATTAAATTGCAAAATAAAACTAAGGGTAAGAAGTTTGAATTTAAATTTGATGGTTTCTCTAAAGAAGATGATATTGATTTTCAAGAGCTTAATATAAACCAACTGGCTAAAGTAGATGTACTACAAAATTTAGAAGATAAGTATATGGCAGTAAAAGAGATTGT
>NZ_JBOFXD010000059.1:0-10263 GCF_051653945.1 Cetobacterium sp.
GTTATGCATGAAGGAGAGATAAAGGGGATTTTAGATAATCAAGATCTAACGCAAGAAAAAATAATGGAAATAGCAATAGGAAGGAGTTAAATATGAACGAAACAATGCAAGTAGAAGGAAAAATTTTAAATAATAAAAAAAGTTTTTTTAAAAATATATTGAGTCAAAATATATTTATGATTATATTATCGATTGTTTTTATATGGATTGTTTTTTCTTTTTTTACTGATGGAAAATTTTTAACAGCTAGAAATATTTCAAACCTATTTAGACAGATGTCTATAACGGGAATGATATCAATAGGAATGATTTTTGTTATTATTTCAAATGAAATAGATCTATCTGCTGGATCTGCAATGGCTTTATTAGGTGGAATTGCAGCAATGTTGAATGTAAAATTAGGTCTTGGAGTAGTTCCTGTTGTTATTATAACTTTATTATTGGGAATGTTAATTGGTGTTTGGAATGGATTTTGGGTATCTTTAAAAATTCCATCTTTTATAGTAACTTTGGCTGGAATGTTAGCTTTTAGAGGAATCTTAGTGGGGATAACTGGGGGAAGAACAATTGCACCTGTTAGTTCTTCTTTTAAATTAATTGGACAAAGCTATATACCTAATTTTGTGAGTTATATTATAGTACTTGTTTTAATAGGTTTTATGGTATTTTCTAATGTGTTAGATAGAAAAAATAAAATAGAAAATGAGCTTGAGGTAGAGTCTGAAACAAATATGTATATAAGAATACTTTGGAAATCACTGTTAATGCTAACAGGAGTATTTCTTCTAAATCAATATTATGGAGTTCCAACTCCTGTAATGATTTTGATAATATTTATAGCGATTTTTTCATTTATAGCTAAAAAAACAGTTTTTGGAAGATTGATGTATGCAGTAGGTGGAAATAAAGACGCTGTAAGGCTTTCAGGTATAAATGTTGATAGAGTAAAAATTTCTATATATGTTGTTCATGGTATATTAGTGGCTATAGCTGGATTAATACTAACCTCTAGACTTGCTGCAGCATCAGTGTCAGCAGGAACAAATGCAGAGTTAGACGCAATAGCTGCATGTTATATAGGGGGAGCAAGTACTTCCGGAGGAGTAGGAACAGTTTTTGGTGCAATTTTGGGGGCTTTAGTTATGGCAAGTTTAGATAATGGAATGAGTATGATGAATGTAGAGCCTTCATGGCAGTATGTTGTAAAGGGGTTAATATTACTTTTAGCAGTTTTATTTGATATTTTAAGTAAAAGAAAAAAGGGATAGGAGGGCTTAATTGTGTATATAGGAATAGACTTAGGAACGTCGTCAGTAAAGCTCCTTTTAATTGATGATAAAGGAAAAATAAAAAAAGAAGTTAGCAAAGAATATCCATTATATTATCCTCAAGAGAATTGGAGTGAGCAAAATCCAGAAGAATGGTATGATAAAACTTTTGAGGGATTAAAAGAACTGGTAATAGGTTATGAAAACGAGATAAAAGCAATTAGTTTTAGTGGGCAGATGCATGGGCTTGTTTTATTAGATAAACAAGACAAGATTATACGTCCAGCAATATTATGGTGTGATCAAAGAACATCTTTAGAGTGTGATGAAATAAATAGTTATTTTAATAAGAGTATTTTAAAATTAACAGGAAATGTTGCTCTAACAGGGTTTACGGCTCCTAAGATTCTTTGGGTAAAAAGGAATGAACCAGAAAATTTTAAAAAAATAAAGAAAATTCTTTTACCAAAAGACTATATAGCATTTAAATTAAGTGGAATATATAGTA
Source organism: Cetobacterium sp. (assembly GCF_051653945.1). GTDB lineage: Bacteria > Fusobacteriota > Fusobacteriia > Fusobacteriales > Fusobacteriaceae > Cetobacterium_A. The sequence goes on from NZ_JBOFXD010000059.1 coordinate 1,777, forward strand.
CAGATATGTCCGATGCGTCGGGGATGTTACTACTAGATGTAAAAAATAGAAAATGGTCTGAAAAGATGTTAGATTTTTTAGAGATAAAAGAATCTCAATTACCTAAATTATTTGAATCTTATGAAGTTGTAGGAAGTTTAAAAGAGGATTTAAAAAATACTTTAAGTTTAAAAAATGATATTAAAATAGTTGCAGGAGGTGGAGATCAAGCTGTTGGAGCAATAGGAGTAGGAGCAGTTAACGAGGGAGTTTTATCTGTTGCATTAGGAACTTCAGGTGTAGTTTTTGCAAGTAGCTCAAAGTGTGTTGTAGATAAAGAGGGAAGATTGCATTCGTTTTGTCATGGGAATGGTGAATACCATCAAATGGGAGTAATGTTATCAGCCGCTGCATCTTTAAAGTGGTGGATTGAAGATATCGAAAAGACTAAAGATTACAATAAACTTTTATTAGAAGCAGAAGAAGCAAAGTTTGATAAGAATTTACAATTTCTTCCATATTTAATGGGAGAAAGAACTCCTCACAATAATCCTTTTGCAAGAGGATCATTAACAGGGTTAAATATTCAACATAAAAGAGGAGATGTAACTAGAGCGATATTAGAAGGAATAACTTTTGGTTTAAAAGACACCCTAGAAATAATTAAAGATATGAATATTGATGTAAGAAGTGTTAGGGTAAGTGGTGGTGGAGCTAAAAGTGAATTTTGGCAACAGATAATCGCAAACATTTTTGAAGTGGATGTAGATGTAGTGAATTCAACTGAAGGTCCAGCTTATGGTGCAGGGATACTTGCTATGGTGGGAGATGGAATATATAAAGATGTGAATACAGCATGTTTTAATTTAATAAAGGTTATGAGCTCGAAAAATCCAAATAAAATAGTAGAAAATATGTATAGAGAAAAATATGAGATATTTAAAAAATTATATCCAATACTGAACAACAATTGATTAAAAATTTTAAAGTAATATATCAAGTATATATTACTTTTTTTTTACATTTAAAAAATATAAGTTTAAAAAAACGATAAAATGTTGTTTTTTAGTAGTAAATATATTATTATAAAATATACTAGTATAGACATGGAGGAACTTTAAATGAAAAAAAGATTATTATTGCTATCGTTGATGATAGCTATGGGGAATTTAAGTATGGGAGAAAATTTTAAAGAGGGAACATACTTAGGAACTGCAAATGGATATAAAGGAGAGATAAAAGTGGAAGTAAAGCTCTCTAAAGATAAAATAGAGGATGTAAAAGTTATTTCAAATACAGATACACCGATAATATCAGAAGCACCTGTAAATATTATTCCAAAAAAAGTTTTACAAACACAAGGTCTTGGAATAGATGTAGTAGCTGGTGCAACAGGAACAAGTAGAGGAGTTATTGCAGCAATAAATAACGCAATAAAATCTTCAGGGTACACGACAGATTTAAGAAGGGTTAAAGAGATAAAAGAAAAATTCACTGATAAAGTGGTGGAGCATAAGGATGACGTTGTTGTTATTGGAGCTGGTGGAGCTGGATTAATTGCAGCAATAGAAGCGAAACTAAATGGAGCTAATGTTACAGTTATAGAAAAAATGGCTTTTCCTGGAGGAAATACATTGATATCAGGAGCAGAGTATGCAGCACCAGAGAACTGGGTACAAAAGAAAGAGGGATTAAAGGATAGTAAAGACCAATTTTTCAATGATACAATGAAGGGTGGAGATAATGAAAGTAATCCTAACCTTGTAAGAATTTTAGCTGATAATGCACTAGATGGAGCAGTATGGTTAAAAGATTATGTAAATGTAGTCTTTGAAGATAGACAGATGTTTTTTGGAGGACATTCAGTTAAAAGAAGTTTAGTTCCAAATGGAGCAAGTGGTGTAGAAGTTATTGGAAAATTAATGACAAAAGCAAAAGAGTTAGGTATTCCAGTTTACTTAGAGATGAATGCAGTGGAACTAATAACAGAAGGAAATAGGGTTGTTGGAGTAAAAGCTTTAACACCAACAGAAACACATAATTTTATGGGAAAAAATGGAGTAATTATAGCAAGTGGTGGATTTGGTTCAAATATAGAGATGAGGAAAAAGCATGATCCAAGAATGGATGAAAAAATTCTTTCTACAAATATAACTGGAATAACTGGTGATGGAATTGTAATGGGAGAAAAAGTTGGAGCAGCAACAACAGATATGGAGTTTATCCAAACTTATCCAGTTTGTGATCCAGAAAATGGAGCACTACTTTATACAGGAGATGTAAGGTTAGCTGGAAGTGCAATTTTAGTTAATAAAGAGGGAAAACGTTTTGTTGAAGAGTTAGATAGAAGAGATGTAATATCTTTTGCTATAACGAAACAAACTGGAGGAGTGGGGTATCTGTTCTGGGATCAAGCTCAGCTAGATAAAACAGAAGTGGCAGTTCATCACAAAGGGGAATACGAAGCATTATTAAGAAGAGGTATTTTAGTAAAAGCAGATAGTATAGATGAAGCTGCAAAGCATTTTGGAATAGATGCAAAAGAATTAAAAACTACTGTTGAAAAGTATAATGAATACGCTAAAAATGGAAAAGATTTAGAGTTTAATAAAAGAGGTGGACTTGTAGCATTTACAGAGGGACCATATTATATTCTAAAAAATACTCCAGCTATTCATCACACTATGGGTGGTTTAGTAATAGATTCAAAGGGTAGAGTTTTAGATAAAAATGGAAATCCGATAGAAGGTTTGTTTGCCGCTGGGGAAGTAACTGGAGATATCCATGGAAAAAATCGTTTAGGAAGTAATGCTATTACAGATATTACAGTATTTGGAAAAATCTCAGGAGAAAGTGCAGCTAAAAATTAACAAAAAGTGAATTAAAAAAGCTGTTAAAGATTAAAAAATAAACAAATCAAATAATATGAAAACATTGTGTTGACGTATAAGTGGAGTATCAGATAAAATTAAGCAAAGCAAAAAATAAAATAGTACAAGGGGAGTAGTATGGAAATATTGTATTTTGTAGTTTGTCTAGGGGCATCAATTTTAGGAGCTATAAGTGGTATTGGTGGAGGGGTTATTATTAAACCAATTTTAGACGCTTTAGGAACAATGCAGGTATCAACAATTAGCTTTTTATCTGGATGCACTGTACTTGGAATGACAACGATGACATTATATCGTAATAGTAAGGCTGGAGTAAGACCTGAAAAAAAGAGAGGGACACCCTTAGCCATTGGTGCAGCTGTTGGAGGTCTTTTAGGAAAGCAGTTATTTGATTGGGTAAGAGTTGTAAGTGGAGATCCAAATATGGCTGGTGCAGTTCAATCATTCGTTTTAGCAGCAGTTACAGTTGGGGTATTAATATTTACTATCCAAAAATCTAAAATAACACCATTTAATATAGAAAATACCACAGTATCTTTAGGAATTGGATTTCTTTTGGGAGCTCTATCTTCGTTTTTAGGTATTGGTGGAGGACCAATCAATTTAATGATTTTATATCTATGTTTTGGTTTAAATTCAAAGGAAGCAGCAATAAACTCAATCTACATAATACTGTTTTCACAGGGAGTAAGCGTAGCTCAAACAATTGTTAAAGGTATACCTGAATTTGTTTGGTTAGCATTTGTAATGATGGTTGCAGGAGGAGTAATCGGAGGTACGGTTGGTCCTATAATTTCAAAAAAGCTTTCACTAAAAGGTGTGGATAAAATATATCTATGTATGGTTGTAGGAATAATTTTGATTAGTATTTATAATGGAATGAATTATCTTGGAGTTTTATAAGTATTAAAAATAAAAAACAAAACAAAAACAATGAGTTAGGAGAGAGAAAATGAGTATTTGTGCAAAATGTATGACAAGAGGTTGTTTATCAAAGAATCAAGAAAAAATGCCAAAGGTGTTTTGTCCTAGTAGAAATGAAGAGATGCAAAATAAAGCGAAAGAGCTACATGTTGGAGATGATTTAACAATTGCTATTCAATCGGCACTTGTTGAAGCAGAAGGAAATACAAACTGGACTCGTGTTCAAGAAACTATAGCTTTTGCAAAAAAATGTGGATATGAGCGTATAGGACTAGCTTTCTGCACAGGGCTTCACGAGGAAGCGAAAACTTTTGCAAAAATATTAGAGCACCATGGATTAAAAGTGGTTTCTGTAATTTGTAAAAATGGAGCTATTTTAAAGGGATTTTTAGGAATACCTCAAGAGGAAAAAGAAACTTATGTAAAAAATGATATTATGTGTAATCCAATTGGACAAGCACTACACTTAAATGAAGAGAAAACAGATTTAAATATACTGTTTGGTCTTTGTGTAGGACATGATACTTTATTTGTAAAGCATTCAGAAGCACCAGTTACTGTATTTGCAGTAAAAGATAGAGTATTATGTCATAATCCAGTGGCAGCAATATACCAAGCTGATGCATACTATAAGAAGAAACTATTTTAATAGATAAAAAGAGGTATCTTGAAATTATTCAAGATACCTCTTTATAATTTACCACCATTTCTTCTTTTTGAAAAAATATCCTATTCCACAAATTATTAAAAACATAATAAATAATAGTAAAAAATATCCATATTGCCATTTCAATTCTGGAATTACTTCAAAGTTCATTCCATAAAGTCCTACTAAAAAGCTTAAAGGAATAAAGATTGTAGAAATCATAGTTAAAACTTTCATAATTTCATTCATTCCAGCACTCACAGTAGTATGGTAGAGTTGAATTAATTCATTGCCTTTAAGAAATAAATTTTCAACATTTTCAAGAGTAACATTTACATGATCATTTAAATCTTCTAAGTAAATATCAATATCTTCACTTAAGTATTCTTTGATTTCATTACTTTTTAAAGTAACCATAAATTCTTTTAACGGAGTTATTGATTTCTTTAGTTTTAAAATATCTTTTTTTAAAGTTAATATTTTTTCAAACTCATCTTTACTTGGAGATAAAACAATAATCTCTTCTAACTCGTCACTTCTATTGTTTAGATTATCTAAAATAACAAAATACTCATCAATAATTCTATCTAAAAGACCATATGTTAAATAGCTAATATCTTTTTTTCTTAATCGTCCAATATCTTTTACTATTCTATTTTTTATTGTATTAAAAATATCATTTTTAGATTCTTGGAAGGTAATAAGTGTATTTTCTAATAAAATTAATGAAATTTGTTCATATCTAAATTCATTGTTCTCATTGTGTGTTATTAATTTTAAAACTATAAAGATCAAGTTATCTCTTACTTCAATTTTAGGTCTTTGATTATTACTAACGATATCCTCTAAAACTAAATTATCGATATTTAAATATTCTCCAATTTTTTTTATTAAATCTACATCATGAATACCAGATATATTTATCCAATTGTTCATTTTAAGGTCTAAATTTAAAATTAAGTCATCTTTATAAGTAATTATTTTTTGATCTACATTTTCTTTATTATAAACAAACGTTTCTATTTCTATTGGATCAAGCTTAGTTTTAGTCCCTGTGTACATTATAGTTCCAGGTTGAAGACCTGTTTTTAATTTCATAAAGTATCTCCTTTATTTACATAAATATTATGTATTTATTATAATTTTGTAACTATTATAAAATAATGTTAGCATAGTTTTTAATTAAAGTCAATTTATCTCTCAAAGGGGTTATAAAAAGTAGCGAGAATATTTTATTCTAATCTATTTTTAGGTTTGATGTGATATAATATATAATTATGAAGATACGTGAATTTTTAAAAAGAAAAAATGTAGAGTTATCAGCAAAAAAATATTTTGTGGATGCGTTAGGGGCTATGGCACTGGGAATGTTTTCTACTTTAATAATAGGATCAATCTTAAATATGCTTGGGCAACAATCGAGCATAAAATTTTTAACAGATATTATATGGCCCATTGCGAGAGATATAACTGGAGCTGGTATAGGAGTAGCAGTAGCACATAGCTTAAAAGCTCCACCATTAGTTTTGTTTTCATCAACTTTCACAGGGATGGTAGGATATTCTTTAGGAGGACCTGTTGGGGCATATATAGCATCACTTATTGGAGCAGAATTCGGAAAAATTATTTCAAAAGAAACAAAACTAGATATAGTTTTGACACCAGCAGTAACAATTTTAATAGGAGGATTAATAGGAACAAGCGTTGGGTCAGTTTTAGGAAAAGTAATGACTGCAATAGGATTTCTAGTTATGGAATCAACAGAGTTGCATCCGTTTTTTATGGGAATGTTGATATCTGTGTTTATGGGAATGGCTTTAACATTACCAATTAGTAGTGCTGCTATTGCTATGATGTTAAGGTTAGAAGGGCTTGCAGCTGGAGCAGCAACACTGGGATGCTGCACTCAAATGGTTGGGTTTGCAGTAACAAGTTTTAAAGAGAATGGGTGGGGAGGATTAGTAGCCCAAGGGTTAGGAACATCAATGCTTCAATTTTCAAATATAGTTAAAAATTGGAAGATTTGGATACCTCAAATATTAGCATCAATTATTTTAAGTCCACTTGTAACAATAGTTTTTAAAATGGAAAATAGTTTTGCAGGAGCAGGAATGGGGACAAGTGGATTAGTAGGAATACTTGAAAGCTACATAACTATGGATAAAATAGGAAGAGGTGGAATAAAAACAATTATTTTAATAATGGTTCTTTATATTTTACTTCCAGGAGTGGTGACCTACCTAATATCAATTTTTCTTAGAAAAAGAGAGTTTATAAAATCTGGGGATATGAAAATAGAAAATTAAAATAGAAAAAAGATCATATTAAGTGATCTCAGGCTGTAGAGAAGTAATTGTCTACAGCTTTTTTTTATGAAGGAAATGTATTTGTTGATGGAACTCATATAAAAGCAAGCGCTAATAATAAAAAAAGTATTAGTAAATTTGTTGAAGTTAGTGCTAAATTCTATGAAAAATCTCTTCAAGAAGAAATCTCTAAAGATAGAGAAATTAATAAAAAAACTTTAAACTTTGATGAAAAAACTGATATAAAAAGAATTAAAGTAAGTAAAACTGACTCAGAATGTGGAGGATTCCATAAAGGTGAGCAAAAAAAGTATTTGCATATAGTGCGAGCACAGCCTATGATAAAAATAATTTTGTTTTAGGGTTTGTTTTAATTCCTGGAAACTACCATGATTCTTCATTTTTGTAGAGCTTTATCAACAAGTGATAACTTCTTATCCTGAGTTAGCACTATCGTTGTTAACTCAGGATATCGAACTCCTGCTATAGCAAAATTAATAATAGATGATAATAGAACTCCAATTTTTCCGTATAAGAGACCTATGACAAAAGATGACTTTTTTTAAAAATACGAATATATTGAAGATAAAATTATCTCTATATATGGGCATGGAATGACTATTTCTGAGATTAATGCTCATCTTGAAGAGATTTATGGATTAACATTTTCAGCATCACAAATTAGTGGAATAACTGATAGAGTTTTCGAAGAGATAGATAATTGGAAAAATAGACCATTACAAAAATGCTATGCTTTTGTATTCATGGACGCAATACATTTTAATATTAAAAGTAATGGAAAAGTTTCAAATAGAGCTATATATGTTGTTTTAGGAATAGATTTAGAAGGGAAAAAAGATATTTTAAGTATTGTAATAGGAGAGAATGAAAGTTCTAAGTTCTGGTTAAAAGTTGTAGATGAATTAAGAACTGGAGGCATTGAGGATATTTTTACAGTGTTTATTGATGGTTTGAAAGGTTTTAGTGATGCCATTTTAACTATTTTTCCTGAGACTAAGATTCAACGTTGTATGGTACATCAAATCAGAAATACATTAAGATAGATGAATTATCAAGATAGAAAAGGCTATGCTCAGCAGCTAAAAAGTATTTACAATGCGACTAATGCAGAATGTGCATTTGAAGCTTTAGAGACTTTAAAAAATGACCTTCCTGAGTTTGCGCCAGCTCTTAGAAGTTGGTATACTAACTGGAGTGAATTATCGCATTTTTTTAATTTTCCTATGGAGATTAGAAAGATGATCTACACTACCAATATAATTGAAAGTTTAAATAGTCAATTTAGAAAAGTTAGTAATTCTAGATCTATTTATCCTAGTGAAGATGCTTTGTTAAAGGTCCTTTTTCTTTCTAGTAAAAATATTGTGAAAAAATGGAACCAAAAAGTAAAAGGATGGGAAGGAATCCTAAGAATGTTATCAATAGAGTATGAAGGTCGTTTAGAGAAATACTTGAAATAAAAAAGCTATCTTAGCAACAAGTACCTTTAAAGTACCTAATCTAAGATAGCCTATTTGGACATTTAAAATTTGATAGCGAAGAAGTTAATTTACACTAAATTTATAATATCTTCCTTCGCTTTATTTTAATTTAACCAGTATGGAATATTTAATTTTTATATTATTAAATCTATTATTATTAATTTCGTTTCCTGTTTTTATTTTCAAATATAAAAAAGTGTATTCATTTTAATTAAATTTTCTAATCTTGTTATCTATAA
>NZ_JBOFXD010000060.1:0-46497 GCF_051653945.1 Cetobacterium sp.
CAGCCCCCTGGGAGGATAGGAAGTTGCCAATCTTAAAAAAGTGCTTCTTTAGCTCAGTTGGTAGAGCACACGACTGTTAATCGTGTTGTCGCTGGTTCGAGCCCAGCAAGAAGCGCCATTTTTTTATTTTTTGTAAAAATAATTTTAAGGGGAGAATTTAAATGGAGAATACAACTAGACAATTTTTTCAAGAAAATTTAAAAAATCAACAACAAAAAATTAAAAATAGAATAATTAAATTAAAACAAAGACGATTTTCATTGTTCTTTATAATAGTAATATTGATGGTTTTAAGTTCAATTAATATGGTTAGTGCGGCTTTTTATATGAAACCTGAAAATATAAAAAAACACTTTGTATACATATTAATTTTTTTTATAATATATCTTTTTATTGGCAGTGCTGGAAAGATTAAAAAATTAAAATTGACCTATAAAATTTTAAGTAATAGGAAAGTAAATGGATTTATTTTTTTAACAAGTATTTTTATTTTATTAGGAATGTATATTGGAGGAAAAATGAACTTACCATTTATTCCCAAAATAAATGGAGCTTATGGTTGGATAAATTTAGGGCCTGTTTCTATTCAACCAGCAGAAATTTTAAAATGTGCATTTGTTATAAACATGGCAAATTGTTTAGCAAGAGCGGAAGACAATGATTTGAGTGAAAGTGTGATAATAATTAATGCTTTAATATATTTAAGTGTTTATGGTGTTTTAATTTTAGCTCAAAAAGATATGGGAACGGCGATACACTATTTAGCAATTTGGTTATTTATGATATTTATGAGTAAATTAAAAGATAAGTGGATTTTAAGAGTTAGTTGTTTAGGAGGAGTATTTGGTCTAGGTGGATTAGCAGCAGTTTATAAGTATGCTAGTGAAGAAGGAGCATCCTATAAAATAATGAGAATAAAAAGCTATATAGATGGGTTGTTTTTTGGAAATTATTCAGATGATTATGGTTATCAAGTAAAACAATCTGTTTATGCTTTTGGTAGTGGAGGTTTATTTGGAAAAGGGTATGCTAATGGTGTGCAAAAGTATAGTTATCTTCCAGAGATACATACAGACTTTATAATGGCAACTTTTGGAGAAGAGTTTGGAATAATGGGAATGTTTGTAGTTGTTGGATTATTTTTTGCATTATACCACTTTATAATGGTTACAGGAAGAGAGTGTAAAAATTATTTTGGAAAATACTTAGCCTTAGGAATGGGAGCTCAAATAATAACTCAAGTAATAATAAATATATTTGTAGCTGTTGGATTATTACCTGTTTTTGGATTACCAATGCCATTTTTTAGTTATGGAGGAAGTGCTATGGTAACTATGGGGATTGCTTTAGGTTTAATTCATAATATGAATGTTGAATAAATATATTTTGATTTTTATATGTAAAAATGATATACTTTAATGTAAGAATATAGAGGATAAATATAAGGTAAGTAGTAAGAGATTAAAGCTAAAATCTTTAGTTTTAGTTCCTTATTATTTGCTATATTTATCCTCTACCAATTTAAAAGGAGGAAACTTAATGTTTAATGAAGTAAGCTTAAGCTTAGAAATAGGTGGAAGACAATTAACGTTAAAAACTGGTAAAATAGCAAGACAATCAAACGGGGCTGTAATGGTTCAATATGGTGATACAATTTTATTAAGTACAGTTAACAGAAGTAAGAGTGCTAGAGAGGGAATAGATTTCTTTCCTTTAACAGTAGACTATGTAGAAAAATATTATGCAGCTGGGAAATTCCCAGGAGGATTTAATAAAAGAGAAGCTAGACCATCAACAAATGCTACACTGTTAGCTAGATTAATAGATAGACCAATAAGACCAATGTTCCCAGAAGGGTTTCGTTATGATGTTCATATTGTAAATACAACACTTTCTTATGATGGAGTATGTGCTCCTGATTTTATGGGAATTGTTGGATCATCAGTAGCTCTAACAGTATCTGATATTCCATTTATGGGACCAGTAGCTGGAGTAGTAGTTGGAATGATAGATGGAGAGTTCATTTTAAATCCAACACCAGAGCAATTAAAAGTAAGTGAATTAGATTTAACAGTAGCTGGAAGTATGGATGCTATTAACATGGTTGAAGCGGGAGCAAAAGAGATCGATGAGGAAACAATGTTAAAAGCTATAATGTTTGCTCATGATAATATAAAGAAATTATGTCAGTTCCAAATGGAGTTCCAAGCTTTAGTTGGTAAAGAGAAAATAGAATTCCAAGCACCTGAAGTAATGCCAATAGTAAAAGACTTTATTGATCAAAATGGAGCTGCTAAATTAAAAGAAGCTGTTTTAACAACTGGAAAAAAAGCTAGAGAAGACGCTGTAGATCAATTAGAAGAGGTTCTATTTGAAGAGTTTGTAAATGCAAACTTCGGAGAAGAGGAAGTACCTGCAGAAGTAGTTGCAGAGTTTGCAAAATACTATCACGATTTAATGAAAGAGCAAGTTAGAGATGCTATTTTATACAATAAACATAGAGTAGATGGAAGAGCTACAACAGAAATTAGAGATTTAGCAGCAGAAATAGATGTTTTACCAATTGTACATGGATCAGCTCTATTTACAAGAGGAGAAACACAAGCATTAGTTGTAGCTACTTTAGGAACTAAAGAGGATGAGCAGTTAATAGATGGATTAGATGAAGAGTATTTTAAAAAGTTCTACTTACACTATAACTTCCCTCCATACTCAGTTGGAGAAACAGGAAGAATGGGAGCACCAGGAAGAAGAGAGTTAGGACATGGATCTTTAGCAGAGAGAGCACTAAGCTATGTAATGCCTTCAGTAGAAGATTTCCCATATACAGTTAGATTAGTTTCAGAAATAACAGAATCTAACGGATCGTCATCTCAAGCGTCAATCTGTGGAGGATCATTAGCATTAATGCATGCAGGAGTACCTATTAAAGAGCATGTAGCTGGAATTGCAATGGGTCTAATCAAAAAAGATGATGATTATGTTGTATTAACAGATATAATGGGTCTAGAGGATCACTTAGGAGATATGGACTTTAAAGTTGCAGGAACTAAGACTGGAATAACTGCTTTACAAATGGATATGAAAATTGCAGGAATATCAGAGGACATCATGAGAATAGCTTTAAAGCAAGCTTTAGATGCTAGATTACAAATATTAGAGTTAATGAACAGTACAATATTAAATACAAATGAGTTAGCACCAACTGTTCCAAGAATTCACCAAATGGTAATTCCAAAGGATAAAATTGCAGTTTTAATAGGACCTGGTGGAAAAAATATAAAAGGAATCATAGAAGCAACAGGTGCAACTATTGATATAGAAGATGATGGAAGAGTATCTATATTCTGTAAAGGATTAGATGTTTTAGAGGACACTATAAAGTTAGTAAATGGATATGTTAAAGATGTTGAAGTAGGAGAGGTATATTTAGGAAGAGTAGTAAATATAGCTAAGTTCGGAGCTTTCATGGAAATATTACCAGGAAAAGAGGGGCTTCTTCATGTATCAGAGATATCTTTAGAAAGAGTAGCTAATGTTGAAGATGTATTAAAAGTTGGAGACACATTTGAAGTAAAAGTAATTTCTACAGAAAATGGAAAAATCAGTTTAAGTAGAAAAAAATTATTACAAGAAATGGCAGCTGAATAATTTTAAAATTAAGGGGGATAACACAGAGGACTTCAACCTCTGTGTTATTTTTCCGTATAGAAATAGTAACAAAAAATGAAGGATGGTAAAAAATGAAATTAGGTTTAATAAGTTTAGGTTGTAGTAAAAACTTAGTTGACAGTGAGCACTTAATTGGGCTAATGGTAGCTAGAAAAGGATTTGAAATAACAAATGATTTAGAAGAAGCAGATGTTGTTTTAGTAAATACATGTGGTTTTATTGGAGATGCAAAAGAGGAGTCGATTCAAGCAATATTAGAAGTTGCAGAAAAGAAAAACTCTGGAAAAGTAAAAAAGATAATTGTTGCAGGATGTTTAGCACAGAGATATGCAGATGAATTAATTTCAGAAATTCCTGAAATTGACGCTGTAGTTGGTACAGGTGAAATCCACAAAATAGAGGAGATAGTAGACACGATTTTAGAGGATTCTAAAATTGTAAGATGTGATTCTTTTGAATTCTTAGCAGATGCAGGAACAGAAAGAATTTTAACAACAAATCCTCACACTGCTTACTTAAAAATAGCAGAAGGATGCAATAGAAGATGTACTTACTGTATTATACCTCAACTTAGAGGAAATTTAAGAAGTAGAACAATAGAGGATATTGTAGAAGAAGCAAAAGCTTTAGCAGCAAATGGAGTAAGAGAGATAAATCTATTAGCTCAAGAAACAACAGAGTATGGAATTGATTTATATAAGAAAAAAGCTTTACCTGATTTATTAAAAGAGTTAGTAAAAGTAGAGGGGATAGAGTGGATTAGATCATATTATATGTTCCCTAATTCATTGACAGATGAGTTGGTTGAAGTTATAAAAAATGAGCCGAAAGTTTGTAAATATTTTGATATTCCAATTCAACATATCTCAGGAAATATATTACAAAATATGGCTAGAGCAAAATCAGGAGATCACATAAAATCAATTTTAAACAAAATAAGAACTGAAATTCCTGAGGCAACAATTAGAACTACTGTAATTGTTGGATTCCCTGGAGAAACAGAGGAAGATTTTGAAGAGTTAAAAGAGTTTGTAAAAGAGTTCAAATTTGATTATGTAGGTGTATTTAAGTACTCTAGAGAAGAGGGAACTGTTGCACATGATTTAGAGAATCAAGTTCCAGAAGAGATAAAAGAAAAAAGATGGGCAGAGCTAACAAATTTACAAGCTGAAATTGCAGAGATAAAAAATAGAGCAATGATTGGTAAAGTTGTTGAAGTTATGATAGATGGTATTTCTTCAGAGAGTGAGTTTATGTTAGAGGGAAGAACTAGAGGACAGGCCTTAGATATAGATGGAAAAGTTTTAACAAATGACGGAACTGCAAAGCAAGGAGAAATAGTAAAAGTAAGAATAGAACAAAATTTTGAATATGACTATATAGGGGCAATTGTAGAAAACGAAATTAAATAGTCTTAAAATAAGGAGGAGTCAGTCTTGAATTTGCCAAATAAACTTACAGCAATTAGATTAATATTAGCAATACCTTTTATATACTTTTTACAAGAATCAGCAGGAACTACACATCATACTTCATATAGAATGATAGCGTTTGGTATATTTGTTTTTGCATCGCTGACAGATTGGTTAGATGGATATATAGCAAGAAAATATAATTTAATAACTGATTTGGGTAAGATAATGGATCCTTTGGCAGATAAAATACTTGTTATCTCAGCATTGGTAATCTTTGTAAAGTTAGATTATATTCCAGCATGGATGTCTATTGTTGTTATAGCAAGAGAATTTTTAATTAGTGGGATAAGAACTATAGCTGCGGCAAAAGGGGAAGTGATTCCTGCAGGAATTTTAGGGAAATATAAAACAACAACTCAAATGATTGTAATTATAATTATGCTGTTCTTTGGGCTAGGAAATACTCCTGAAAAAGAAACTTTGTATAAAGCAATTTATTTTTATATGACATTAATTCCAGTTATTTTAACAATTTGGTCTGGATGGGAATATTCAGTAAAAGCAAAACATTACTTTTTAGGAGAGAAATAAGGAGAAAATATGGGTTTAATTTACAGAATTATAAATTTAGCTTTTGAAATTATGAATATACTTATATTAATAAGAATAGTAATCTCTTGGTTAGCTCCATATTCAAGAAATGACTTTACAAATCTTGTATATGCTTTAACAGAGCCAATTTTAAAACCTTTTAGGACTTTAATACCTATGGGAAATGTTAGAATGGATTTGTCACCAGTACTGGCTTACTTTGCTTTGAAGATTCTAAGATATATTATTTTTTATTTATTATAATAGAATAGAGAGGCCAATGGCTTCTCTATTTTTTGTAGGAGGAACAAAAATGCACGAGATAGAAAGTGAATACCACATACCAGTTTTATATTATGAAACATTAGAAAATTTAATAACAGATAAAGATGGTATATATGTAGATTGTACTTTAGGAGGAGGAGGACACTCTGAAGGTATATTAAAAGAAATTAGCGATAAAGGAAGATTGATTTCTATAGACCAGGATGACCAAGCAATAGAATTTGCAAAAAAAAGGCTTGATAAATATGGGAAGAAATGGTCTGTATATAAAAGTAACTTTGAAAATATAGAAACAGTTTTATACATGGCTGGAGCTAATGAGGTTACAGGAATTTTAATGGATATTGGAGTTTCATCAACTCAACTGGATGATCCAGAAAGAGGATTTTCATATAGATATGATACAAAACTTGATATGAGAATGAATAGAGAAGAAGCATTGTCAGCTTATGAAGTTGTCAATGAATATGAAGAGGGAGAACTAGTTAGAATTTTCTTTGAATATGGAGAGGATAGATTCTCTAGAAAAGTAGCTAGATTAATTTGTCAAAGAAGAGAGGAAAAACCTATTGAAACAACTGGAGAGCTTGTGGAGATAATAAGAAAAGCTTATCCCCCAAGAAGTGAAAAACATCCAGCTAAAAAAGTTTTCCAAGCTATTAGAATTGAAGTTAATAGAGAGTTAGATGTATTAAAAAATGCGATAACAAAATCGTTCAATAGTTTAGAAAAAGGAGGACGTTTGGCAATAATAACGTTCCATTCTTTAGAAGATAGAATTGTAAAAAATATGTTTAGAGATCTTTGCACAGGATGTAAATGTCCAAAAGAGATTCCAATATGTGTATGTAACGAAAAACCTAAAGGAAAATTGGTGAATAGAAAGCCTATAACTTCAGGACAAGATGAGTTAAAATTTAATAACAGAGCACATTCAGCTAAATTAAGAGTTATCGAAAAATTATAAAAATAAAAGGAGGACCTGATGAAGAGAAAAAAAGTTTTATTGACACTTGTTGGTATAATTTTAATCTGGTCATTTTATGGGTACCTTATAAGAACAATCTCATATTTAGAAAAAAGTAATTTGAAGATTGAAAGAGAGTTAAAAGAGCTTGAAAAAGAGAGAAGTAAAAGAATATACGAATATGACTTACTCATGGATTTAAGTAAAATAGAGAAAGAGATGAATAAACAAAAAAATATGATTATTTCTGAAAAGATAAATTTCTTTAAAATAGATGATAGCTCTTTTTAAAAATAAAGGAGAGTATTTATGAAATTAGAAAAAGGACAAATAGTTGAAATTAAGATAGAAAAAATAGTCTATGGTGGAGAGGGATTGGGTTATTATAATGGCGAGTTTGCTATGTTTGTACCCATGTCTGTGCCTGGCGATATTTTAAGAGTTGAGATAATTTCTTTAAAAAAAAGTTATGGAAGAGCTTTAATAAAGGAGATTATAACTCCTGGAATTGAGAGAATTAAAGATTTAAATCATGTAACTTTTGAAGATTTTCAAGGGTGTGACTTTGGAATGCTAGATTACACTGCTCAGTTAAAATATAAAAAAGAGATGGTAGAAGATGTAGTGAGAAAAATAGGTAAAAATAGTGATGTTTTAATAGAAGATACCTTAGAATCGCCTATAGAAAAAAACTACAGAAATAAAGTTATTGAACCATTTTCTTTTAATGGAAAAGAAATTATAACTGGGTTTTTTAAAAGAAAAAGTCATGATGTATTCCAAGTAGAAGATAATATGTTAAACTCAGTATTAGGAAATAAAATAATTACAGAACTAAAAAATATTTTGAATAAAAATAAAATAACTGTATATGATGAAAAAAAGCATACAGGAATATTAAGACATGTAATGGTTAGAACAAACTCTTTTAATGAGGCTATGTTAGTTTTAATAGTAAATGATACAAAAGCTTCTGAGAAAATTAAAAGTATTTTAAAAGATGTAATGGATAAGTTTAAAGAGATTACATCAGTTTATATTTCGTTAAATGATAGAAAAACGAATGTAGCTTTAGGTCATAAGAATCTATTTGTTTATGGAGAAAAAACAATTAAAGAGGATATTGATAATATTCATTTTAATATATCTCCAACATCTTTTTTTCAAATAAACTTAGAACAAACAAAAAGATTGTATAGTTTAGCTATAAGTATGTTTGAAAATATAGAAAATAAAAAAATTGTAGATGCTTATGCAGGAACTGGAACGATAGGAATGATTCTATCTAAAAAAGCAAAGAAAGTTTATTCAATAGAAATTGTAGAATCAGCCGTAAAAGATGGGATTCAAACTGCAAAAGAAAATAATATAGAAAATGTTCAATTTATATGTGGGGATGTAAATAAAGAACTAGGAAAATTAATAAAAGCAGAAAAAGTGGACTCAATAATTTTAGATCCACCAAGAAAAGGGATTGATGAGGAAAGTTTAATAAATATATCTAAAGTTGGAATAGAAGAGATTGTATATATATCTTGTAATCCATCGACTTTTGCTAGAGATATAGAAATTTTAGAAAGAGAAGGATATAAGTTAGTTAGAGTAAAACCAGTAGATATGTTTCCTCAAACAAGTCATATTGAAGTAGTGGGAAGATTAGTTAAAAAATAAGGAGGACTTTATGATAAAGTTTTTAATATTCGCAGTAATTGCATATGTATTTGGTTCGCTTCCTTGTGGTGTTTGGTTAGGAAAGGGAGTTAAAAATATTGATATAAGAGAGTATGGAAGTAAAAACTCTGGTGCAACAAATGCTTATAGAATTTTGGGACCAAAGTATGGTATAATGGTTCTAATATTAGATGCTTTAAAAGGATATATTCCACTTTATATAGCAAGTTTATTTGATATTGGTGGTATATATATTATATTATTAGGTTTGGTAGCTATATTAGGTCATACTTTTTCATTCTTTTTACAATTTAAGGGTGGAAAAGGGGTAGCAACAAGCTTAGGTGTTTTTCTTTTCTTAATGCCAAAAGTGGTAGGTATTTTGGTATTAGTATTTATACTAGTGGTAGGAATTAGTAAATACATATCTTTAGGATCAGTTATATGTGCAGGATTATTACCAATTTTAGCATATTTTCTGCCTGTAAGAGATGATGTAACTAGAATTCCATTAGTGATAATATCTCTATTAGTTGGAATATTTGTAATTTATAAACATAAAGCAAACATTCAAAGACTTATGGAAGGAAAAGAGAATAAATTTAATTTAAAGTAAGGAGATAAATTAAATGGAAAAAGTAGTTGTAATAGGAGCAGGAAGCTGGGGAACAGCTTTAGGAATGATTTTAGCAAAAAAAGGTTATGAAGTTGTAATGTGGGAGCATAACAAAGAGATTGCTGAAAAATTAAATTTAGAAAAAGAAAATAAGAGATTACTTCCAGGAGTAAAATTTCCTGATAATCTAAAAGTTACATGGGAGTTAGATGGACTTTTGGCTAATGTTAAATATGTCATTTTCTCTGTGCCATCACAAGTATTAAGAGGTGTAATGGCAAGAGTATCTTCACAAATTGAAGAGGGTATGATATTAATAAATACAGCAAAAGGAATAGAAGTTTTAAGTGGAGAAACATTATCTCATGTTATGAAAGATGAGATAAAAGGAAAATACCATAAAAATATAGTGATTTTATCTGGTCCAACTCACGCTGAAGAGGTAGCTCAAGAGCTACCAACAACTATAGTTGCTGCTGGAGAGTTAGAGAAGGCTAAAAAAGTTCAAGAGCTATTCAATACAGAGAACTTTAGAGTTTATGTAAGTGAAGATATAGCAGGTGTAGAACTAGGAGGAGCGGTAAAAAACTGTTTAGCAATAGGAGCAGGAATCGCAGATGGACTAGGTTATGGAGATAATGCAAAAGCTGCCTTAATAACAAGAGGAATCGCAGAGATGATAAGATTTGGAAAAGTTATGGGAGCTGATGAAAGAACGTTTTCAGGATTGACTGGGATTGGGGACCTAGTTGTAACTTGTGCTAGTCAACATAGTAGAAATAGATATGTTGGTGAAAGACTTGGAAAAGGTGAAAAAATAGAGGATATTTTAAATAGCATGGTTATGGTTGCTGAGGGTGTGCCTACAGTTAAGGCTGTATACGCTAAAAAATTGGAATTAGGAATAAGTATGCCAATAGTTGAAGCAATTTATGAGATAATATACGAGGGAGCAGATACAAAAGAAAAGGTTAAAGAGTTGATGACAAGAGAATTAAAAGAGGAATTTTATTAAAAATAAGATTTGTAAGTTATACTTAAATTATTAATTACATTAAAAAAATTCATAAATAAAACAATTAAATAAGCAACACGGAGATTCAAAATAGAAAAAGATAACTAATGAGGGTATGGGGTGTGTATGACAGAAAAAGATTTAGTTTCATTTTATCTAGATGATATAAAAGTGTATGAAGTGTTAGGAAAAGATGAAGAGATATCACTTTTAAGAAAAGCAAAAAATGGTGATATTGAAGCAAGAGAAAGATTAATTTTATGTAATTTGAGATTAGTAGTTAATGTGGCTAAGAAATATGGAAGTAAGGGTATGAGTTTTATAGACTTAATTAGTGAGGGTAACTTTGGTTTGATTCATGCAATCGAAAAGTTTGATGTGGAGAAAGGTTATAGATTCTCAACATATGCTGTGTGGTGGATCAAACAGGCTATAAGTAAAGCTATAATAAGTAAGGGAAGAGAGATAAGAATACCATCGTATAAACATGATATGTTGAATAAAATAAATAAATTTATAATGGATACTGTTATGTTAAAAGGGGATTATCCAAGTATATATGAAATATCAGAGGGATTAAATATAAATTTAGAAAAAGTTCAAGATTTGATGATGGAGTTTCAAGAAACAATCTCTCTTAGCTCTCCAATAGGGGAAGATATATGTTTAGAAGATACTATAGCAAGTGAGATGCACAATGATTTAGAAGATAATCTGATCAGAGAGATGAGTACATCTCAGATAAAAGAGATACTAAATAAGTTAAATGATAGAGAAAAACAGATATTAAAACTTAGATTTGGATTTGATGGAAATCAAATTCATACTTTAGAAGATATTGGGCAAAGTTTTAGTATAACGAGAGAAAGAGTAAGACAGATTGAACAAAAAACATTAGAAAAATTAAGAATACGTTATAGTGACTTACTAAAAGGAAACTATTACTATTAAAAGCAAGGAGGTTAAATTGATTTTAAAAGTTAATAGATTAGAATTTCTAAAAAAGATAAAAATAGTAGAAAAAGCAATCAATGAAAATAAAATTAGACCCATAATCTCTTATGTCTATATGGAAACAAGAGAGAATAGATTATGGTTTTGTGGAACAAATTTAGAGTTAACAATATCAACACATATGGAATGTGATGTGATAGCAGAGGGAAAAGCTGTTTTTCAACATAATTTAGTAGAAGAATATTTAAAAGAAATCAAAGACGAAGAGATTACTTTAAATATAAACGAGGATGTTTTAACAATAGAAACATCTGATTCAGCTTCTGAGTTTATGTTAATGAATGCAGAGGAGTTTCCTAAAATTCAGGAGTCAGAGTTAGAGGATAAAGAGTTTGAATTTAAATTAAAAAAATTAGATTTAGCTGATTATTTTGATAAAGTAAAGTTTTCAGCCTCAATGTCTAGTGATAATCTATCAATAAATTGTATAAGAGTAGAGATTGAAAATAAAAAAATAAAGTTTATATCTACAGATACTTACCGTTTAACGTATTTAGAGCACGATTACTTGGAAAGTGATGGAACTTTTAAAGTTAGTATTCCTATAAATACGATAGACGCAATCTCTAAGTTATTAAGAAATGGTAACGAAGAGGAGATTGCATTTACGCAGAAAAATAAGCAATTATACTTTAAGTTAGGAAATATATCAATAATAAGTAGAGTTATTGATTTACCATTTCCAAACTATAAAACAATATTAGAAGCTAGTGGATATAACAAAAAATTACAAATAAGTAGAGTTGAATTCGAAAAAATGTTAAAAAGAATTCAAATTTTTGTAAAAAATAATTCAGAATCAAAGTTTGGAGCAATATTTACCTTATCTGGAAATGATATTGAAATTGAAGGAATAGGTGAGATTGCAAAGGCTAAAGAGATTGCAAAAGTAAATTATGAAGGAGATAATCTTAAGATTTCTTTAAATGTGAAGTTCTTATTAGAGTTTGTTCAATCAAGTGATAAAGATATTATCACATTGGAGTTTACAACATCAAATAGTGCTGTAAGAACAAGAAATATACAAGAAGATAATTATACTTATATAGTAATGCCTTTAGCTTTGAAAGACTAGATCATAAAAACTAGCTTACAGAGTGAGCTAGTTTTTATTTTGCAAAGATAAATTCTTTATGGTATAATTTGGATAATATTTTTTCATTTAAGGAGAAATAATGAGCAAATTTTATATACTAAAAATTATATATGAACTTCAGTACTTCAGGTATTTACTACTAGAATACATAATTAAAAATCCATATGATAATAATAGTGCAAAAAAATTTATAGATTTTAATAATAAGAGAGTATTAAAAAAAATAAATAGAGAGAAAATAAAAAAAATAGCAATATTATTACCTCATTGTATACAAAAGTATGATTGTAATCTAAAAATAACAAACAATATAGAAAACTGTAAAATGTGTGGATTGTGTGATATATCTGAAATTATAAGATTAAAAGATGAGTTTAATCATATTAGCATAAAAGTAGCTACTGGTGGGACATTGGCTAGATTATACTTAAAAGATGAAAGACCTAACTTAGTAATAGCTGTAGCTTGTAAAAGGGATTTAACTTCTGGAATTAGAGATTCCTTTCCAATATCAGTTTACGGAGTTTTTAATGAAATTATAGATACGCCGTGTAAAGATACTAGGGTAGCTGTGGATGAGATAAGAAAGGTATTGAGAGAGGTGGGGACAACGTGAGAAAATTAAAACTATTTATTGCTGGACTTTTAATATGTTCTGGGTTAATTGCCTCAGAAAAAGAGGATATTAAATTTTTGGATGAGCTATTTATTCAGAGAAAGTATTCTATGGCACTTCAAGAGTCTAATAATTTTATAACAAAATATCCACGTTCTAAATATATAAAAAATATAAAAATAAGAATGGGACAAGTTTATTACGTAGAAGGAAGATATCAGGAAGCAATCAATACTTTAAATGGGTGTTTAAAAGAATTAAAATTAAACCAAAGTGAAAGTAATAATATCTATTTGTATTTAACTAAATCTTATATAGGACTAAAAGACTTTGATACTGCATCTAAAGCAGCAAATCTAATAGTCAAAACTAGTTCCGAAGGAAAAGATGACTATGAAGAAGCTTTGTTGTCAATAGGAAAAGGTTATATGGATAATAAAGATTATATTAGAGCTCAAAGAGAACTTACAAGTGCTTTAAGCGTACAGGGGAAGAACTATGAAGATGTTGTATTAAATCTTTCTCTAGCAGCATACAATAACTCTCAGTATATAAAAACTATAGTTTATTTAGATGAGTATTATAGAGGGGCAAAGGTTGGTACAAATAAAGATTTAGTAAATTATTTATATGGTTCATCTTATTACAAAACAAATGAAACATCAAAAGCTTTAGATTATTTCAAAAAGGTAAAAAATAGCAGCACTAATTCAGAGTATAAAACATTATCAGTTTTAACAATGATAGAGATTTATTTGAAGCAAGGAAATGCTAGAGAGGCAGAAAATATACTATCTAGCTTATCATCAGAACCTAAACTTTATAATACAGCTCTGAAAAGTTTCGGGGATTTTTATTTAGTTAGGGGATCAAATGATGTTGCATTATCTTATTATAATAAGATAACAAATAAAGATGTAGATACATGGTATGGAATAGCCCTATCTCAATATAGATTAAAAGATTATAAAAGTTCTTTAGAAAACTTTAGAAAATTATATCCAACAAAATATAAAAATGAGAGTATTTATTACCAACTGTCTATTGAATATTTAAATAAAAATTATAAATGGGTTTTAAATAATAAAAATTTAGTTGTAGGACTAAATTTAAATAGAGAAGAGGAGATAGCTATAAATAATCTAATTGGAACATCAGCTTTCCAAGAGGGAGATTTTAAAACAGCAGAAGAATACTATGCTAAAAATTATAATATAGCTCCTAATAAAGAATCTCTATATAAAATGATTGTAACACTGAGCAAAACAAAGGATAGAGTAAAACTTAATAATCTGATAAAAGAATATAACACAAAATATCCAAGTGATCAAGAGTATAAGAAAAATATAACTATAATAACTTCAGATAATTTATTGGCAGAAGGAAAAGGAGAACAAGCTATAAATCTTTACAAAGAATATTTAGCAGTAAATAGAGATCCAGAAATTGTGTCTAGTTTAATAGAAGTTATGATAGCACAAAAAAAATACAGTGATGTGATGCAATATTTAAACATTCAAGATGCTTCTTTAGAGAATACATATCAAAAAGGAATAGCAACTATGGGAATGGGAAGATATGATGAAGCAGAAATGTATTTTAATCAAATTTTAAATAGTGGAGACAATGTTGATAAATCTCTTTATGAAAAATCAAAATATAACGTAATAAAAAATTATTTTTTATGGGAAAAATACTCAGATGCAATAAATTCAGGAGAAGCTTATATAGCTGGAGATAATTTGTATGCATTAGAGGATGTTGTTGATAAAGTTGCAATTAGTTACTTTAGATTAGATAATCCAGAAAAAGCAAGAGAGTATTTTGAAAAATTAAAATTAGTTTCAAATATGGGGGATTATGCACAGTTCCAAATAGGAGAAACTTATTATAGTGAAAAGAGATATCAAGATGCAATAGACGCATATAAGATAAGTGCACAAAACTCAAAAAATATAGAGTATAAAGAAAAAGGATTATACTGGGAGATTTCATCTTTATATCTATTAAAAAATACAAATGAGTTTGATGCTAAAAGTAAAGAGTTTTTAGAACTATATCCAAACTCAAAATTAAAAGATAATATTCTTTTAATGGAGGGGGAACTATATGGAATACAAGGAAATAATACAAATAGTTTAAAAACTTATGAAAAATTATATGGGGAAACTAAAGATGATGTTTTAAAAGAAAAATCTATTATGAAAATAATAGAGCTATCTGAAAATACTAAAAATATTCAAAAAGAATTAGAATGGATAAATAAAATAACTAATGATAACAAAAAAAGTTACTATATGGCAAAGCATCTTCAAAGAGAGAAAAAACAAGATGAAGCAAAAGTTGAGTTTGAAAAATTAATAGTAACTGATGATTATAAAGATTTTGGGGCATTAGGATTAGGAGATTATTACTATTCTAAGAAAGACTTTTTAAAAGCAAAAGAATATTATGAAAGTATATTAGTTTTAGAAAATAGTGCATATAAAGATAAAGCACTATATCAAGTGGCTAACATTGAAAAAAACACTGGGTTAATAAAAGAAGCCGTTAGAAACTATACTAAACTTTATGTTTTATATCCTACAAGTGAATATGCATTAGAGTCAAAAATAAGATCAGCAGAGGGATATGAAAATTTAAATAATTTTAAAGATGCGATAGCTCAATATGATGAGCTGTTAAGAACAGAAAGTAAAAATAAAGATTATTTCTTAGAAAAATTAATATTTTTAAATTTAAAAATTGAGAAAAAAGATTTGGCAAAAGTATATTACGAGCAGTTAAAAAGAGAGAATTTAAAACTTTCTGAAAAATATAAAGATTTTTTTTACGGAGGAGAGAATATATGAAGAAATTAGTTATTACAGGTTTAATAGTTTTATCTTTAGGGGTTTTTGCTAATGAGGATGTAGTTATTGATAAGCAAGTAACTGGTGTAAATAAAGAGCAACTAGAGAGTTATCCAAAAGAAAGTAATGTACAATTAGAAAAAAAAGTTATAAAAATTGATGATAAAAATATAACAGCAGATAAATTTAAAGATCAAAAACAAGTTATTCAAATAAATGAAACAAATGATTCAATGAATAAGAGTTTAACTGAAACTGACAGTGGAACTCCAATCTGGAAGTACATAATAGGAGTAGTTGCATTAGTTACATTGGGAATAGCATTATAATTTAAATTACAACACAAAAGATTAGGAGGTATATGGAATGTACTGGTTAGTTAATGGTGGAATACTTATGTATTTTATAGTTTTTATGTCAATATTAGGGCTGTATGTAATAATAGAAAGAGCAATTTACTTTAGAGTGAATGAGAATATAGATATGTCTAGAATAAGACCTATATTACGTAGTGCAATTGAAAAGAATGATATTAAAGGAGCAATTACAACTTTAGGAAATCAAAAAAGTTCAACTGCTAAAGTTATAAAAGAGGTTTTGATCTATTGGTATAAAACAAGAAGTACAAATGTAGAAACATTAGAAGAGAAAGCTAGAGAAGTAGCTTTAGCTCAAATTCCAAAATTAGAAAGAAATATGTGGCTTTTATCAGTAGTTGCTCATACAACACCATTAATAGGTTTACTAGGAACAGTTACAGGTATGATAAAAGCATTCCAAGCTGTATCATTACATGGAACAGGAGATGCTTCTGTATTAGCAAGTGGAATATCTCAAGCTCTATTGACAACTGCAGGAGGATTATTTGTTGCTATTCCATCAATTATTTTATATAACTATTTTAATAAAAAAATTGATGATCAGATCAATGATATGGAAAAGGGTAGTGCAGAGTTAATAAACTACTTTAGAAAATAAAGGAGGGGGAGCATGAAACTTAATAGAATTAAAAGAAGATCAGGTAATTCTTTAATACTTGAATTAACTCCCTTAATAGACGTAGTATTTCTGTTACTAATATTCTTTTTAGTTGCTACAACTTTTGAAGATGTTAATAGTAGTATAAAAATAGATTTACCTACATCTACAGTAAAAAGTACTAAGCCAGTTAATGAGTTACAAGTTATTGTGACTAAAGATAAAGAATTTTTTATAAGTTATAAAGATAAGGGAAAAAGTAAGAGGGAAAAAGTAAGTGCTAAAGATCTAAAAGAGGAACTTGCACAAAAGCTTATTGAATCAGAAGATAAAAATGTTATCATTAGTGCTGACAAAAGTGTTAATCATGGTATAATTGTAGATACGATGACAGCAGCTAAAGAGGCAGGAGCTATTTCTTTAGATATAGATACAGCTTCGCCTGGAAAGTAGGTGCAAATCTATGAATAGACAAAATAGTGATTTAAAAATATTTATAGCATCGGTAATTATAAACCTTCTTATTTTATTTCTAATTCCAGGAATTAAAATAGATGAAATAGTTGATAAAAAGTTAAAGGTTGGTTTAGTTTCTCTTGAAACAAATACTAAAAAAACAACAACAAAGCCAGAGCCAAAGAAAAAAGTTACTCCTGTAAAAGAGGAGAAAAAAGAGGAAAAGAAAGTTGTTAAAAAAGAGGAACCTAAACCAGTAGAACAAAAACAAGAGATAAAAGAAACTAAAAAACTTTCGTTAGATGATTTAGCAAAAAGTATTTCAAAGAGAGAAACAGAGTTCTTAGCCATTGATAAACCTTCAGCTAGAGAGATAGATAGTGATTTAAAAAATGAGTTATTAAATAAAAAAGATTTGCAAGAAGCTGAAAAAAAATCTTCAATAGACCCAACTAAAAATATAACAATATCTAAAGATGATACCATTTTAGATAAGAGTATAGATTATCAGTTAGATGAAAGTAGTAAAGATTTAGCTTTTCAAGGAGAGGGAGAAGAGGAGCTAGGATTTAAAACTATGGTAGAAAAAAATGGAGCTGATGGACTTCCAAGTGGTTATAGATTAGGAGTAGAAGATGGAGATGTAGTTGCTAAATGGGATCAAGGAAATAGAGAACCTAGATATCCAGAAGCTGCTCAGCTAAGAGGGATGCAAGGTAAAGTATTATTAAAAATACAAATAGATGAAACAGGCAAAGTTACATCAGTATTTATAGAAAAGGGTAGTGGAGTTCCAGAAATAAATATGGCTATAGAGGAGATTGCAAGAACTTGGAGAATCTATTTAACAAAAAATGGGTTAAATATAAAAGGGAATGTAAGTTTAGAATATAGTTTTAAACTTTTAGGGGCTTCATAAATAGAAGTAAAAATTAGAGGATGGTGAAGAGATTTGACTCTTTTAGGATTTAGATTAGAAAATGAATTAAAAGATGAGTTAGAAAGTAATTTTGAAAATGAATTAAGGTTTGCAGAAAATATTAGTTCTTTTATGGAGTTATTAAAAGAAAGAAAATACGAAGCTGTTGTAATTGATGAAACAAATTTACAACAAGATGCATTGGTAAACCTTGTTAAAAAAATTACAGAAACACATAAAAGATCAGTAATTATAATAATGGGGGAAACTTCAAATTTGAAATTAGTTGCAGGTGTAATAAAAGCAGGTGCATATGACTATATTTTAAAACCAATTAGTCCAAAAGATGTTAATAAAATCTTAGAAAAAGCGGTAAAAGATCATAAACTTTTAGCTGAAAGAGTAGATAGAAATAAAAATACTGGGGATAAATTAATAGGGCAAACAAAAGAGATTGTAGAAGTGTATAAGATGATTGGTAGAGTTGCAAATAGCAGGATTCCAGTTCTAGTAGTAGGAGAGAAAGGAACTGGAAAAAGTAGTGTGGCAACAGCAATACATCAATTTAGTGATTGGAATACAAAGCCATTTTTAACAGTAAATTGTACATCTTTTCAAAACAATCTCTTAGAAAGAAAGTTGTTTGGTTATGAAAAAGGAGCCTTTGAAGGAGCAGCGTTTCTACAGATAGGAGATTTAGAAAAAGCTAATGGAGGAACGCTACACTTAGGAAATATAGAGTCTTTAAGTTTAGATATGCAATCAAAGATTTTATATTTACTACAAGAGGGAGAATTTTTTAGAATGGGTGGATCTGAACCTATTGAAATGAATATAAGAATAGTGGCTACTACAAGTGAAAATTTGGAAGAATTAATTAATAAAAAACTATTTATTGACGAATTATATAATAAATTGAAAATATTAGAGATTAATATACCGCCATTAAGAGAGAGAAAAGATGATATTCCATTTATAATAGATCATTATTTATCTAGTTGCAATGAGGAGTTACATAAAGCTGTAAAAGGTGTGAGTAAACCTGCGATGAAAAAAATAATGAGATATGATTGGCCAGGAAATGTAAATGAGTTAAAAAATGCTATAAAGTCAGCAGTAGCTCTTTGTAGAGGAAGTTCTATTTTAGTTGAAGAATTACCAGGAAATGTAACAGGAAATAAAATATCTAAAAGAAAGGGAGATAACCAAAGTTGGGTATTAACTGATTGGATAGAGGGAGAGCTTTTAGGATTAAAAAATAATAAACAAAATAACTATTATGGGATAATAATATCAAAAGTTGAAAAAGAGTTAATACGTCAGGTTTTAGAGATAACAAGTGGTAAAAAAGTTGAGACAGCAGAACTACTTGGAATAACAAGAAATACATTGAGAACAAAGATGAATAACTATGGCTTAGAGTAAAACTCTAGGCCTTAGGAGGAAAAAAAATGCACGTAACATTATATAGAAAATATAGACCAAAAGGTTTTGAAGAGATTGCAGGAGAGCAAGAGATTGTTCAGACTTTAAAGAACTCACTAAAATCTAATAGGTTGGCACACGCTTATTTATTTACAGGACCTCGTGGTGTAGGAAAAACATCTATAGCTAGACTTATGGCAAAAGGTTTAAACTGTTTAACAAATGGTATAACAGATACACCTTGCAACATATGTGAAAATTGTAAAGAGATTTCTATGGGAAATTTTTTAGATTTAATTGAAATAGATGCAGCTTCAAATAGAGGGATTGACGAAATAAGACAATTAAAAGAAAAAATAAATTATAGTCCTAGTAAGGGAAGAAAAAAGGTTTACATAATAGATGAAGTTCATATGTTAACCAAGGAAGCTTTTAATGCTCTTTTAAAAACTTTAGAGGAGCCTCCAGAGCATGTTCTATTTATTCTAGCTACAACAGAGCCTGATAAAATTTTACCAACTATCATCTCAAGATGTCAGAGATATGATTTTAAAAGTGTTAATTATAGAGATATGAGAGGGAAACTATTATACATAGTAGATAGCGAAGGATATAAAATAGATGAAGCTAGTTTAGTCGCTATTTATGAAGCCTCTGGTGGAAGTATGAGAGATTCAATATCAATTTTAGAAAGACTTATGATAAATACAGAGGAAAAAAACATTGTAATTGAAAAGACCGAAGATGTATTGGGAATAACGCCTATAAAAACTATAGATTTATTCATAGAAACTATAGAGAATAAAAACCAATCTCAAGGAATTGAACTTTTAGAAGATATCTGGAAAAACTCTATAGATATAGAGTTGTTTTTTAAAGATTTAGCAAAAAGAGCTAAAGATAGAATTATTAAAGGTGACTTAGAAACTGAAAAAGGTCTAGAAATAATTGATACAATTTATGATATTTTATCTAAATTTCGTTATGAAGAGGATAAGCGTCTAATTGGATATGTTATTTTAAATAGATTAACAGAGAGAAAAGAAAAAGAGATTATAGTTGAGAAAATTATAGAAAAAGTTCAAGAAAGTGATAAGGATACATCAGATATTTTAGAAAATAATATTGGGCAAGAGGTTGTATCTAAAGTAACTTATGATGAGGTAAAAAAATCTTGGAATAAAATAATTGAAGAGTCTAAAAAAGTAAAAATGACATTTGGTGCATTTTTAATTAAAGCATATTTCAAAGATTTTTCAAACAACACTTTAACTATTGGGTTTCCAGAAGATCAAGGGTTTGCAAAAAATATGATGGAAACAGAGCCATATAGAACGTTGTTCTTAGATGTAGCAAGAAAAGTTCTTAAATCAAAAATTATGATAAAATATGAATTGCAAGAGGTTAATAAAAATAAAGATAGAGCAGAAAATGAGGATTTTTCAAAAAAAATAATAGATTTTTTTGGAGGAGAAATAATATAACTTAACAAAACTCTACCTTTATGGTATAATTATCCTGATAAAGTTTTAGGAGGATTAATGTTTTTAATAACAGGAATAATAATAGCAGCACTATTTTTAGTTTCTACCTCAATGCCTTTTCTAAGTTGGATTTTACCATATTATAAAATTAAAAAATTAGAAAATGCAGATTTAAAAACTAAAATTATAGCCAATATAGTTGCTTTAGCTGCTATAGGTTGGATAGATATACATTTTTTAGTAACTTATATTGGAGTTTTTGTTTCGATAGAAGTTCTTTACTATGTATTAAAAAAATATGGTAAAAAAATACAATGTTTTGATAGAATATTTATAACAAGTTTATTAGTAGGTATTGGAGTTTGTGTATATATATATTTTAATAGAGTTGGTTTAAATATAGGTTTCGAACAATTAAAGAATTTGTACTTACAAAAAACAACATTTACTCAATATGAAGTTGATATGGCATTTAAGTATATCAAGGACAATTTCACATATTTAGTATTTGCATATTTAAATATGACAGTATTTTTAACATATTACTTTTTAAACAAAGAGGATTTCTTTAAATGGGAAACTTCATATTTATGGTTAATTCCTTATATAGTTGTATTTTTCATAGAGAAATATAGCTCTTTTGGTGGAAATTTAACAAGTAATATATTAGAAATTTTAAAAATAGTTTATATAATGTATTTCATGAAGATAGTTGCAAGTATTTTAAATGAAAAAGTAAAAAAACAATCTTTATGCTTTACAGTAGGAGTATTTTTAGCGTTAATATCTCCAGAGTTTGCATTTATTTTTGGAGCATTAGCAAGTGGAATAAAAATTAAAATAGTAAAATCATAAAATAATTAGGAGGAGTTTTTATGTCAAAAATACAAGTAATTTTAACAGCGGATGTGGCAGGACAAGGAAGAAAAGGAGAGATTGTAAGTGTTTCTGAAGGGTATGCAAAAAACTTCCTATTAAAAAATAACAAGGGAATCATAGCAACTCCAGAGGAGTTAAAAAAGATAGAGAATAAAAAAATAAGAGATAGTAAAAAAGCTGAAGAGGAAAAGAAAAAAGCCATTGAAGTAAAAGCATTATTAGAGAGTAAAAAATTATCAATAGTTGGAAAAACAGGAGATAATGGAAAACTATTTGGAGCAATAACAAACAAAGAGGTTTCATCTGAATTAAAAAAAGAGTTTGGATTAGATATAGATAGAAAAAAAATAGAGTGCACTATTAAAAGCTTAGGAGAACATAAAGTAATTGTAAAGTTACATACAGATGTAAAGGCTGAGGTTTTAGTAGTTATAAAAGGATAGTGAAAAATGGAAGATATAGAAAAACTTAGAAAAATTCCAAGTAGTTTAGAAGCTGAAAGATCAGTTCTAGGTGGTATTTTTTTAAAGCCAGATATTTTTAGTGAGGTAATAGAGATTATTACTTCAAGTGATTTTTATAAAATGGCTCACAAAATAATTTTTGAAGTTATGCAAGAAGTATATGGTTCTGGAGAATCAATAGATCCAATAATAGTTATGGATAGACTTAAAAGAAAAGATAAATTTGATGATATTGGTGGAGAAGCTATATTTTATGAAATTATAGAAGAAGTACCAACAGCAGCAAATATCTTAACTTATGCAAGAATTATAAAAGAGAAAGCAACTTTAAGAAAGCTTGGAGATATAGGAACTAAAATAGTAGAAATGACTTATGAAGGATATGAAGATGTGGATACTATATTAGATAAAGCTGAAGGAATGATATTTAAAGTTGCTGAGAGTAAAGAATCAAAAGACATTGTTAGTTTAAAAGAGGTTGTTACAAATGAATTTGAAAGATTGGAACAACTTTTACAAAATAAAGGTGTAACAACTGGAATATCAAGTGGATTTAAACATTTTGATGAAATGACAAGTGGATTTCATCCATCAGATTTAGTAGTTCTAGCTGCTAGACCATCTATGGGAAAAACAGCCTTTGCCTTAAACTTGGCTTTAAATGCAGCTATGAAGGCTGACAAAGGAGTTTTAGTATTTAGTTTAGAGATGTCAAGCTCACAGTTATTACAAAGACTTTTAGCTATAGAGGCTGGTATAGGATTACAAAAGATTAGAAATGGATTTTTAGGAGAAGATGATTGGGGAAAATTAGGAATTGCCAGTGGTAAATTGGCAAATGCTGAAATAAATATTGCAGATGTTCCCAATGTAAATGTTTTAGAGATTAGATCTATAGCAAGAAGATTAAAAGCGGCTGGAAAATTAGATATGATTTTAATTGACTATTTGCAACTTATAAAAGGAACAAGTGGAAAATCAGATAATAGACAGCAAGAAATCTCAGATATCTCAAGATCATTAAAAGGGATAGCTAGAGAGTTAGATATACCGATAATTGCACTATCACAGCTTTCTCGTGCTCCAGAACAAAGAGCTGATAGAAGACCAATGCTATCAGACTTAAGAGAATCAGGAGCAATTGAGCAAGATGCTGATATGGTTGTATTTTTATATAGAGATGATTATTATAATGATGAATCTGAACAAAAAGGTATAACAGAAGTTATCATAGGAAAGCAAAGAAATGGACCAGTTGGAACTGTAAACTTGAAGTTCTTCCATGAAATTACCAAGTTTGGAGATTACACAACTAAGGTTGAATAGAAAGGTGAGAAAAAATGAAAAGAGCAGAATTATTAGCTCCAGCAGGAAATATGGAAAAGTTAAAAATGGCTTTCCATTATGGAGCAGACGCAGTATTCTTAGGAGGAAAAATGTTTAACCTAAGAGCTGGAAGTCACAACTTTAATGATGAGGAGTTAAAAGAGGCTGTTGAATATGCACATTCAATGGAAAAAAGAGTGTATGTAGCTCTTAATATAATACCTCATAACAATGAATTAGAGTTATTACCAGATTATGTAAAGTATTTAGAAGAGATTGGGGTAGATGGTGTAATAGTTGCTGACTTAGGAGTATTCCAAGTGGTAAGAGAACATACTGACTTAAATATAAGTGTAAGTACTCAAGCAAGTAATACAAACTGGCGTTCAGTAAAAATGTGGAAAGATTTAGGTGCTAAAAGAGTAGTTTTAGCAAGAGAGATATCTTTAGACAATATAGCTGAAATAAGAGCTAAAGTCCCTGATATAGAGTTAGAGGTTTTTGTTCACGGAGCTATGTGTATGTCAGTTTCAGGAAGATGTTTACTAAGTAACTATATGACTGGAAGAGATGCTAATAGAGGCGATTGTGCTCAGTCATGTAGATGGAAGTACAATTTAGTTGAAGAAACAAGACCAAATGAGTATATGCCTGTTTACGAAGATGAAAGAGGAACATATATATTTAACTCAAAGGATTTATGTACAATAGAGATTATAGATAAAATTCTTGATTTAGGAGTAGATTCTTTAAAAATTGAGGGTAGAATGAAAGGTATTTATTATGTTTCAAATGCTGTAAAAGTATATAAAGAGGCAATAAATAAATATTATGCAGGAGAGTATGAGTATGATCCAACTTGGATGGAAGAGATTCAATCAACATCTAATAGATCATATACTCAAGGATTCTATCATGGACAACCAGGAGCGGAAGCTAATAACTATAACGATAGAAACTCTTACAGTCAAACACACCAATTAGTTGCTAAAATAGAGGAGAAAATTGGTGAAAATGAATATGTTTTAGGAATTAGAAATAGAGTTCTAGCAGGAGAATCTTTAGAGGTTATAACTACTTCAGGAAAGCCTAGAGTGATTGTAATGCCTAAGATGACTTTAATAACTAAGGCTGGAGAAGAAGTTGTAGAAGCAGCTAATCCAAATTCAATTGTAAAGGTAGTTTTAGAAGGTGGATTTGAAGCTATGGATATGATTAGAAGAGTTAAGGAAACTCAAGAGTAATAAAAAAAGAGGCATCGCCTCTTTTTTTATTAGTTATTTCTTGAATCTTTTATTTTTTTCTCAGTAGCTCTTATAAATCTAGGAATAAACCACTCTTTTTCTTGCTCTTCTTTTTGATCTTTCTTTGTATAAATTCTTTGAAGTTCATCATAGTATGCTTGAGCTTCTCCACTGAATTCGTTTTTATCCTTTATGGGATATTTTTTTAGATTTGGAAAATTTTGATCTAATGTAGAGTTCCACTCCTCTACTTGTGTTTTATGTAAAGATAAGAATAAATCGACATCTCCAGTAAATTTAATCTCTTTAATAACATCTCCAACTTCTAATTTTTTGATATTATTGAAGTCTTTTTCTTCAATATATTCTCCAAATAGAGTATGTTTATTGTTTAGCCAATCAGCAGGATAAAGAGTAAAGAAGAATTGAGATCCTCCTGTTTCAGGTCCTGTATTTGCCATTGCTAACATTCCTGGTTGATAGAAATCTAGCCATTTAGAGAATTCATCAGGAATAGAATAACCAGGTCCTCCATCTCCTCTTCCAGTCGGGTCTCCACCTTGAACCACAAAATTTTCTACAGCTCTATGAATTTTTGTATTGTCATAGAACCCTCTTTTTGCAAGGTTTATAAAATTAGCTACAGTTACTGGGGAAGCCTCTGGGTATAAATAGAAACTAATATCCCCTTGTGTTGTTACAAAAGTAGCTCTAATATCGTTATATTTTACTGCTTGAGTTTTACTAGTAGATGAACAACTCACCATTACAGCTAACATCACTACTAGAGATAGTAATTTAATGATTTTTTTCATATATGCCCTCCTGTTTTTTCTGCTAGTATTATACTATATAAAAACCTATTTTACAAAGTACTTTTGTAAACTTTTTGTAGATAGGGTTAAGCCTATGGATAAAACAATAAGTAATACAGACAATGCATTTACAACTGGAGAAACCCCTAACCTAATCATAGAGTATATTCTTAATGGTAGTGTAGAAGATCCAGGTCCAGCAACAAAGAATGTTGTAACAAAATCATCAAATGATAAAGTTAAAGCCATTAAAAATCCAGATATTATAGCAGGCATCAACATTGGTAGAATTACCTTTTTTAATGTTTGAAACTCATTGGCACCAAGATCATAAGCAGCCTCAACAATAGAGTAATCAAATTCTCCAAGTCTAGATAAAACAATAAATAAAACAAAAGGTATATTAAATGTTGTATGGGCTATAAAGATACTAGTTAATCCTAATTCTAATTTCATAGTAGCAAACATTATTAAAAGAGAAACTCCTAAAATTATATCAGGAATAACTAAAGGTAAAAAAGTAATAACTTTTAAATAATTTTTATGTTTAAAATTATACCAATGTATTCCAATAGCTCCTAAAGTACCAATCAATGTCGATATTGTGCTAGATAAAATTCCTATTATTAAACTATATTTAAAAGCTTTCCAAATGTTATCAGAATATAAAAATAGCTCTTTATACCATTTCATTGAGAACCCTTGCCAAGTGCTAGATCTACCTTCGTTAAAAGAATACATAACAAGAATTACTAGTGGTAAATAAAAAAATATCATAGAAAGAATAAAGAAAAATAAAGATGTTCTTCTTCTATTCATCACTTACCTCCTTAGATTTTTTTTCAGCTCTCATAAAAATTAATAGAGCAATTGATGTAACTAAGATAAGCATAGCAGATATAGCAGAGGCTAAAGGCCAGTTTCTTGTTACAGTTAAATGCTGAGCAATGATATTTCCAAGCATAGTAGCTTGAGTACCACCCACAAGCTTAGGGATTGCATATGATCCCATAGCAGGAATAAAGGTAAATAAAATAGCTGTAATGATACCAGATTTAATATTTGGTAAAAAAACTTTTCTAAAAGCTTGACTATTAGTAGCTCCCAAATCTCTTGCAGCCTCAACTAGAGAAAAATCAAATTTTTCAATAATTGCATAAAGTGGCAATATAGCAAAGGGTAAACTAGTATAAACAGTTATTAGAATAACCGACCCAGTATTATATAATAGCTTTAATGGAGTTTCTATTATTCCTAATTTAATTAAAAATGTATTTAAAAATCCATTCGAACCTAAGATTGATATCCAAGCATATATTCTAATTAGAAAATTAGTCCAAAATGGAATAATAACAAGGATAAGTAGCTCTTGTCTAAATTTAGACCTAGCAATAAAATATGCAGTAGGGACAGCTAAAAGTACTGTTATAAAAGTTACAGCTATAGATATATATATTGTTCTAAATAATATTTTCAAAAATATAGGCTCAAAAAATACATTGAAATTTTTGAGAGTGAAGATCATTTGAACTCCACCGTAAGTTCCTTTTGTTAAAAAAGCATAACTTAGAACAATAAGCATTGGAATGACAAAGAATACAGACATCCAAAGAGTTAAAGGAATACTGTAAAAACTTCCAGAAGATATTTTTTTCAATTATATCACCTCAACTAAGAAGCTATCATCAGCATGCCAAGATATATAGGCATCTTCATCCCAGTGTATTGTATCATTGTCTTCTTCATCAAAATAAACAGCGTGCTGTTTAAAGGCTTTAAATAGAATATTTTTATCACCATTTACCCAAACAAAATATTTACTTTGGAACCCTGAATAGATAAGTTCATCCACATAAACTTTTAAAGTGTTATGTTTATCCGAAAGTCCTGTGGGTATATGTTTAGAAACTCTAATTTTTTCAGGTCTTATTGAAACTCTGATTTTATCCCCAATTTTAATAGGTTTATCTAATTCAAAAATTAATTCACCTAGAGATTCGCTTTGAATTTTTCCATATGTTTTATCAAAAATTTCAGTCACAACACCTTCAAAGAAATTATTTTCACCGATAAAATCTGCTACAAATGAATCAGCGGGAGCTTCATAAACTTCAGCAGGAGTTCCTACTTGTAAAATTTCGCCCTTATTCATAACTGCAATACGATCAGAAATAGATAGTGCTTCTTGCTGATCATGTGTAATAAAAATAAAAGTTATTCCTACTTCATCATGAATATTATCAAGTTCAATTAAAAGATTTTGTCTTAATTTAGCATCTAATGCTGATAATGGTTCGTCTAACAGTAAAACACCAGGTTTATTGATAAGAGCTCTGGCAATTGAAACTCTTTGTTGCTGTCCACCAGAAAGTTGATTAGGTTTTTTGTACATATGATCTTTTAAATCAACAAGCTCGATGAATTTTCTAACTTCAGCATCAATTGTTTTCTCATCAACTTTTTTTAACCTAAGAGGAAAAGCTACATTTTCATAGACTGTTAAATGAGGAAATAAAGCGTATTTTTGGAAAATTGTATTTACGTTCCTTTTATTTGGGGCTAACTCAACTATATTCTCATCTCCTAAATAGATTGCTCCACTATCAGGAGTTATAAATCCTGCAATCATTCTTAAAAGAGTAGTCTTACCACATCCAGATGGACCCAAAATAGAAAAAAACTCTCCATCTTTAATATTTAAGTTAATATCTTTTAAAACATCAACTCCGTCGAAACTTTTTTTAATATCGACAATTTTAATATCTGTTTTTTTCAATTTTACCTCCTAATATATAATAAATTTGTTCACAATAATAATATTCTATCATATTTAACAAATAAAATAAACCAGTTTATTTGGTATAAATAAAAAAGAATCCTAGCTGTACTAGGATTCTTAAATTTTCTTAGAAATGAGCAGGTTCTACGTGACCGTAATCTCCACTTCTTTTTTTATAAACGATATTCATATCTCCAGTTTCCGAGTTTGTAAAAACGTAGAAATCTTTATTTAAAGCTTCTAATTGTAATATAGCTTCTTCTACATCCATAGGTCGAGGATTAACTGTGATACTCTCAATTTTTTTTGTAGATTCTACAGTAATTGAGTTATCAGAAGATTCGAATGTAATTTTTTTAGCAGTAGGAATATTAGGTGATGAGTGATTATTATCTCTTAATTTTTCCTTGTGCTTTTTAATCTGTTTTGCTAAAATTTCAGTTACACGATCTATTGCATTATAAAGGTCGTCATCTGTATAAACACCCTTAATCACATTTCCGTTCACATGAACTCTGGCATCGACTCTTTGTAGAGGTCCTGTTTTTGATTTTGTAGCGGATAAAGTAACGTTTACAGTTAAGATGTTATCAAAGAATTTTTTTAATTTAAAAAAGTTCTTTTCACAATGACTTTTGATGGCGTCAGTAATAACAAGATCTCCGTTAGTATTATAGTTTATTCTCATACAAACCACCCCTTATGGATATTTATGTAGCTTTCTTACTCTATCTATACCTTTATTCTGAAAGAATTCCTTTTTTTAAGAATAATTTTTTGTTAGATATCTCAGCAAGCTCTCTTGAATGTGTTACTGTTATAATTGTTTGACGTTTTTTGCCGTTAATTTGTTTGAAAATATTAAAAATTTTTTCACTTGTCTCATTATCTAGATTCCCAGTAGGTTCATCTAAAAGTAAAATTTTAGGGTTATTTATTAACGCTCTTGCAATAGCTACTCTTTGTTTTTCTCCACCAGAAAGTTCAGTTGGTTTATGATTAGCTCTATGGTCAACTCCGACCTCTTTAAGAAGTTCAAGAGCTCTTTTCTCAATCTCCTTTTTTTTAGAATAATCTTGAGTTAGAGCTGGAATCATAACATTTTCGAGAGCTGTAAATTCAGGTAAAAGATAATGGAATTGAAAAACAAAACCAATTTTTTTATTTCGTACTAAGTCGATATTAGAGCTATTTACAGATATATTTTCATTATCAATATAAATATTTC
Source organism: Cetobacterium sp. (assembly GCF_051653945.1). Taxonomy (GTDB): domain Bacteria; phylum Fusobacteriota; class Fusobacteriia; order Fusobacteriales; family Fusobacteriaceae; genus Cetobacterium_A. The sequence continues at coordinate 29,808 of NZ_JBOFXD010000060.1, forward strand.
CTGAAGTAGGAGAATCTAAAAGACCAATTAAGTTTAATAAAGTAGTTTTCCCAGAACCAGATTGTCCAAGAATAGAGATAAAATCCCCCTCTTCAATTTGTAAATTTAAGTTTTTAATAATCTCTAAAGTTTCTGTCTTAGTCGAATAGTTTTTACAAATATTTTTTAATTCAAGTACAATATTTTTAGTCATGTCTTAAAGCCTCCACAATTTTTAATTTTCCAGCCCTATATGCAGGAAATACACTGGATAAAAATATCAACAGTATATTAGCTCCTACAATAGTTGATAACTCTTTTAATGATAACTCTATTGGAACTTTTGTCAAATAATATATGGAAGATATACCAGGAAGAGAGTATGTTTTAATATACCAAAGTAAAAATAAAGATATAGCAACTCCAAAAATAATTCCAGTTAGCCCCAGCATTATTCCCTGAATTAAAAATATCTTAATAATAGAGCTATGAGATATTCCAACAGATCTCATAATTCCTATATATCTAATCTTCTCTCTCACCATTGTGTTCAAAATTACCCAAACTACAAAACCAGCTATAATAACAATTAATGAAAAACCTATAATCATTACTGTTTTTTCAAGAGTAAGAGCTTTCAAAAGATTTTGATTTAAACTTCCCCAAGTTCGATTGTAAAGGCCTGTATCAGAATAAATTTTATTAGAAATTTTATCAGCATCATATGGGTTTTTCAAAATTAAATCGATTGAACTAATTGTTCCATCTCTTTCTGTTATATATTGGGCAGTTTGAATAGGTAAAATAATCATTGATAGATCATAATCATAATAACCACTTTGAAAAGTTCCCATAATTTCCAATTGTAACTCTTTATTATTTGCAGAGATTATATTAATAGGGTCCCCAATACTACCTCCAATTCTATTTAAAAGTTCCTCTCCAATTAAAACCCCTTTTTTATTTGATAAATCAATACTTCCTCTTTTGATTTTACTTTCTAAATTAAGAGCAGGAATAGCTTTTTTTAAATCTAGTCCATCTAGTTTAACTCCAGAAACATAAGTTCCTAAAATCCCATTATATTTAACAATCCCTTGACTAGAAACTTTAGGAATTACTCCTTTAACTTCTGGGTATTTTTCAAAAGTACTTTCTAGAGAATCATAATTTTTTAAGTTTTCATTACCGATAACAGTAACGTGACTAGATAGAGAAAGAATACTATCAATCATATTTTTATTTAAGCCATTTGAAATACCAATAGATACAGTAAGAACGATAATACCAATGGCAATACCAATAATTCCAATAAAACTTTGTTTTTTATGTTCGAAAATATGTTTTTTAGCTATAAAAAATTCAAATAACATTAATTCACCTCGCAGTTAGTTAGTAAAAAGAGTTTTTATTAAAATCTCTTTCAATTCATCAGTTGTAATTTTAGTATTTAAAGCTTTTTTTAATTCTGTAAGTTGCTTGTCACCTAAATATTTTTCATCAATAATATTGTCTACATAAAGCATATCAATCTCTTGAGGAGAAAGTTTATTAATTGTCTTTAAAAAAAGATCTCCATAATTTTTAAATTTTTGATTACCAATTCCTCTAATTTTTAACATTTCCCAACGATTTTGAGGTTTTTTTTCAGCCATTTCCATAAGAGTTAAATCAGAGAAAATAATATAGGGAGGAACTCCCTCTTTTTGAGCAATCTCTTTTCTTAAATTGTTTAATGTTTCAAAAAGTGGATCTTCAAAATAATCAAATGTTACAGATTCATTTACCCTTCTAAATACAGCTTTGATATTTTTTAAAACTTTAAAGGCTTTAGAAGTTAATTTTAGTGTAGGAAAACTCCCAGCACTTTGTTCTAAATAGTTTTCAGATATAAGATAATATATAAACTCTTCGAGATTAGTTCTATTATAAGAGGACATAATCCCAAATGTAGTAAGTTTAAAATATTCTTTTCTTTCAATTTTTGTATCAATTTTTCCCATTAAAATATTAGTCAGAGTAGAGATACCAATGCTTTCTTTTGTACGACCAATGCAGGAAAAAACTTTCTGTGCGTCTAAAGTAAAAGATTTTACATCTTTAAAATTTTTACAATTACCGCAATTACCACAGTAATTTTTAATTCTTTTATCGCCAAAATATTTTAAAATATACTCTCTATAACAACTTTCTAAGTAAGCATAGTCAATCATTTGATCGAGTTTTTTTCTTTTGGTATTTTTTAAATGTTTTGAACTCTCCTCATTTTGTTCAATTAGAAACTCTTGGGTAGACACATCCTCTTCAAAGAAAAGAAGTATTGCTTCAGAAGGTGCACCATCTCTTCCAGCTCTGCCCGCTTCTTGATAGTAACTTTCCAAATCTTTTGGGATATTTCGATGTATGACATATCGAACATTGGATTTGTCAATACCCATGCCAAAAGCATTAGTAGCAATCATAACCTTAACGTCATCTCTTAAAAATTTATCTTGAAACTCTGTACGTTCTTTTTCATCTAAACCAGCATGATATTTTCCAACACTAAATCCTTTAAGTTGTAAATAACCATATAAATTGTCAACTTCTTTACGGGTAGCAGCATATATTATTCCAGATTTTTTTGAATTTCTTTTTAAATATTCACTGATAAATGCTTCTGGAACAACACCTTTTTCAACTTTAAAAGTAATATTTTCTCTATCGAATCCATCGACAGAAACTTTTGGATTTTGTAAATTAAGTTTTTCAATTATATCTTGTCGAACTTTGCTTGTGGCAGTGGCAGTAAGTGCTAAAATTTGTGGTCGTTGATTGATTTTAGTTAAAAAATCTGGAATCTCCAGATAGCTTTTTCTAAAATCATGTCCCCATTGAGAAATACAGTGAGCTTCATCAACAGCAATCATAGATAGTTGTATATTTTTTATAAAGTTTATAAATTTTTCATTTGCTAGCCTTTCTGGTGCAATATAAAGAATCTTTATACTTTTATTTCTAATTCCCTGAACTAATTTAAGATATTCCTCCTTACTCAATGTAGAATTTAAAAATCCAGCTCTTACACCTAAATATTTTAAAGAATCAACTTGATCTTTCATTAAGGAGATAAGAGGGGAGATAACAATAGTAAGGTGAGGATAAATTAAAGCTGGGATTTGATAACAGATAGATTTTCCTCCACCAGTAGACATAACACCTAAAGTGTCTTTTTTAGAAAGGATATTATTAATAATTATATCTTGTCCTTTTCTAAAATTTTCATATCCATAAATAGTTTTTAGTAACTCTTTTGCTTTTGTTTTCATAACTTCCTTTCTTTTTAAAAGTTAATTTCTGAATAGATTTTATCATAATAAAGATATTTTTTATATAAATAATATTCAATTTTATTAAAAATCATAGTAGAATATAATAAGCATAAAAAATGGAGGAAAAAATGATTTTAGTAAAATATGAGGATTTGTTGAAGGAGAAGAACTACACTTTAATAGATGTAAGAACTCCAAAAGAGTTTAAAGAAGAGCCTATTCCAGGAGCTATAAATATACCATTACTTTTAGATGAAGAGAGAGTTGATGTTGGAACTGCTTATAAACAGGTTTCACCTGAAAAAGCTAAAGAGTTAGGTGTTGAAGCTATTGCTAAAAGATTACCCGATATATTTAGAGAGGTTCAAAAACATGCTAAAGGTAGATTAGCATTTTATTGTGCTCGTGGTGGAATGAGAAGTGGATCTATGTCAGCACTATTTGAAGCTTTAGGGTATACAACTTGGAAGTTAGAAGGAGGGTATAGAGCTTATAGACAGTATATTTTAGAAAATATAAAAACTTATAATAAAGATGTAAAATATATTGTTTTACATGGAAAGACTGGTATAGGAAAGACGAAAATTTTACAGCAATTAGAAAAAAAAGGATACTCAGTTTTAGATTTAGAAAAAATAGCTAATCATAAAGGTTCGTTTTTTGGTGGAGTTTGTGAGAAAGAGGAGCAGAGTCAGAAAAAATTTGATTCTTTAATATTTGATTATTTTTATAAAAATAAACCAGAATACGTAATTGCAGAAAGTGAAAGTAAAAGAATTGGAAATGTATATGTTCCTGAAGATATATTCAAATCTTTAGGTAATGGAGTACATTTATCATTAGAAACAACAATAAAAAATAGAGTAGAAGTAATAAGAGAAGATTATGCAGGAGCAACAACAGATGAACTTCAAAGATGTTTAGATAAAGTGGGAAGATATATTGGTGAAGAGAAATATGAAGAGTACTCACAAATGTTAAAAGATAATAAAATAGATGAGCTTTCAGAAGTTTTAATGCTAGACTATTATGATCCTCTTTACCAAAAGAGTATTGAAAAATATATCTATGATTCAGAGATTTTTTATGAAACTATAGATGAGGGAGTAGAGAAAGTGGTGAGATATCTAAATGAAAAAGGTATTTTTGGAAAAGAGGTCACTGAATAAAATATTTATAGTTTTACTATCATTTGCCTTAGCAGTTTTAATATACTTACTTTTTAGAAGTAGAAATCTTTTTTACTATCAAATTATAGAATTGCTGAGTTTAGATTCATATGTTAGGTCAGTAAGAAAGGTAGTATGGGTTTATAGAAAACATATACCTAATTGGGTAATATACTCTTTGCCTGATGGGTTATGGTTATTCTCAATGGGTGTATCTATTTTACATAATAGAGTTTTTTATAAAAAGGCTCAAAATATATTTAATATAATATTTTTTACTATGATTGGAATAGAAGTATTTCAAGGGATCTATGGAGGGCATGGTACTTTTATAGGAACCTTTGATGGAGCTGATGTAATATGCTATACAATAGGATATATAGTGGCCTCTATATTGGGGTATTTAAATTGGGTTAAAAATTCTAAAGAGAAGATAATACAAAATGAAGATGGGATTTTAAAAAAAGAGAGAAAAAAAATCCTAATAATTGTAATTGTATTTACAATATTAGGATTTTTTCCAGCCTTGGTGACTTAATTATCTTAAAGTAATTATATTATCTTCTAAAGATTCAATAATAGCAAGGGATTCAAGATGGATTCCTTGCTCTTTTAATACACTTCCACCTGGTTGGAATCCTTTTTCAATAACAATTCCAACACCTTCTAGAGAAGCTCCAGCTTGATCAATTATATTTTTAAGTCCAATAATAGCATTTCCCATAGCTAAAAAATCATCAACAACGAGAATACGATCTTCAGGTGATAAAAACTCTTTGGAAACAGTTATATTGTAGTCTTTTTTCTTTGTAAAAGAGTGAACATTAGCATTATACGCATCCCCCATAGTAGAAGGCTTCTTTTTTTTAGCAAAAACCATAGGTACTTTAAGTGCATAAGCAGCAGCAATACCGATAGCAATACCAGAAGCTTCTATTGTAAGAATTTTATTTATATTCTTTCCTTCAAAACGTTTTTTTAATTCTTCTCCAATCTCTATCATTAAAATAGGATCAATTTGGTGATTGATAAAGCTATCTACTTTTAAAATAGACCCATCAGTAACTGTCCCGTATTTTTCAATATATTCTTTTAATAATTTCATTTTTGTTCCTCCGACATTTCTAATTTTTTTAAATCATTTTGTGTATCTATATCAAAAAACTCCAAAGAGTTTTTAAAATTACATTTTATAAAATTTTCTTTTTTTAAAATCTCACGTCCTCCACTATCCCCTTTAAGCTCTATGAGTTCACCACGATAACGTTTTGGAAAAAGCACAGGAGCTTTTTTACTTCCATCTATAATTGGAACTATAATTTGATTATATTTTTGAAATTCATATATCAATTTTAGTAGAGTACTCTTTGTCAGAAAGGGCATATCTCCTGGAATAAATAGATAACCAGATAGAGAGGCGTTTAAAGTTCCCAATATTACAGAGTAGCTTTGACCAAGTTCTGGATTAGGATTGTTTACATAAGAGTAGTTATATTTATAACTTAGTTCATTATGAAAAGGAATTTTTCCAACAAGTATTTTTTCTTTAAAGTTTATTTGAGATATATTTAAAAGAGTTTCCTCCAATATAGTTTTTCCATTGATTAATTTAAAACTCAGTTTATCGCCTAAAAATCTTTTTGAAAAACCTGCTGCTAAAACAATTGGAGTGATATTTTTAAAAGAGAAAAATTCATCTTTAAAAATAGACCCAAAATAGATTTTAGAGGTAATATTAATACTATTTGCAATATTAAAAAAATCTTCAAATAAATCAGTAGATTCAATTTTATTAAAAAATAGTATTTTTTCATTTGAAGTTCCTTTAAAAAAGGTATTGGAATTAATATAACCTATATAATCATTTTTTTCAATAGTTTTATTAGAATTAAAATATTGTTTTTGAAAAAGGTCAAATCTATGGATAGTATTTTCATTTTTTTCTTTATATAGGGCTGTTATATCAACAATAGCGATAGTTTTAGTAGAGTCTGGATAAATTACAGGCTCGTTACTCTTCCAACCTTTCAGAGCTTTATTAGCACTTCCATCAGCTTCTATTAAAATAAAGTCAAAATGATTTTTAAATTTATTTAACTCTTCAAAAGAGGCACTATCAATTTTACCATTCTCAATTTTTGGACAAAAAATGTGTATAAAATTATCCTGAGGAGATATAAAATCTATCTCCTCAGGATATATGAAAATAAAACTATTATTTTCTGTGTTTTCTGGTTTAAAAATTTTAGTGGTTGTAGCTATTAAGACAGTTCCTCTTTTTTTTAGTTTATTTGCCAGATGGAACATCAATGAAGTTTTACCACCAGCTCCAGTAATAGATATAATATCTCCTTTGACGATATTAAAAAGTTCTGACATAAAAATCTCCTCCCACTTTGAATAGTTTTAGATATCTAAAATTCCCATTAAAACTTTTTCAGATGTTACAGGCAAATTTCTAACTCTAACTTTAGTTGCATTATATACTGCATCTACGATGGCAGGAGCAGGAGTATTTACAACAACTTCACCAACAGATTTAGCTCCAAAAGGTCCTGTTTTTTCATAAGAGTTTGAAAATTCAACTCTTATATTTTTACAATCAAGTCTAGAAGGAATTTTATATTGCATTAAAGAGTCTGTTATAACTCTTCCCTTTTTATCATACTTAATATCTTCAAAAAGAGCAAGTCCTATTCCTTGAGCAGCTCCACCTTCAACTTGAACTTGAACTAAGTTTGGATTAATTGGAGTTCCACAATCTACAACAGAAAGATAATCAGTAACTTCAACTTCTCCTGTTAAAGTATCTACTTCAACTTCAGCAAATCCTGCAATAAATGGTGGTGGAGAACTTTCTCCTCCCCAAGTTCCAGTTGTAGTGATTTGATTCATTCCTTCAAAAGAGATAGAACGTTGTGCAAACTCTTCTAAAGAGATAGTTTTATCAGCTATTTTTAACTCTGTCCCAAGATAGTCAATATCATTAATTTCAACATTGAACATTTTAGATGCACCTTTTAAAATCTCCTCTTTCATATTATTTGCAGCAATAATTACAGCATTTCCAGTGACATAAGTACCACTAGATGCATATGCTCCAGGATCATATGGAGATAAATCAGTGTCTGCTGAGTGAATAGAGATTCTATCCATAGGAACTTCTAAAACTTCAGCGGCCATTTGGGTAAGAACAGTATCGCACCCTTGCCCCATATCAGTTACTCCTACCATAAGGTTGAAATCGCCTCTATCTCCAAGCTTTATTGTTGCAGCAGCAGTATCAATACCACCAATTCCAGATCCTTGCATTGTAACAGCCATTCCAGCAGCTCTAACTTTATTAGGAGCTACTTCCCTAGGGATTGATTTTTCTGCCCAATTAAATTTTTCTTTACCAATTTCAATACATTTTTTAATGTCCCCACTTGTAATATACTTTCCTTCCCCTGGTTCAACAAGATTTTTCATTCTAACTTCAGTAGGATCAAGATTTAGGTGATGAGCTAATTCATTAATAATAGACTCTACAGCAAAAGTTCCTTGAGTAGCTCCATATCCTCTAAAAGCACCAGCATTCATAGTGTTTGAATAAACAATATTAGCATTAAATCTCATAGGTACAGTTTCATAAAGAGGGAAAGTTTTATATGAAACAAGAGAGGTAACTGTAGGTGCATGTTCGCCATAAGCACCAGCATTCGATAAAACATTTATATCAATGGCTTTAATATTTCCATTTGTGTCTGAACCTATTTTAACATCAAGCTTCATTGCATGTCTTGTAGTTGTACAAGTATGAGTTTCTTTTCTATTGTATACTATCTTAGATGGCTTTCCTGTTTTTAAAGTGACAAAAGCTGAATAGATTTCACAAACAGCTGTTTGTTTACCACCAAAACCGCCCCCAATTCTAGGCTTAATAACTCTTATTTTACTGCTAGGCATCTCTAAAGCTCTAGCTAAATGTCTTCTAACATGAAATGGAATCTGTGTTGAGCTTATTGTTGTTAATCTGCCATTGACATCAAAATAACTATAAGATCTATAAGTTTCCATCATAGCGTGCATTTGTGGTTGAGTATAGTATGTTCTTTCAAGAATAACATCACTATTTTCAAATCCTTCGTCAACACCAGGTTTTTCATCATAGGCTTTAGAGGCTATATTTCTTTCTCTTTCGTATCCTATTTCAAAATTAGTATGAACTTCCTCTGGATGAATAACAATATTAGAGTCAATCGATTTTTCAAAATCTAAAATTGGTTCTAAAACTTCATATTGAACTTTAATTAGTTTCATAGCTTTATCGGCAGCTCTTTCGTCTTCAGCAGCAATAATAGCTACAGGATCTCCAACATATCTAACATATTCGTCAAGAATCCTTCTATCGTATGGAGAGGGTTCAGGAAAACCTTGTCCAGCTAAAGTAAATCTAGTTTTAGGAGTATCATCATGTGTAAAAATAGCTTCAACACCAGGAACCTTTAAAGCTATTGATGTATCAATAGCTTTAATTTTAGCAAAAGGATGAGGTGATCTCAATAATTTTATAGTTAAAACATTATTATTTAAAATTAAATCTTCAGTATAAGCAGGATTTCCTGTAACAACTCCTATACCATCAACTTTTTTAACTGATGTATTAACAATTTTCATTTTTTATCTCCTCCATAAAATTTCTAATTGCCCTAAGTTGAGACATGTATCCACTGCATCTACAAAGATTTCCATTTAAATAATGCATAATTTCATCATCAGTAGGATTTTCTAATTCTTTTGTCATTGCAATAACGGTTAGTGTGAATCCAGGAGAACAAAAACCACACTGCTCAGCCCCTTCGCTAGTCATGAAAGAAGCAAATTTTTTAGCTTCTACTGGAAAATGCTCAATTGTAGAAATTTGTTTTCCTTGTGCTCTAGCTGCAAGAGTACTACAAGAAAGTATAGGAGAACCGTTTAAAAGAACTGTACATAAACCACAAGCTCCAGTATCACAACCTCTTTTAACACTTAGGAACCCCTCTTTTCTTAAAACATCAAGTAGATAATCGTCATCTTTTATAAGAATCTCTTTTTTTCTACCATTTATAGTAGTTGTTAATAACATTAATTTAAAACCTCCTGAATTCCTTTTCTAAGTAATGCTGTTAGAAGGAGCTCTCTATAAGATTTTGAACCCCTCATATTTGAATCTAAAGGAATCTCATTTCCAATATATTTCATAGCGTTGATAATTTCTTTTTCAATATTGTCACTGTGGTTAAAAATATCCATAGTTTTTCTAGCTAACATAGCTCTTCCAGGTCTTGCCCCAACAGCAATAGTTACACTATTATCAAATTTACAAATAGCTAAATTTATAATAGAATAATCAGTTTTACTTTTTCTTACACACTGAAAAGATGTCTTACAAACTTTTTTAGGTATTAAAATCTCTACTAATATATCTTTTCTAATATCTGTTTCATTTAAAAAAGACTCTAATGTTAAGATGCCACCATTGAAAAGTTTAACTTTACTATCTAAAGCAAGTAAAACTGGGATTAAATCAGAGAAACCATACTTGCTAAAAACTGTTGCTCCAACAGTTACATTTGTTCTAAATTGTACACCAATAATATCCTTTAAAGCAGTATTAAAAATTTCTCCAAAATAGTTTTTTAAAAGAGAGTTTTTTTCAAGAGCTCTAAAATTAGTCATAGCTCCTATTGAGATAAAATCCTCTTTTTCTAAAATATAATTTAGGTTTAAATTAGATAAATCAATAGCTGTATTCCAAGAGGCGTTTCCCATTCTTAAATAAGAAGTTCCACCTAGAATAATATTTTTTTTATTTTTTAAAAGTTCTGAATAAGCTTCTTCAAGAGAAGAGGCTAGAAAAAATTTGGAAAAAGAAAACAAGTTAAAACCTCCAATTAATCTTATTTATTAAGCAACTTTTTTAGCTAGTTTAGCTTCTTCAGTTACTTTTTCTTCAACTATTTCATTCTCTGGAGGTAAAATTATATTTAAGAATACGGCAATTGTACCTGAAACAACAATTCCAGATCCACCAAATATAAGTTTTATACTCTCAGGGAAAACAGTTAGAGCTTCAGGAACATTTCCAAGTCCATATCCAAGTCCTAACGAAACAGCTAATATAACAGAATTTCTACCTTTTAAAGGTTCTTTAGTAATTAAATTGATACCACTTATTGAAATCATAGCAAAGACCATAACTAAACTTCCACCAATAACACTAGCGGGGATAATTGTGAAAAGAGCACCTATTTTAGGGATAAAAGCTCCTACAACTAGGAACATAGCTCCAGTTGCAACAACAAATCTACTCATAATACCAGTCATAGCAATAATACCAGTATTTTGGCTAAAAGATGTAGTAGGTAAAACAGAAAATACTGCAGCTAAAGCACTTCCAAGTCCATCAGCAAGAATTCCACCTGATAGTTCTTTATCAGTTGTTTCTCTACCAGCACCTCCCATAGTAACTCCAGACATATCTCCAACAGTTTCAACAGCAGAAACGATAAACATTAAAATCATAGCTAAAATAGCATCAAAATGAAATGCAAATCCAAACATTAAGGGTTTAGGTATAGTAAGATAGTCTGCTTGAATAAGTGGTTGTAAATTTACTTTTCCAAACATTAAAGCTACTATGAAACCAACAATTGTTCCAATAAAGATAGAGCCAGTGCTTAAAATCCCCTTTGTAAATTGTTTAAAGAAAACAACTGTAATAAGAACAACAGTTCCAATAAGTAAGTTTTCAATAGAACCAAAATCTGGAGCACCAACACCACCTGCAAAACTTTTAATACCAACTGGTAAAAGTGAAAGGCCAATTGAAAGAACAACAACGCCTGTAACAATAGGTGGAAAATACTTTCTTACTCTTTTTATAATAAGACCTAAAAGTCCTTCGAAGATTCCTCCAATTAAGGCAGCACCCAATACTCCTTCAAAACCATATCTTGTTCCAATAGAGATAGCAACAGGAACAAAAGCAAAACTAGTTCCAACAACAATTGGCAGTTTAGCTCCAATAGGACCAAGAGTGTATGCTTGGATTAAAGTATTTAAACCTGCAACAAACATAGAAGCTTGAATAAGAAGTGTTTTTTGCTCAGGTGAAATTCCTAAAACGCTAGCAACAATTATGATAGGTGTGATGTTACTAACAAACATTGCCAAAATATGTTGCAAACCTAAAGGTAAAGCCGTTTTTAATTCTGGAACTCCATCTAAGTGATAAGGCGATCTGTTTTTGTTCATTGATAATCCTCCTAAAATTCTTTTTTGAATTTTACTCAAATATATAGTTGGGATTAAACTATTGTAGAAAATAAAAAAAGATTATCTTTTTTCATCTTCTACAAGTGAAAAATAGATAATCTAAAAAAACTAGACTAAAAAATCTATTTATTTCACCCATAGTGGCTAATTTAAGGTTAGCCGTAGAAACTTCCGACCGTATTACGGATATATATGAGTAATTCTTTAATTTCCATTGAAAAACCTAAAAGATCAATGGGTGGTGCACTTAAAATGCTCTTAAAAATTCACTAATTAAATCTTAGTGAATTTAAGAATGTTTACTTAGGAAAAATAATATCATAATTTAGCTGACTTTTCAATACTTTTTTACCAAATCGATAAAGGTGGATTATACAAAGTCAAAACAAAAATAACGATAGTCAAATTATTAATAATAAAAAGTTTGACAAACAAATTACTTTGGTATAAAATATCAAAGTAAATGCTGTTATTTACGCCAACCAAAAAATTAGTTAAGAATTGAAGACCCTTCCCAAGGTCTTCTTTTTTTATATTGATTTATTTGTTGTTTGTTTTGACAATTATATATTTTAAGAATATACTAAGTGTAACCAAAACTAATATAAGGGGGCTTTTTATGAACTATATACAGTTAAGTGAAAAATTAAAGATGTCAAAAATAGCATTAGGATTCTGGCGTTTAAATGATTGGGGAATGTCAAAAGAAGAGTTGCTAGAGTATTTAGAAAAAGCAGTTGACTTAGGTGTTACAACATTTGATCATGCAGATATTTATGGTCGTTACACTTGTGAAAAAATTTTTGGAGAGGCCTTAGCTTTAAAACCAGAATTAAGAGCAAAAATGCAATTAGTAAGTAAAGTTGGAATAAAATTAGTATCAGAGAATATGCCTGAAAATAGATATCATTGTTATGATACAAGCTATGAACATATAGTTAAAAGTGTAGAAAAATCTTTAAAAAATTTAAATATAGATTATTTAGATTTAGTATTGATTCATAGACCTGATATGTATATGGATGCTGATGAGACAGCAAGAGCTTTAACTGATTTAAGAGAAGCTGGAAAAGTTTTAGAGTGGGGAGTTTCTAATTTTTTACCATCAGATTTTAATCTTTTACAAAGTAGATTGGATTTTAAACTTGTTACTAATCAAATAGAGTTATCACCACTAAAAACACAACATTTTTATGATGGAACAATAAATTTAATGCAGGAAAAAAGAGTTCCTATAATGGTTTGGTCGCCTTTAGCAGGAGGAGATATTTTTATTTCTGGAGATGAAAATGCAGTGGAGTTAAGAAAAGTTTTAGAGAGATTATCTAAAAAGTATGGTTGTAAGACTGATACAATAATCTATGCTTGGCATTTATCTCATCCTGCCAATTTAGTACCAATTTGTGGAAGTGGAAAGATAGAAAGACTGGAGTCTGCAGTGAAAGCGTGTAATATAAAGTTGACAAGAGAAGAGTGGTTTGAAATACTAGTAAATGGAATGGGAAATGATATTCCATAAAAAATAGATAAATAAAAAAGCCTCACTTTTTGGTGAGGCTGAACTTTTAAAATTGGCGGAAGCGTATAGGAATCGAACCTACCAGCGATTTAACTCGCCAAGACAGTTTTGAAGACTGCTGAGTACACCAGTAACTCATCCGCTTCCAATTTCATATTTATTATATCATAAATTTTTAAAAATTAAAAGTAGAAAAATTCTTTTTAAAACCATTTTTTTCACAAAGATAGAAATTATATATATTTTTATCTATATTATTTTCAATTAAAAGTTCTATTATTTTATGTGCATCTTCAATATTTGCTTTTAAAGAAAGACCACAACTAGCTTTTAATTCACCAGGTAATGGTATGATTCGAACATCTATTCCACTTTCAACTAAGAATTTTTCTACCTTCATAACTAAATGAGTTGAATCGATTGTTATAATTAAAAATTTTTCTGAACTCATTATGGTCTAATCACCTTATTTGCTTTCATTTGCTTTTCTATTATATTATACATATTTGTGGCACTTCCAACAGCAATATTATTTTCTAAATGATAGAAATTAAGACAAGCTCCACAAGATAGGATTTCAACCCCTCTTCCTTCAAGAATTTTTAAATCTTTTATAGTAGTTTCATTAGAAGCTGTTAAGAAAACACCTTTATTATAGAAGAGAATAGCTTTTGGTAGAGTTTCCATTTCAGTAAGGGTATATATAAATCCTTTCATTAAAGTTTCCCCAAGAGCAACGTCCCCATCTCCCATTTTATCAGAAGCAATAACTATAATAGTGTTATTTTCATCATTAGGTGTATTAGAATTTGATGAAGTTTCATTAATTGTTTTATTTATTTGAATAAAAAATATTCCATTTTCTTCCTTAGTAGTAAAAGAAAATCCCATCTCTTTTGAAAATTTTTCAATATTTTCCTTAGAAATTTTATTATCTATAGAAACTTCAATTGAACCTTCTGTTATTTCTTTTAAAGCATTTTTTGTCATAATAACTGGTATAGGACAAGTTTGTCCAATAGCATTAACTTTTATCATTGTTTCACACTCCTTAAAAAATTATACTTTTTTTAATTATACAATATTTATACAAAAAATTATACTTTAAAATTGACATAAATAGACAATAAAAAAATTGATTTTTTTTAGTAAAGGTGTTATTATAAAAACTGTTTTAAATATAATACATTACGAGGAGTTGAGAATGAAAAAGAAGTATCTATCTGTGTCATCACTAGTAATGATGATATTCTTGGGAGTATTTGGATTTGGAAATATTGCCAATAATTTTAAGGAAGTAGGAATGTCATCCGCCACAATGCTGGTAATAGGAATATTATTTTATTTTTTACCACTTTGTTTAATAATGGCAGAATTTGGAGCGTATGCTCAAGATAGAACAAGTGGAATATATTCATGGATAGAGATAGGATTAGGAAAAAAGATGGCCTATTTTGCAATTTGGTCATATTTTATAGCAAATATATTTTATTTACCAACATTAGCAACAAGAGTACCAACATACTTTAGTTTTGGATTATTTGGAGATGCGAATATATCAAATATACAAACGGCTACTTTATCTTTATTAGCACTGGTTATATCATTAATTATTGGTGTGAAGTATCAAAAAGCTATAGGAGCTCTTTCAAAGCCTATAGGATATGTTTCACTCTTTACAGTTTTAATGTTCTTAGTAGCAGGAATATATCTTCATTTAACGGGACAAGGAGCTACAGACTTAACAACTGAGATGTTTGTAATAAAGGTTACATCTAAATCAGATTTAGCTAGGTCTTTAGGAACATTTTCATGGATAC
The DNA here is from genome assembly GCF_051653945.1 of Cetobacterium sp. Lineage (GTDB taxonomy): Bacteria > Fusobacteriota > Fusobacteriia > Fusobacteriales > Fusobacteriaceae > Cetobacterium_A. The sequence goes on from NZ_JBOFXD010000060.1 coordinate 44,908, forward strand.
TATTTGCATTTGGTGGAGGCGAGGTAGTAGGACCATATGTAAATCAAGTTGAGAATCCAGAGAAAAACTTTGTAAAAGGATTACTTGTAGCCTCAATGTTAATAGGGATACTTTATGTTTTAGGAATTGTTTCAGTTTCAGCATTTGGAACTCAAGAGGATTTTTCAAAAATATCTTTAATAAATGCAGTTTTAGCAGGGTTTAAATTTATGGGGGATAAGATAGGATTAGGAATTTGGTTTGTTAAATTAATGGGAATAGCTTATTCACTAATAACGTTAGTTGCTCTTATTCTTTGGGGGACTTCCCTAGCAGCTGGAGTATTTAGTGAAGCACCTAAAGGGACTTTTCCAGATTGGTTAACAAAGAAATGTGATAAAAATGGAATTTTAAGAAATGCTTTAATATTTCAAACAATATTAGCATTTTTATTTATAGCTCTTACAACTTTTGGTGGAGAGGCGGCAGGAGAGTTATATTATAGAGTATATGATATGACAACAATGGCTTTAATTGTACCGTATTTTTGTTTAGGAATTAGCTATATATTCTTTAGAAAAAGAGGGTATATATCTCCTTTTCAAATATCAAAAGGGAATTTAATACCTATTTTAGCAGGAGTATCAGTTTCAGCAATGACATTTATAGCTTTTATTTTTGCAGGATATGATTTTACAGTACCAGTGATAAAGCAGTTAGATAAAATGAAACTGTACTATGGTGGTCTATTGATGTTTATGTTAATAGGTGTGGTAATTAAATTTTTAAGTGGAATAAATCATAAATCTAAAGAGGATAAGAAAAAATAGATTAAACAAAAAATGGAAGAACGTGAAAGTTCTTCCATTTTTGTTATATTGTTTTCTTAAATTCAGTTTCAGCAACAACTTTTAATCTAGTTAATTGATTCTCTAGAATTTTTTTATTAAAAACATTGAAAAGTTTATGTAATGAAGTTCCTTTTAACGTCCAAGCAGTTAGCATTAAATGAGTTTTAGTTGGGTTAACCTCTTCAAAATCATATTCAAGTTTAAAGTCTACCCATTTATCCCCTACTTCAATTTGGTACATTTTACCATCTTCATAAGCTAAAACCTTTCCACAATACTCCTCTTTAAAACCGTACATTTTTATTTTTTCACAGAAAGTAGAACCAGTAACCTCTGGTGTATCTGTATGCTTCTCATCCTCTAAACCTGTAATCCAAAGAGCGTGCTTACTGTAATCAGATATAAGTTTAAATACAAAATCTTTTGGGGCTTGAATATCAATCCCTTGAACAAAAAATGGTATTTTTTCATTTAATTCTTTTAGTTCCATACAAATCACTCCCATTTAATAGAATATAATATATTATTAAGTGATTTTGTGAAATTTCCTTTAAGATTATATATTATTTTTTATTCGATAGCTCTCAATTTTTTTAGTAACTTTTTTTTCATCAAAAGTTTCAAGATATATGAGAGCCATTTTACGACTAGTTTTAAGAAGATCTCTAAACTCTGCCAATGTGATTTGAGTATTTACTGCAAGGAAGTGTTCTAATCTATTTAAAGCTTCTTGATAAAAACCTTTTAAAAGAAAATATTC
>NZ_JBOFXD010000061.1:0-56075 GCF_051653945.1 Cetobacterium sp.
TGAAAAACTCCTAGGTTCTTCTAGTCCTAATTTTTTCATTTCAATAGTGTTGACTGAAATAGCTGTCATCCAAGCGTTATTTCCAACCCATTTAGGATTTTTCCCAGTGTTATCTTTAAATTTTGGATTTATTTTTTCAATATCTTTAGGAGAATACTCTTTTAAAAGATTGGCTTCATCTAAAGCTAAAAGACCAGTAGCAGCAGTTCCCCAGATAACATCAGCTTGTGGATTATCTTTTTCAGCTAAAACTCTTGAAACGATAACACCTGTTGATTCTCTAATGATATTAAGTTTTATGTTTGGGTATTGTTTTTTAAAAGATTGAAGATATTCTGGAATTTGCTCATTTTCTAAAGCAGTATAAACTGTAATCTCTTTTGTTATATTATCTTTAGATACAGGTTTTTCAGAAGAACCACAACTAGTTAAAAGTGTTGTCAAAACCAATGAACCTAATATTTTTTTATTAAATATCATAAAATCACCCCGTTTTTAAATTTAATAGTATTATAAAGGATGTGTGTAAAGGTAAAATAAAAAACAGGTAAAAGACAAGTAAAGCCTAAAAATAAAAAAGAATTTTAACTTTTTCCTAGAAAAAAAGTGGAAATAAAGATATAATTTAAATAAAAGATATAAAATTATTTATAGAAAGTACGTCTTTCTATAGATGTTGTAAAAATTTGATAAATCGCTAATTTCTAGTATTGATGAAGAGAGTGAAAAAGTAAAAAAATGTATATTTAGGAGGAAAAAAATGGTAGAGATTAAAGGTTTCAGAGCAGGTGATTTAAATATTCTTTGGAATATAAATAAAAATGCATTTAGAAAAAGTTTAAAAGAGGAAAGTTACGAAGAGTTTAAAAGTATGGTAGAAAACAGTATAGGAAAAGTTATATTTTTAGAAAATGAGATAATAGGAGCTATATTTTTAAAAGAACAAAGTGAAGTTGGAACTTTTAAAGTTGTGAAGCTTTTTATTTGTCCAAAGTATCAAAATAGAGGACTGGGATATTTTATTTTAACTCACTTATCTGAAGAGGATAGTTCTATAAAAAAGTTAGAGTTAGATATAGATGAAAGCAGTTTAAAAGCAAAAAAATTCTGTGAAAAAATGAAAAAAGAGATTTAATAGGTAACACGTTGTGTATTAGGATGTAAAAAAATGCTTTTAAAGATAAAAGTAGAATAAGAATATAAAAGAGGTAAAAAATGAAAGAAAAAATATCTGCTTTAGGGCAGTACATAGTAAAGCAAACAGGAAAGAATTTTAATTTTAAGATGATAAAACCAGATGGTTATTACAAAGGAGTTTTATTTTCTTATGGTGCAGATGATTATTTAGTTTCAAGTGATAGAGTTGAACTTTTAAGTACAATTGAGTTAATCTCTATTAAAACTTCAAAAGATTATCCAGCTAAATTAGTGAGAAGATACACTCATAGTAAGTTTGATAAGATCGGAAGAAAAAAAGAGGATACAATTGTAATAAATGGAGTAAAGTTTTATATTATAAAGTTGTAATTATATTTAGTTGAAAAATATAAAAAAGTTTTAATTTCAATCATTTGTTGTAAATGTTTCTTATACGGGGTATAATATAAGTAAAATCAAAAAATATTTGATTTTTTTGGAGGTAGCAATGAAATCTCACTCAAAATTAAACTGTCCAGAAATTATTTACAATGAATTAGAACATTTTATTCATTCTAAAAGTTATGTTTTTTTAACTCGTAAATTAGATCATAATATTCAAATAAGAAAGTATAATATTAATGATTCTTTTGAAACTGTTGCAAAATACATAGACTTACATGGTGGAAAAACTGTATATGGGGTATCGATTTTAGAGTCAGATATTCTTTTTGAAAAGCAAGCATTTGCTGTATGGGAGTCACCAGAAAAAACTCTTCACCATGTGACAAGAGGTTCAAATATGAAGATTTTGTTTATTCCAAATGAAAATCCATATGTGATTCCAGAAGATTATGTTAGTGATTTTTATAATCTTTTCTCTACAAAGGAGGAAGGGTGTATAGAGGAGTTTATATCTAATAAAAAACGTTTTCAAGAGTTGATGTCAAAAACAACAAGTACTCTTACAGAAAGTGAGATGAATGATATTTGTCGTTATGGAAATTTGTCTGCTCTAGAAAGAATTACTAATAAAAAAATAGAAAAGGATTTTAATTTAAAAGATAGAATCTTGAATAGAGTTAAGAAATAGAGTGGTTGAAGCTCTAAATAAAAAAGTGTAATACAAAAGATAGGAGCACCCTTAAAATCGATTTTGTGCAGTTTAAATTGATTTTCTATGGGTGCTCATAACTTTATAGAGTAGAAATTAGCAAAAAGGTTAAAATTGAAATTAGAGAGTCAAAAAAATGAACTTTTGTTAAAAAAGTAGTAAAACAGCATGTTTTAACTTTAATTTACAGAAAGAGACTTGTAAAATAGGAAGTAATCTATTTTAGGACTTGAATATAGGTACTTTTTAAAAAGAATATATTTCAGAATAAGTGTGAAATATAGTATTTGGAGGGGTATATATCAGTAAAATTCTATAATGATAATACAGATATGAAAGATTTAGATTTAATAAAAGATTTAGAGTTTTGTTGTTATAAAACTTTGGAAAGAATTAGAAGTTTTAGAATAAAGCTATATTTTATATAGAATATGTATCATTAAATCCAGTGAAAACAAGAGTTTTAAAGCTCTTGTTTTTTTGATTTAAAGATGTTTTTGACGTTGTTTTATGGTACAATAATAAATAAAAGTATAAATTTAAATGTTATCAGGGGAGATAATTATGGAATTTTTAGACAATAAAACTCAAGGAAGAGTTATTGATAAATTAAAAGAGGATTTGAGAACAGGAACGAAAGTTTCAATAATATCAGCATATTTTACTATTTATGCTTACGAGTATTTAAGAAAAGAATTACAAAAGATAGATGGTTTAAAATTACTTTTTTCTGAGCCAACTTTTATAAAAGATAAAAAAAATATAAATAGAGAATTTAAATTAAGCGGAAGCTATGAAACAGGATTAGCTGGTGATAGGTATGAAATGAGCCTTAAAAACGAGCTTAAACAATCTGAAATAGCTAAAGAGTGTGCAGATTGGATTAGAAATAAGGTAGAAGTTAGAGCTTATGATGAAGAGTATTCTCTACCACAAAAGATGTATTTGATGGAGAATAAAAAACAGGAAAGCTCTTGTATTTTTGGAAGTTCTGACTTTACTTCTGGAGGACTTGGACTAGTAGCATCGTCTAAACCTGAGATGAATACATATGTTAAAAATAGTATATATACCTCTCAAATGGTTAACCAATTTAATATGTTTTGGAATGACACCTCAAGAGTTAAAGATGTAAAGGAATCATTACTTCAAACTTTAGAAGGAGTTTATAAAGAAAATACTTCAGAATTTATTTATTTTGTTACTCTTTACAATATTTTTAAAGATTACTTAGATAATCTAAGTGAAGAGGATATTGTAAAAAGTAAAACTGGGTTTAAAGAAAGTGTTGTTTGGAATAAACTATATAATTTCCAAAAAGATGGAGTATTAGGAGCAATAGATAAACTAGAAAAATATAACGGTTGTATCTTAGCTGATTCAGTTGGACTTGGTAAAACTTTTGAAGCTCTTGCGGTTATAAAATATTATGAATCCAGAAACAACAGAGTTCTTGTATTATGTCCTAAAAAGCTAAGAGAGAACTGGCTAACATATAAAGGAAATAGAAAAGATAATGTTTTAGAAAAAGATAGACTTAATTATGACGTTTTAAATCATACAGACCTGTCTAGATACTCTGGACATAGTGGAGAAATAAATTTAGAAAAAATTTATTGGGAAAATTATGATTTAATTGTTATAGATGAATCACATAATTTTAGAAATAACAATAATAAAAAAGATGATAAAGAAACAAGATATTCTAGACTTCTTAATCAAATAATAAAAAAAGGTATTAAAACAAAGGTTCTAATGCTATCTGCCACTCCTGTAAATAATAAAATGAATGATTTGAAAAATCAAATCGCCTTTGCTACGGAAGGAGATGATACAGCTTTAAATATTCATGGAATAAAAAGCATAGAACAAACTTTAAGAAAAGCTCAAATGGCTTTTAATAGATGGTCTGATTTGCCTGAAGAGAAGAAAAAACTAGAAACTCTTTTAGAACTTTTAGAGATGGATTACTTTAAGCTTTTAGATATGCTTACTATTGCTAGATCTAGAAAGCACATTCAAAAGTATTATGATACATCAAGTATTGGTAAATTTCCAGAAAGGTTAAAACCTCTTAATATAAAATCAGATATTGATACACTAAATGAATTTATACCTCTTCCTGAGTTAAATAGATTAATTAGAGGTTTAAATTTAGCTATCTATTCTCCAATAAAATATGTTCTTCCTAGTAAACTAGATGAGTATAGCAAAAAATATGATACTAAAACTGGGAAGTCTGTATTTAAGCAAGTGGATAGAGAGGAAAGTTTAGTACATCTTATGAGAATAAATATCTTAAAAAGAATGGAAAGTTCTATTCACTCTTTTGGATTAACAGTTTCAAAACTTCTTCAAAATATAGATTTAGCTTTAAAGAAGCTTGATAATTGTGAAGATATTGTAGAAGACTTTGATATTGAAGAGATTGATATAGATGATAATAGATTAGATGGAGTTTTAATAGGAAGTAAGAAAGTTAAAGTTCTTTTAAAGGATATTGACCAAATTAGATGGAGATCTGAACTAGAAAAAGATAAAGAGATTCTTGAAAGAGTTTTAAAAGAGGCATTTCATATAAAGTATAATAGAGATAAAAAGCTTCAAGAACTTAAAAAGTTAATTGAAAATAAAATTAAGAATCCAATAAATGATGGCAATAAAAAAGTGATTGTATTTACTGCTTTTGCTGATACAGCTAAATATTTATATGAGCATCTTTCTAAATATGCTTTAGAAAATTTTGGTGTCCATTCTGCTCTTGTTGTAGGAAGTGATAATCCTAAAACAACATTAAAAGGTATTAGAAATGAATTTAATACTATCCTAACTAACTTTTCTCCAAAATCTAAAGAGAGAGGAGAATCTAATTTACCAGAGATTGATATTTTAATAGCAACTGATTGTATTTCAGAGGGACAAAACTTACAAGATTGTGATTACTTAGTTAATTATGATATTCACTGGAATCCTGTTCGTATTATTCAAAGGTTTGGAAGAATAGATAGAATTGGATCTAAAAATGATATTATTCAACTTGTTAATTTTTGGCCTAATATGGAGTTAGATGAATATATAAACTTAGAAGCTAGAGTTAGTGGAAGAATGGTAATGCTAGATATGTCTGCTACTGGAGAGGAAAATATAATAACTGACAGTGAGAATATGAATGACTTGGATTATAGAAAGAAGCAGCTACACCAACTTCAAGAGCAAGTTGTTGATTTAGAAGATATAAGTGGTGGAATCTCTATAACCGACTTAACCTTTAATGATTTTAAAATGGATTTGGTTAATTATATGAAAAAACATAAAGAAGTTTTAGAAACTGCTTCAACTGGTATGTATGCAATTGCTAAAAGCAATATAGATGAAGCTGAAAGAGGAGTTATCTTCTGTTTAAAGCAAATTAACCAAGAGATAAAGCCAAGTGAACACAATCCTTTAAATCCATATTTCCTAGTTTATATAAAGGATAATGGAGAGGTTCTTTTAAATTTCATACAGAGTAAAAAAATATTAGATCTTTACAAAAAAGTTTGTAGCGGAGAAAATAAAGTTTATTCTGAATTAATAGCTCAATTTAATACTGAAACTAACGAAGCTAAAGATATGAGAAAATTTACTAATTTTTTAGAAAAAACTGTTGAAAATATAGTTGGAAAAGAAGAGGAAAAAGGATTAGAAAGTTTATTTAGTTTTGGGGAAACTAGCCTAAATAGCTCAATCCAAAACATGGATGATTTTGAGTTAATATCATTTTTAGTTATAAAATAGGAGGGGAGATAGATATGGAGATATTCAATTTTCCTAAAGAATGGAAAGTAGATAAAATTGTACCCAAAGAGATAATCTATAAAGTTGCAGATGCTGATGAAAAATTAAAAAGAATATTTATAGAAAACGTTGAAAGAATTAGACTTCAATATATGTTGAATTATAAAAATACAAATATTGAAAGCTACGTAGACAGTAAAGAGTGTTATGAAGAGATTAACTTTTTGAAAGTTGAACTAAAGGAGAAGGGGAAAGAAAATACGGTTTCAAAGTTACTGCATCAACTTATTCCTAAAGGAACTGTTGTAATCTTAGGGTTGAAAAATGAGATATTGATCTCTTTAGCTAAAAAGGAGATTACAGAGAATACTCTTAAAGTGGAAGAATTACAAAATAGTTTATGGATAAACAGTGATGAAGAGTATTTAAAGGAGCTTCTTTATAAAAATTTTAACTCAACTAATTTAAAGCTATTCTACGAAAGTATAATAGAAAAAATAAAAATATATAATCTATCTAAAAATCTAAAAATAGATTCCAATATAGACACTAGCAACATAGAAAAACTAGAGGCTTTAAATAAAGAGATAGAGGAGTTAAAAGCTCTAAGAGAAAAAGAGATTCAATTGAATAAAATAGCTGAAATACAAACTAAATTAATGGAAAAGATAAAAGAGAGAAAAGATATTTTGAACAACTGATTTGTAATTTTTTAAAATTTGAGATGGGGAATTTGATTGACAAACTTTAATTTTAATGGTATGATTTTATCAAATGATAAATAAGTTAGATCCGTACCCCTATAGCCGTGAGGCATATCGCTTAGAAATAAGTGGTAACATAGGGGTCTTTTTTGTCTTATTAAGGAGGAATATGAGCAATTATACAAAAAATTTTAAAACTTATGAAGAGCAAATAGAGCTTATGAAAGATAGAGGAATAAAATTTAATGTTATTTCAGAGTTAGAAGCTGAAAGAGTAATATCTAATATAAATTACTATAAGTTTAGTGGATACATGAAAGTATTTGAAATATCATCAGATAAATATGATTTACAATTTAGCAAATTTATAGAACTATACGAGTTTGATAGAAAATTTTCTAGAATTGTATTTGAAATGATAGAAAAGATAGAAATTTCTTTTAAAACTAATTTAGCTTACTTTATTTCAGAAAGAACAAAAAAAATAGGACCTTTTGGATATTTAAACACATTAGAATGGAAAGATTATTCTTTTTACAATAAAAAAACTAGAAAAAATGAAATGAAAAAGCCACATGAAATTTTAAAGGATAAGCTGGAATTTAAAAAGAAGATTACAGAATATACAGCTAGAAATACAAGAGGATGCATTGAAAGTTATTTTGATAAATATAAGAAAGAGCATTTTATTCCTCTTTGGATTTTAATTGAAGTTATTGATTTTGGGATGGCTACTAAAATGTACGAGGAAAGTGTGAAAGATATCCAGGATAAAGTTTCAAAAAAGCTAAATATATCAACAAATAAGGATTTAGATTTTTATTTAAAAAGTTTAAAATTGATTAGAAATATAGTTGCACATAATGGAATACTATGGAATTTTAAATTAATTTCTAGATTAAATAAACCACTTATTACACAATATTCAGATATAGATGATAAAAGTATCGTAGCAGTTTTAGTAGTTATTGTAGAGGTTTTAAAGGTGGTTGATTCTAAATATGACTATTCTGAATTAAGAGATTTAATAATCAATTACTTTACTAAAAATCCAGAGTTTCTATACAAGTTTGGAATAAAAAATAAAAAATTAGATACTATAAAAAAATTATTAAAAATAGAAACAAGAAATAAAAATATGGGAATAATCAATAAAAAAATTAATAAAAAGTGGGAGAGATAAATGGAAAAACTAAATGGAACAAGTATGGACATAGTTCAAGATAATATAGAGAAATTAAAACAAATATTTCCTGAAGTATTTTCAGAAAATAAAATAGATTTTGAAACACTACAACAACTTTTAGGAAAAGAGATTGATGTAGAACAAGAAAGGTATTCTTTCAATTGGCATGGAAAATCTAATGCAAGAAGAATAGCACAAGAACAGAGTACAGGAACTCTTTTGCCATCTAAAGAAGATTCTAAAAATTGGTATAATACAAATAATCTGTATATAGAAGGAGATAATCTAGAAGTGTTAAAACTTCTTCAAAAATCATATCATAACAAAGTTAAAATGATATATATAGATCCTCCATATAATACAGGAAAAGATTTTGTATATCCTGATAACTTTAAAGATAATTTAAAGAACTATTTAGAAATAACAGGGCAAACTGGAGAAGAGGGACAAAAGCTAAGTACAAATTCAGACAGCAGTGGAAGATACCACTCTGATTGGCTTAATATGATATATCCAAGGTTAAAGTTAGCTAGAAATTTATTAACAGATGATGGAGTAATATTTATATCTATAGATGATAATGAGGTTACAAATTTAAAAAAAATATGTGATGAAATATTTGGAGAAGAAAATTTCATAGTTGATATAGCTTGGCAAAAGAAATTTGCGAGACAAAATGATGCAACTTACTTTTCAATTATGCATGAAACAATTTTAGTATATTCAAAGCTTAAAAAGAAAACAAAAGATAGTAAAGATGGGTTTGAATTGTATCGTTTAGAAAGAACGGAAGAAGACAATAAAGATTATAAAAATATTGATAATGATCCTAGGGGGCCATGGAGATCAGTTGTATTTTCAACAGCATCTGGAACAGAAAAGTTAAAATATAAGATAACAACGCCTTCAGGAAAAGAAGTTTATCCTCCAAATGGTAGATATTGGGGAACGAATAAAGAAAATTTTAATAAATTGGTATCTGAAAACAGAATTTGGTTCGGAACAAGCGGTGAAAATCCACCAAGGTTAAAAACTTTTTTATCAGAAGTAAATTCAGGAATTGTTCCCAATTCACTATGGTTTTATAATGAAGTAGGGCATAATCAGCAAGCAGCACAAGAGTTGAAAAAACTTTTTGATGGAAATGCATTTTTTGATTATCCAAAACCAATAGATTTATTAAAAAGAATGTTAATTCTGAGTTCAAAAAATAGAGACATTATCTTAGACTTTTTCTCAGGTTCAGCAACAACAGCTCATGCTACTATGCAATTAAATGCAGAGGATGGAGGAAATAGAAAATATATAATGGTACAATTACCTGAGCCTACACCTGAAAATTCAGAAGCAGCAAAAACAGGATTTAAAAACATATGTGAAATAGGAAAAGAGAGAATTAGAAGAGCTGGAGAAAAGATTAAAGCTGATGAAACTTTACCTTTAGAAAATAGAGAAAAATTAGACACAGGATTTAAAGTATTTAAATTAGATACATCTAATATAAAAGAATGGGATTCAGAAACAACAGATTTAAAACAAAGCTTATTTGACTCTATAGACAACATAAAATCTGATAGAACTTCACTAGATGTACTTTATGAAATTCTTTTAAAATATGGATTAGATCTGAATGTTCCAATAGTTGAAAATAAAGACTTTTATTCTATTGGGGGAGGAACTCTTTTGGTTAATTTAAATAAGACAATAACTTTAGATGTAATAGATTCTATTTGTAAAGAGTATAAGATGCTATTGGAAATAGATGAAGACTATAAAACTACAGTAGTATTAAGAGATAGCTCATTCAAGAACGATATTGATAAAACAAACGCTATTCAAAAGCTAAAGCAAGTTGGGATAAAAGAGATTAGGAGTATATAGTTATGGAAATACAAAATAAAACCGAAATTTTTTATGAGAATATTTTAAATATTTTAAAAAATTCTAGAGAAAAGGTATTGAAAACAGTAAATATAACTATGGTAAAAACCTATTTTGAAATAGGAAGGCTAATTTTAGAAGAGGAACAAAAAGGTGAATATCGTGCTACTTATGGTAAAGAACTTTTAAAAACTCTATCTATAAGATTAACAAAAGAGTTTGGAAAAGGATTTTCTGAAACAAATTTGAAGCAGATGAAAACTTTTTATGATGTTTATAAGATTCGTCAGACGCTGTCTGACGAATTCAAACTATCTTGGTCTCATTATCTTATTCTTATGAGAATATCTAATATAGAGGAAAGACAGTTTTATGAAATTGAAGCGTTTAACAGTAATTGGAGCTTAAGAGAACTTAGAAGACAATTAGATTCAGCTCTTTATGAAAGATTAGTTTTAAGTAGAGATAAAGAATCTGTAAAAGAGTTATCGTTAAAAGGTCAAATAATAGAAAAGCCAATAGATGTAATAAAAGACCCATATGTACTAGAATTTTTAGGGCTTCCAGAGAAGCACGAATATTCAGAGCATGATTTAGAATCAGAAATAATTAATAAGCTAGAGATGTTCTTATTAGAATTAGGAAAAGGATTCACTTTTGTAGGAAGACAGGTTAGGTTTACTTTTGATGAAAAACATTTTAGAGTAGATCTAGTTTTTTATAATAGATTATTGAGATGCTTTGTTCTTATCGATTTAAAAATAGGGGAAGTAACTCATCAAGATTTAGGTCAAATGCAGATGTATGTTAACTATTATGACAGATTTATTAAATTACTAGAAGAAAATAAAACTATTGGAATAATAATATGTCGTGAAAAAAATGATACATTGGTAGAGATAACACTGCCAGAAAATAATGAGCAAATCTTTGCAAGTAGATATGAAACAATTCTTCCTTCAAAAGAGGATATAAAAAAATTAATTATGGAGGAGGAGTAATAGTTGAAAATAAAATTTGAAGATGATTTAGGTTATCAGTTAGAAGCCATAGAATCTATAACAGATATATTTAATGGACAAGAAAGTAATAAAACTATATTCACTGTTGAAAAAACAGTGGGTTCTCAAATAAAACTAGGAACTGTTGAAAATGAACTTGGTATAGGAAATAGTCTTTTATTATTTCCTGAAGAGATCTTAAAAAACTTAAATGAAATACAAGTTAAAAATGGATTACCACAGACAAAAAAAATAAAAAAAGATGATTATCATTTTTCAGTAGAGATGGAAACTGGTACAGGAAAAACATATGTTTATTTGAGAACTATAATGGAACTGAATAAGCAATATAATTTTACTAAATTCATAATAGTTGTACCATCAATAGCAATTAAAGAGGGAGTTTATAAAACTTTAGAGATAACTAAAGATCACTTTAAAGGATTGTATGATAATGTACCTTATGATTACTTTATATATGATTCTAAAAAAATAGATATGATAAGAAATTTTGCTGTTAATGATACTATTCAAATTATGGTTATTACTATAGATGCCTTTAATAAGGATACTAATATAATTAAACAGGAAAGAGACCAAGCTAATGGATATAGACCAATAGATTATATCCAACAATGTCATCCGATTGTAATAATAGATGAACCTCAAAATATGGAAAGCGACAAAGCCAAAGAAGCAATAAAGGATCTTAATCCAATTTGTACATTAAGATACTCTGCAACTCATAAAGAAAAATATAACCCTGTATTTAAGCTAGATTCAATAGATGCTTATGATAAACAACTTGTTAAGCAAATTGAAGTAGCAACAGTTGGAGTTACTCATAGTGCTAACACTGAATATATTAAGGTAACAGATATAAAAGCAACAAAAACAGGAATAACTGCTAAGTTAGAATTGGATGTTAAAAGTGGTGCCAAAGTTACTAGAAAAGAGGTAACTGTAAAAAAAGGAGACCACTTAAATGAAAAAGCAAAGAGGGATATTTATGACGGTTATACAGTTAATGAAATAACTGTAAATGAGGAAGATTCTAGTAAATCATTTATTGATTTAGGAAAAGTTAGACTTACTTTAGGACAACTTAATGGTGGAGAAAATCCAGATACTATAAAAAGATTACAAATTAGAAAAACTATAAAAGAGCATCTTGATAAACAAAAAAGATTAAAAACTCAAGGGATAAAAGTTTTGTCACTGTTTTTTATTGATAAAGTTGCTAACTATAGAATCTATGATCCTGAAACTGGAGAACCTAAAAAAGGAAAATATGCAATTATGTTTGAAGAAGAGTATTATGAGCTTATTCAACGTCCTGAATATCACGATTTAGGAACTCTTTCAGTGCCTTTAGAAAAAAGATCTCAAGTAGTGCATGATGGATATTTTTCTATGGATAAAAAGAAAAGTAAAAGTGGTAAAGAATACTTTGAAGAAAAAGATACAAAAGGAAATACTAATGCAGATAACGATACATTTAATAAAATTATGAGGGATAAAGAAAGATTATTAAGTTTTGATGAACCACTATCGTTTATCTTCTCTCACTCTGCTCTTAAAGAGGGATGGGACAATCCAAATGTTTTCCAAATTTGTACTTTAAATGAAACTACATCTGAAATAAAAAAGAGACAAGAGATTGGAAGAGGACTTAGAATAGCTGTTAATCAGCATGGTGAAAGAGTTCGTGGGTTTGAAGTTAATACTTTAACAGTAATGGCAAATGAATCTTATGAACAGTTTGTTGAGAATCTACAGAAAGAGATGGAGAAAGAGGAAAATATTAAATTTGGAGTTGTTGAAAGTCATATCTTTGCTAATATTATAGTTGATATAAAGCATGGAAAAGAGATTTATTTAGGACATGAAAAGTCTGAAGAGATATTTAACTATCTTATTGCTGAAAGTTATATAGATTTAAAAGGAAAAGTTCAAGATAAATTAAAAATAGATTTAAAAGATAATAGAGTTACTTTACCAGAAGAGTTTAAGACTTTTGAAACTGCAATTATTAAAAAACTAAAATCTACTGCTGGAAAACTTATTATTAAAAATGCAGATGATAAAAAGAAAGTTTGTATTAATAAAGGAGTTTTATTAAGTCCTGAATTTAAAGAGTTATGGGATAAAGTAAAATACAAAACAACTTACGAAGTTAATTTTGATGAAAAAAAATTAATTGAAAAATGTGTTGAAGCTATTGATAATACAGTATATATACCATCAGAAAAGTTTTTATTTGAAAAGAAGAGACTTCAAATAACTCAAGGTGGAATAGAAGAGGGAATGATTATATCAGAGCATGAAGATATAAAGATTTATAATAGATATAAGCTTCCTGATATTGTAAGTTATTTACAAAATGAAACTAATTTAACTAGAAGAAGTATTGTTGATATACTTACAAAAACATCTACTTTAAATAGCTTCAAAAAAGATCCTCAGATGTACTTAGAACAAGTTACGGATATTATAAAAAGAACCATGAGAACATTTATAGTTGATGGAATAAAATATCAAAAAATTGGTGATAGTGAGTATTATTCTCAGGAGTTATTTGAAACAGAAGATTTATTTGGTTATTTAAAAACAGAGATGAATAAAAATGGAAATATGATTGAGAGTTCAAAATCTCCATACTCTCATGTTGTTATAGATTCTGATATCGAGGGATCTTTTGCTAACGATTTGGAAAAGAGTAGTAATGTAATAAAATATGCTAAACTTCCTGATTGGTTTAAAATAGCAACGCCTTTAGGAAATTATAATCCAGACTGGGCTGTTTTAGTTAAACCTAATCTTGATAAAAATGAAGAGAAACTATATTTTATAGTTGAAACAAAAGGTTCTTTATTTGAAGAGGATAGAAGAGAAACAGAAAATTTAAAAATAAAATGTGGTAAAGAACACTTTAAAGCTGTGAATACAGGAGTTGGATTTAAGGTAGCTAGTAGCTTTGAGAATTTTTTTGATAAAATTTAAAATTAAGAGGTGACTTAAAATGATTTTATTTGAGGCTTCTTCAAATTTTGTGTAAACTCTAAAAAATTTAGAGTAATATTTTATATTTTTTAGGGATGATTTTTTTTTAAGTTATCCCTTTTTAAATATCCATTTTTATATATTTTAGAGAAATCTTAATAAAGTGGAAGAATAATCCACTTTATTAATTTTATACTTTCATACACTTAAATTTAAATTCTTCCTTCAAAATATATTTGAAGCTGCGATATAATTTGACCCCAATCTCTTTGACGACTTGTCCATTTCTTTGTAATGTCTTGTTTTTCCAAGATATTGCAATCTTAGGATATTTTTTACCCCATTTTTCGTCGAATAACTCTAAGTTTAATAGCGCACTCTCTTCTGTAGTTACTTTATATACTAGCTTTAAATCAGCGATTAAAACTTTTATATCTTTATATGACACAAATTGAGTAGAGCTCCTTATTTGATGAATTATACACTGTTGGATTTGAGTTTGAGGATAGACAGCTTCTATAGCATTAGAAAATCCTGTAAGTCCATCAACACAAGCGATTAATATATCTTCAACTCCTCTAGATTTAAGTTCATTCAGTTTACTAAGCCAAAACTTTGCAGATTCATTTTCTCCAGAAGAACTAATCCCAATAGCAATGTATACAGCTTTTTTTACAATTTGTCCTTCACTTCTTACGTGATAATGAATAGCATCCATAAAAACAATAGGATAAATAGCTTCTAAAGGTCGAGTTTGCCATTCTTTAACAAGAGGAAGAATCTTTGTAATTCTAGTAATAGAGCTATCAGAAACCTGATAACCGTAAATTTCTTTAATATGAGATAGTCATGCCTTTAGCATACATAGAAATTATTTTAGGTTCTAAGTCTTGTCCAATTGTATTTGGTAAAACTCTTCTATCATAATTTTCATCATATCTTTAAAAAAAGTATTAAGATCATCAGGACTAGAAATAGGATTTTGTTTCAAAAATTCTCTCACTTTAATTCTTTTTTGCTTTTCTTCTTCAGACATATTTCTTCTCATAAAAAAACCTCCAAGTTAGATAATTTAATATTACCCCAACTTGAAGGTTTACACAAATATTTAATTAGACCCCCTCTTCCTTATTTTAGGGAGAGGTTTTCTTAGGATTATCCGAGAGTTTACAGGAAAGTTAATCCTAACATAATGACAATACCAGAATAGATTGTAATAATTACTCCATATCCCATAATATCTTTTGCTCCTAGCTTGGCGATACCTAAAGCAGGTAAAGCCCAGAATGGTTGAATCATATTAGTCCAAGCATCTCCCCAAGCAATAGCCATACCAGTTTTTGCTGTTGAAACACCAAGTTCTATACTTGCTGGCATCATGATAGGAGCTTGAACAGCCCATTGTCCACCACCAGATGGAACAAAGAAATTAACAATTCCAGCACTTAAGAAAGTTAAACTTGGAAATGAAAGAGCTGTGGATGAACTAATAAAACTTTGTGATATGATCCCTGCTAAAGAAGCACCATCACTATTTTGTCCAACCATCATCCCCATTATACCAGCATAAAAAGGAAATTGTAAAATAATTCCTGCGGCTCCTCTACAAGCGTTCCCAAAAGCTAAAAGTAGATTTTTAGGAGTTTTATGAGCAACTATAGCAGTAACTAAGAAAATCATATTTACAATATTAAGATTTAAATCAAACCCCTTTTGAAAAAAATACCCAATTATATATGTATATCCAAGAATACCAATTAAAATATTTACAACAGGACTATTTTCAATTTTATCAGCGGGAGTCATTTCAGTTTTATCAAAAGTTACAGGTTGAATATCATCTTCTAAAAGTGATACATCAACTTGAAAAACATCCTCTTTATTTTTAGGGTGCATAGCTGCATTTAGTAGAGGAAGCGTAAATAGTAAAACAAGAAGAATGATTAAATTATATGATGAAAATAGAGTTTGTGATGTACTAATTCCTTTATCTAAAGCACCAGCAGTAGCTTTTGAAAGGTTTCCAGAAGCTAAAGTAAGAGGAATAGAACCAGAGATTCCTCCATGCCATAACAAGAAACCAGAGTAAGCAGAGGCAATAAGAAGACGATAGTCAACACCTTTGATTTTCTTTGCAATCTCTTTGGCATAGATTGCTCCAATAACAAGTCCGAATCCCCAGTTTAAAATACAAGCTACTCCAGATACAAAAGTGACGTAGATAATAGCTTGAATAGGAGATTTTGGTAGATTAGAAAGTTTATCTAAAATTCTTTTGAAAAAAGGAGCAGTTGCTAAAGTATGTCCCGTTACAAGAACCATTACCATTTGCATAGAAAAAGCTAAAAGAGACCAAACACCATTACCCCAGTGCATAGCTATTTGAAAAGGGGATTGCTTAGTCATTATAGTTGCAGCAATAAAAACGATAAAAGTAAGAATTGTTGCAAAAAGAAAAGCATCAGGAAGATACTTTTGCATTACAGTAACACAAAGTTGAGTGAATTTTTCAAAAAGATTAAACTGTTTATTTTTAACTGTATTATCCAATTTTCATACCCCCATATCTTATTTAAAAAAGCAAAGGATATTTTTTATCCTTTGCTTTAAAGTGGTAACTTTTAAGGTTTATTTTTCAGCTTTTGCTTTTCTAATCTCTTCAACTAAATAAGTAGCTGTTTTCCCTAAATCAGTCACTAATCCTAAATCTGCTACTCCAAAAATAGGTGCCGCTTTATCTTTATTTATAGCTATTATGTACTCTGATTCTTCCATCCCAGCTAAGTGTTGTATAGCTCCAGAGATTCCAAATGCAAAGTATATATCTGGTCTAACTGTTTTTCCTGTTTGTCCAACTTGTCTGTCATGACTTACTACTCCAGCATCAACTAATGCTCTAGAAGCTGCAGCTACTCCACCAAGTTCATTTGCAAGAAGCTCTAAGCTATCAAATCCACCTTGAGCTCCAACTCCTCTTCCACCTGAAACTAGTATTTTAGCTTCTGTAATATCCACTTTTGCTTTTGCTTCTTTTATTATATTTAAAATTTTTACTTTCATTTTTGAGTTGTCAAAACTAACTTTAAAATCTGTAATTTTTCCATCTCTATTCTCATCTTTTGGTAATCTTGTCATAACTCCAGGTCTAACTGTTGACATTTGAGGTCTGTGATCAGGACAGATAATAGTAGCCATTAAGTTTCCACCAAAAGCTGGTCTTGTCATTAAAAACTCTCTATTCTCTCCAATCTCTAACATAGTACAGTCAGCTGTAAGTCCTGTTTCGATTCTAGATGAGATTCTAGGTCCTAAATCTCTTCCAAGTGTAGTAGCACCAATTAGTACAATCTCAGGTTTTCTATCTTTAATAACAGCTGAGAATGCTTGTGTGTAAGCTTCAGTGTCATAGATTGCTAACTCTTTTGAGTCGATAACAATAACTTCATCAGCACCATAAGCAACTAGTTCTTTAGCTAAATTTTGAATATTATACCCCAATAGAACTGCAGTAACCTTTTCATCAAGAGATTTAGCTAACTCTTTTCCCTTACCGATTAACTCTAATCCAACATTTTGTAGTACTCCCTCTCTTTGCTCAGCAAAAACAAGGATTCCTCTATATTCATTTAAATTCATGACATTCTCCTTCTTTAAAATTTTAGATTATAAATTTTTCCTTTAATTTCTCAACAATGATTTTTGCTGCTTCTTGAGGGGCAACTTCATAAAGTTGTCCAGTTGCTTTAACACCTTTAGTGAATGATTTTTTAACTTTTGTTGGAGAACCTTTAAGTCCTAACTTTTCTTCATCTATATCGGATAATCTGTCTACTCCCCAAACTTCAACCTCTTTATTGAAAGCCTCCACAATATTTTTAACGTTCATATATCTAGGTTTATTTGCTTCAGCTAAAATTGTCATTAAACAAGGTGTTTGAACTTGAAGTAACATATATCCCTCTTCAGTAGCTCTTTTTACTTCAAATGTATCTTTTCCATCAAATTTAATATCGTTTACATATGTAATTTGTGGAAGATTTAAAAACTCAGCAATCTGTGGACCAACTTGTGCAGTATCTCCATCAATAGCTTGTCTTCCTGCAATAATAAGGTCATAATCTAACTCTTTTAAAGCCGCTGATATGGCGTGAGATGTAGCTAAGGTATCAGCTCCAGCAAATTTTCTATCAGTTAAAAGTATTGCTCTATCTACTCCCATAGCAATAGCTTCTCTTAAAGCTGAATCAGCTTGCGGAGGTCCCATTGTTATAGCAGTGATGTGTGCTCCAAATTTATCTTTTAATCTTAATGCTTCTTCTAATCCACCTTTATCATCTGGATTTATGATACTAGGTACTCCATCTCTAATAAGAGTTCCTTTAACAGGATCTAATCTAATCTCTGTAGTATCAGGTACTTGTTTTATACATACAACTATTTTCATTATGTTTAATCCTCCTAATTTACTTTAGTAATGATCCTGCAATAACCATTCTTTGAACTTCTGATGTTCCCTCATAAATCTCAGTAATTTTAGCATCTCTCATCATTCTTTCGATAGGATATTCTCTTGTATATCCGTATCCTCCATGAAGTTGAACGGCTTTTGTAGTTACATCCATTGCGATTTCAGCAGCAAATAGTTTTGCTGTAGCAGCATCAAGAGAGTAGTTCTCTTTTCTAGATTTTTTCCAAGCAGCTTTGTAAACTAGGTTTTTAGATGCTTCAACTTTTACATACATATTAGCAATCTGGAACTGTGTATTTTGGAACTGAGCTAAAGATCTACCAAACTGCTTTCTCTCTTTTACATACTTAATAGTTTCATCTAAGGCTCCACCAGCAATTCCAAGAGCTTGAGCAGCAATTCCAATTCTTCCTCCATCAAGAGTCATCATTGCAATTTTAAATCCTCTTCCTAAAGCCCCAATTAAGTTTTCTTTTGGAATTCTACAATCTTCAAATATTAACTCACAAGTAGCAGAACCTTTAATTCCAAGTTTTTTCTCTTTTTTACCTACAGAGAATCCAGGAGTATCAGCCTCAACTATGAAAGTAGAGATACCTTTTAAACCAGCTGATTTATCAGTCATAGCAAATATAATATAAACGTGGGCATATCCAGCATTAGTTATAAATATTTTAGAACCGTTTAATACCCATTCATTAGTTTTTTCATCAAACCAAGCAGTAGTTTGTTGTCCAGCAGCGTCAGTACCAGCATTTGGCTCAGTTAAACCAAAAGCACCAATCCATTCTCCAGAAGCCATTTTAGGAAGATATTTTTGTTTTTGCTCCTCAGTTCCAAACTCTAAAATAGGAGCAACTCCTAAAGATGTATGAGCAGAAAGGATAACACCAGTAGTACCACAAACTTTTGAAAGTTCTTCAACAGCCATAGTATACATAATTTGATCTCCACCAGCACCGCCATATTGAGTAGGAATAACAATTCCCATAAGACCAGTTTTACTCATTTTTTCAACAGTTTCAACAGGGAATCTCTCTTCCTCATCAATTTCAGCAGCAAGGGGTTTAACTTCATTTTCAGCAAAAGTTGTAATCATTTGCTTAAAAAGTTCTTGCGATTTAGTTAATGTAAAATCCATTTATTTCCTCCTAATATATTTTATTGAACATTTTTTACAATTATTGCAGTACCCATTCCTCCACCAATGCAAAGACTAGCTAGCCCATATTGTGAATCTCTTTTTTTCATTTCATGTACAAGTGTTGTAAGTATTCTAGCTCCACTAGCTCCAACTGGATGTCCTAAAGCAATTGCTCCACCATTGACATTTGTTTTATCTTTAAACCAAACAGGATCTATTGAATACATCTCACAAAGTTCTTTCATAACACCAAGAGATTGAACAGCAAAAGCTTCATTAAGTTCTAAGATATCCATATCTTGTAATTTCATTCCAGTTTTATCTAAAACATTTTTTATAGCAGGAACAGGCCCAAGTCCCATAATTAAAGGGTCAACTCCCCCTTGTCCAACTCCAACAATTTCAACTAAAGGAGTTAAGTCGTATTTTTTAATAGCCGATTCAGAAGCGATAAGTAAAACTGCAGCTCCATCATTTATACCAGAAGCATTCCCAGCTGTAACAGAACCATCTTTTTTAAATGCAGGTCTAAGTTGTGAAAGTTTTTCAAAAGATGTTTTTCTATTTGGATATTCATCTGTATCAACAACTACTGTTTCTTTTCTATCTTTTACTTCAATAGGAACAATCTCATCTTTGAAACGTCCATTATCAATAGCAGCAATAGCTTTTTGCTGAGATTCAATGGAGAATTGGTCTTGTTCCTCTCTAGAGATATTGTGCTTTTCGGCAATGTTTTCAGCAGTTATTCCCATGTGAACTCCGTGGAAAGCATCAGTTAAAGCATCTAAAATCATATGGTCTTTAGCTAGAGAGTCCCCCATTTTAACTCCACTTCTAATGCCGTGGTTAAGAAGATGTGGAGCTTGAGACATGGATTCAGTTCCACCAGCTAAGATAAGAGAAGCCTCACCAGATTTTATAATTTGATAAGCTGACATCACAGCTTTCATTCCACTACCACAGATAATATTCAAAGAATAAGCTGGAACTGAGTAAGGAACTCCTCCTCTAATAGCAGATTGTCTTCCTACCCCTTGAGAGTGTCCAGCAGATAAAACATTTCCAATAATAACTTCATCCAAGTTATTAGGATCAACTTTAGTTTCTTCAAGAATATTTTTTATAACCTCTCCAGCTAAGTGACTTGGAGATACTTTATTTAAAGAACCTAAAAAAGATCCAATAGGTGTTCTCTTTGCAGCTACAATATAGATTTTTTCCATTTATTTAAAAACCTCCTAGTAAATTTATACTTCCATAACTTTTAAATCTGCATCAATAATTAAAGTAGCCTCAGTAGAGCTTTCAATATCTTCAATAGATGAGTATGGGCTAAGTTCTTTTAAAATAATACCTTTATCACTAACTTCCATAACCCCTTTTTCTGTAATAATTATATTAACTTCATTAGCAGCTGTAAGAGGCAGTGTACAATTTTTTAAAATTTTTGGAGCTCCTTTAGCAGTGTGTTCCATAGCTATAATAACTTTTTTAGCTCCCACAACTAAATCCATAGCTCCACCCATGCCAGGAACCATTTTACCAGGAACCATCCAGTTAGCTAGGTTCCCTTTTTCATCAACTTGTAAAGCTCCTAAAACAGTGGCATCAACGTGTCCTCCACGAATTATTCCAAAAGATGTAAAGCTATCAAAGAAACATCCTCCAGGAGCAATAGTAACTAACGACCCACCTGCATTGGCAATTCTACAATCCTCTTCAGCTTCACAAGGTGTTGGTCCCATACCAATTAAACCATTTTCTGATTGCAATGCAACGTATATAGAGTGAGGAATATAGTTAGCAACCTCTGTAGGTAATCCAATTCCTAAGTTTACCACATCTCCATCTTTAAACTCTTTAGCAACTCTTCTAGCTATAATCTCTCTAACTCTCTCTTTTGTAAGTTCCATCTATCTTCCTCCCTTAACGATATAGTCCACAAATATTCCTGGAATAACCACTTCGTTAGGATTTAAACATCCATCAATAATCTCTTCAGCTTCAACGATAACTGTATCAGCAGCAGTAGCCATTATTGTATTAAAGTTTCTAGTAGAACCATGAAATGATACATTTCCAAAAGAATCAACTTTTGTTCCGTAAATAAGTGCTACATCAGCTCTTAATGGTTTTTCAAGAAGATATTTCTTTCCATCCACTTCAATAACCTCTTTCCCCTCTTGGACAACAGTTCCAATTCCAGTTGGAGTTAAAATTCCACCAAGTCCAGCTCCAGCAGCTCTAATTCTTTCAGCAAGAGTTCCTTGAGGGACTAGAATAACTTCCATTTCGCCACTGTGCATCTGTTTACCAGTTTCAGGGTTAGTACCAATGTGAGATACAATAGCTTTTTTAATTCTTTTATTAACAATAAGCTTTCCTCTTTCAAAATCTGGGAAACTTGTGTCATTGGCAATAAGAGTTAAGTCCTTAGTACCATTTTCCAATAATTTTTCGATAACCTCCTTAGGAGAGCCACACTTTAAAAATCCTCCAGTCATAAGAGATGAACCATCTTTAATAAGTGATGCTGCAAAATCAACAGAGACCAATTTTTTCATAACTTCACTCCTTTGTTTAAGTTAGCAAGTACATACTTGCTTATTTTCAGTATGAATATATACCTCATATAGAAAGTAAATGTCAATAGTGAAATAAAAAATATTTTTTTCGAACATAAAAAAGGTGTTACAAACGTGTGATTAGAGGGGAGTTTTGAAAATAAAAAAATATTTTTATTTTCTTAAAAAATATTTGACAAAAGAGTCAAAAGTGAGGTATATATTGGGATAACATTTAAAAATACGGGCAGAACTGGAGGATTGATGAAAACACGGGATAAAATTTTAGATTGTGCACAAAGACTCTTTTCAGAAGAGGGATTTGATAAAGTTTCAACAAAACGTATAGCTAAAGAAGCTGAATGCAATGAAGTTACTATTTTTAGATTGTTTGGAAGTAAAAATAGAGTTTTAGAGGAGATAATAAATAAATTTGTAGAGGAGAGTAAAATTATTCGTTCTCTACATGAAAGTTTAACGGGAGAACTAGAACAGGATATAGCTAAAAGTATCTTACTTTATCAAAACTTTTTACATCAACATGAGATAATGTTTAGACTTCAACTGAAATTATCAGATAGTGAAAATCAAAAGTTTCTTAGAACAATTGATTTTAAAAACTATTTAGTAGATCATTTTATTGGAGTTTTTCATGAACATAAAATTCATTACTCACCTGAAGTTTTTATAAATGATATGTTGAGTAGTGTTATGGGTAGTTTTCTTTTAAAGATTTTAACACAGGGAAAATTCACAGGAGAAAGGGATGGGCATTTTTTAAGTGAAAAAATTAAATTTTATCAGAAATCGATTAATCAGTATAAAAAAACAGAATAGGGAGAGATAAAAAAGAGAAAACCAACAAAAGTAGGTTTTCTCTTTTTCTATTAGTATTTATAGAATCCTTCTCCAGATTTTCTTCCTAGTTTTCCAGCTCTAACCATTTTCTTTAAAAGAGGATGAGCTCTATATTTAGAATCTCCAAACTCTGTTGTTAAAACATCCATAATTGCTAAAACAACATCAAGTCCAACTAAATCTCCTAAAGCTAAAGGTCCAATAGGATGATTTGCACCATATTTCATAGCGTTGTCTATATCTTCAGCAGTAGCAACACCGTCGGCTAAAATTCCAATAGCTTCGTTAATCATAGGGATTAAAATTCTATTTACAACAAAACCAGGAGCTTCTTCACATAAAACAGGCTCTTTTCCTAACTCTTTAGAAAGTTTTAAAATAGTTTCATAAACCTCTTGACTTGTAGTGTAACCTTTGATAATTTCAACAAGTTTCATAACAGGAGCAGGATTGAAGAAGTGCATTCCTATTACTCTTTCAGGATGCTTTGTAGCACATGCAATCTCAGTTATAGAAAGTGAAGATGTATTAGTAGCAAATATAGTTTCCTTAGAACAAATCTCATCTAGTTTTGTAAATAGATCTTTTTTGATACTCATTTTTTCTGATACAGCTTCAATAACTAAATGAGCATCTTTTGCATCAGCTATATTTGATGTTGTTTGGATTTTCGCTAAAATCTCATTTTTTCTATCCTCTGTAATTTTCTCTTTTTCAACTAACTTGCTTAAACTTTTTACAAAACCTTTTTTTGCTTTTTCAAGAGCCTCAGTACAGATATCAGTCATCAAAACTTCGTGACCACCTGTTGCAAAAACTTGAGCAATTCCACCAGCCATAACTCCAGCACCTATAATAAATACTTTCATTGTTCCTCCTTATAACTTTTGTATAGTTTATTTGTTAATAAAGTTTGCTTTTCTTTTTTCCAAAAATGCTGACATACCCTCTTTTTGATCCTCTGTTGAGAAACAAAGTCCAAATAAACTACTTTCAATGAACATTGATGTAGTTTCATCCACTTGAATCCCCTTATTTATAGCTTCTTTTGAATACTGAACTGCCAATTTAGCATTGGAACTAATTTTACTTGCCATATTCAGTGCATATTCCATAAGTTTATCATGCTCAATAACTTGATTAACTAAACCGATAGATTTAGCTTCTTGGGCATCAATAATATTACCTGTATATATAAGCTCCTTAGCTTTAGCTACACCAACTAATCTAGGAAGTCTTTGAGTTCCACCAGAACCAGGAGTGATACCAAGTGTAACCTCAGGTTGCCCAAGTTTTGCTTTGTCAGAAGCAATTCTAATATCACATGACATAGCAAGTTCACATCCACCACCAAGAGCAAATCCGTTGATAACAGCAATAACAACTTTATTGATATTCTCCACTGCATTAAAAGCATTTGTGCCTAAAATACCAAACTCTTTAGCCTCTTTTGTGCTTAAATCTTTCATAAAAGAGATATCAGCTCCTGCCACAAAAGAACGTCCTTCGCCCGTTAGTAAAATAACGTCAATCTCATCATTTTTTTCTAACTGAGAAAAGCATTGGTGAATCTCTTTGTAGGTTTCTTTGTTTAGAGCGTTTAAAGATTCAGGTCTGTTAATTTTAACTATACAGATTTTTCCATGAATTTCAGTTAAAAGATTTTCAAATACCATTTTTTCCTCCTTGTTACCCAAATTGTAGTTAAAAAATACTTAACAAGACCCTTATTACCTCATAAAAGTTAAATTTGTCAAATTTTTTTATTTTAAAAATATTTTTTATCGTCCAAAACTGTCTATAATAGGATGTTTTAGTACCAAAATAAAACTTCAAAAAAGAAAAAAGTTTTAAATTACTATTGACTTAGAAAAAAACGTGAGGTATATATAGCTAATGACAAAACTAAAGTAAGCACTCACTTACATCCTACTTGAAAAATTTATGAGAAATTAAACATTCTAGGAGGAAAATATGGGAACGGTAACGGCGATAATAAAGCTTAGTCCAGTTTTAGTTTTGGCAGGACTAATGATGAGTGGGTATGATGCATTATTAGCAGCACCTTTAGCAACAGTATATGCAGCACTTGTAGCATCACTTGTGGCAAAGAAAAAAATAAGTGATATCATAGATGCTTGTATAAAAAATGCAAGAGAGATGCAAATAGCCTTTTTTATCCTAATGATGGCATATGCAATGGCAGAGGCTTTTATGTCAACAGGAGTTGGAGCTTCTATAATTAACATAGCTTTAGGATTTGGATTAACAGCTAGAACAGTTGCAGTAGTTGGAGTTATAGTGACATCAATTCTATCAATTGCTACAGGAACAAGCTGGGGAACATTTGCAGCATGTGCACCAATATTTTTATGGCTAAACCATATAGTTCAAGGAAATATGTTCTTAACTTTAGCAGCAATAGCTGGTGGAGCATGTTTTGGAGATAACATTGGTCTTATATCAGATACAACAATAGTAAGTTCTGGAATTCAGAGAGTTGAAGTTGTAAAAAGAATAAGACATCAAGGTATTTGGTCTGGTTTAGTGCTTGTGTGTGCAGTAATAACTTTCTATGTAGTGAGTGTTGCTATGGGATTACCAACAGAGGTTGGAAGTCCAGTTGAGGCTATAAATCAGATACCTGAATCAGCATGGGCCGCTCTAGCAGAAAAAAGAGAGAGTGCAGTAGCATTACTTAATCAAGTTAAAAGTGGAGTGCCTTATTATATGGTTATTCCTCTAATTCTAGTTTTAGTTTCAGCATTTAAAGGAGTAAATACACTATTATGTTTATTCCTTGGAATTTTTGCATCTTTTGTATGCGGAACTGTTGCTGGAACTGTTGAAAGTCCATCAGCGTTTTTAGATCTAATCTACACAGGATTTGAAGGAGCAGGATCTTGGGTTATCGTAATGATGATGTGGGTTGCAGCATTTGGTGGAATAATGAAAATTATGGATGCCTTCAGACCAATATCGATTCTTATTAAAAGGATTTCTGGAAATGTTAGACAACTTATGTTCTACAATGGTGTTTTATCAGTATTAGGAAACGCTGCTTTAGCAGATGAAATGGCACAAATTGTAACTATAGGACCAATCATTAAAGAGCTTGTTGAAAAAAATGTAAAAGGAAGCCCAGAAGATATCGAAACATTAAGACTTAGAAATGCAACATTTAGTGATGCACTGGGAGTTTTTGGATCCCAATTAATTCCGTGGCACGTATACATAGGATTCTACTTAGGAATTGCAAATGCAGTGTATCCTTTAGCCACATTTACAGCAATGAGTATTATAAAGTTTAACTTTATGGCTTATATAGCTGTTGGAAGTATTTTAATACTGACTTTAACAGGGCTTGATAGATTTATTCCAAGATTTGCTTTACCATCAGAGCCAAATGTACAATTGGTAGGAGAAAACGAAGAGGTAGAAGTAGCAACAGAAACAGAAGAGTTAGCATAATAAAAAATATGTGAAGGAGAGGTAGGAGTTATGACAAAATCAATGATAAGATTGAGAATGAGTTCAGCAGACGCTCATTATGGTGGAAATTTAGTAGACGGAGCAAGAATTTTACAGTTATTTGGGGATGTAGCAACAGAGCTACTTATAAAGCATGATGGGGATGAAGGTTTATTCAAGGCTTATAGTGAGGTAGAGTTCATGGCTCCTGTATACGCTGGAGATTATTTAGAGGTTGTAGGAGAGATTACAAAAGTTGGAAATACTTCAAGAGTAATGAGTTTTGAAGCTAGAAAAGTGATTGTTCCAAGAGCTGATATTTGTGATTCAGCAGCAGATTTTTTAGAAGAACCTATTGTAGTATGTAAAGCAGTTGGTACTTGTGTTGTTCCAAAAGCTGTTCAGAGAAAGGGGTAGACTATGGAAAAGTTGATAATAACAGCAGCAATTTGTGGTGCTGAAGTGACAAAAGAACATAATCCAGCTGTACCATATACAGTAGAAGAGATTGCTAGAGAAGCTTATAGTGCATATAAAGCGGGGGCGAGTGTTATCCATCTTCATGTTAGAGAGGATGATGGAACTCCAACTCAAAGAAAAGAAAGATATGATGAGTGTATAAAAGCTATAAAGAAGAGATGTCCAGATGTAATAGTTCAACCTTCTACAGGGGGGTCAGTGGGGATGACCTCAGCTGAAAGATTGGAGCCAGTTGATTTAAAACCAGAGATGGCAACATTGGATTGTGGGACATTAAACTTTGGTGGCGACGAAATTTTTGTGAACACTGAGAATATGATTAAAGAGTTTGGAAAAAAGATGATAGATTTGGGTGTTAAGCCAGAGGTTGAAGTTTTTGATAAATCAATGATAGATATGGCAATTAGATTGTGCAAAAAAGGATTTATTAAAGAGCCGATTCACTTTAGTTTTGTAATGGGAGTAAATGGTGGAATTTCTGGAGATTTAAGAGATTTCATATTTTTAAAAGAGAGCATACCTTGTGGGTCTACATATTCAGTTGCTGGGATTGGAAGATTTGAATTCACTCTTGCGGCGGCTTCTATAATATCAGGAGGTCACGTAAGAGTTGGATTTGAAGACAATGTATATATTGAAAAAGGTGTATTAGCAAAAAGTAATGGTGAATTAGTTGAAAAAGTTGTAAGACTTGCAAAGGAGTTTGGAAGAGAGATAGCAAATCCAACTGAGGCAAGAAAAATATTAGGTTTAAATTAAGGAGGATATTATGAAAAAGGGATGCAAATTTGGAACACACAGAGTAATAGAGCCTGTTGGATCATTACCACAAGGAGCATTAAAAATATCTAATGATATGGAGATTATGTCAAATGAAGTATTAATTAATGTACAAACTCTAAATATTGATTCAGCTAGTTTTACACAGATTAAAGAAGCATGTAATAAAGATGAGAAAAAAATGGCAGAGATGATTGAAAGTATAGTGGCAGAGAGAGGAAAAATGCAAAATCCTGTGACAGGATCAGGAGGGATGTTAATTGGAACTATTGAAAAAATAGGAGCAGACTTCCCTGATAAAAACTTAAAAGTTGGAGATAAAATAGCAACTTTAGTTTCGCTTTCATTAACGCCTTTAAAGATAGAGAAGATTAAAAAGATAAACATTTCAAATGACCAAGTGGATGTAGATGCAAAAGCTGTTCTATTTGAAAGTGGAATATATGCTGTTTTACCAAATGATATTCCTGAAAAATTAGCACTTGCAGCACTGGATGTAGCTGGAGCACCTGCTCAAGTTGAAAAGTTAGTTAAAGAGGGGGATACAGTTTGTATAATTGGTGGTGGAGGAAAATCAGGAATCCTTTGCTGTTATCAAGCTATGAAAAATGTTGGGAAAAATGGAAAAGTTATAGTATTTGAATACTCAGAAGCAAATGCTCAAAGAATTAGAGATTTAGGACTTGCTCATGTTGTTTTAGTAGGGGATGCAACAAAGCCAGTGGAGATCTATAATAAAATAAACGAAATCACAAATGGGGAGTTATGTGATGTTGTAATAAATAATGTAAATGTTCCAGGAACAGAGATGTCATCAATATTAATAACAAAAGATGATGGAGTAGTTTATTTCTTCTCAATGGCTACATCATTTACAAAAGCTGCTTTAGGAGCAGAGGGTGTAGGTAAAGATGTAACTATGATAGTTGGAAATGGATATACAAAAGGACATGCTAATCTGACTTTAGAGATTGTAAGAGAATCAAAAGCAATTAGAGAGTTATTTGAAAAGCTATACGTTTAATTAAAAAATTTGTTAAAAAATAAAAAAGGTTTCAATAGAAAATTTTGGAGGAGTTTATCAATGATGAATTTGAGAGAAAGATTTAACGTAACAGATGAGCAGTGGAATGACTGGAGATGGCAAGTTAGAAATAGAATAGAAACTTTAGAGCAACTTGAGAGTTTAATGACATTAACAGAGCAGGAGAAAGAGGGGATTAAAAAGTCTTTAGAAACTATTAGAATGGGAATTACTCCATACTATTTAAGTATAATGGACCCTAATGACCCTAAGTGCCCAGTTAGAATGCAAGCAGTTCCATCTATAAATGAGCTACATAAATCAGCAGCAGATCAATTGGATCCACTTCATGAAGATGGCGACTCACCTGTTCCAGGATTAACTCATAGATATCCAGACAGAGTGCTACTTCTTGTAACTGATATGTGTTCAATGTATTGTAGACACTGCACAAGAAGAAGATTTGCAGGACAAACAGACCACGCTTTACCAATGGAGAGAATTGAAAAAGCTATTGAGTATATAAGAAATACACCTCAAGTAAGAGATGTGCTACTTTCTGGAGGAGATCCATTACTTTTATCTGATGAGAACTTAGAGCATATCATCAGTAAATTAAGAGAGATTCCTCACGTTGAAATTGTAAGAATTGGATCAAGAACTCCAGTTGTTATGCCTCAAAGAATAACTCCAGAACTTTGTAACATGTTAAAGAAATACCACCCAATCTGGTTAAATACTCACTTTAATCACTCTAAAGAGATAACTCCAGAAGCGATTAAAGCTTGTAATATGCTAGCAAATGCTGGAGTTCCTTTAGGAAATCAATCAGTTTTATTAAAAGGAGTAAACGATTGTGTACATATAATGAAAGATTTAGTTCATAACTTAGTTAAAATGAGAGTTAGACCATACTACATCTATCAATGTGATTTATCAATGGGAATCGAGCACTTTAGAACACCTGTATCTAAAGGAATTGAGATAATTGAAGGATTAAGAGGTCATACATCAGGATATGCAGTACCTACATTTGTTGTGGATGCTCCAGGTGGAGGGGGAAAAATTCCAGTTATGCCAAACTATATAATCTCTCAATCTCCAGATAAAGTTGTTCTTAGAAACTTTGAAGGAGTAATTACAACATATACTCAACCTACAAACTATGAGAATAAGTGTGAGTGTGATGTTTGTGAAGGGGAAACAAAGAAAAAGCAAGTTGGAGTTGCAGGACTTATGAGTGGATGTGAAGAAACTTTAGAGCCAAGACAACTTGATAGAAAGCAAAGAAACGCTCATTAATATATAGAAAGCTTGAAAGGAGAGAATCATGCCCTTTATAAAAGATATAAAAAACTATAAAAGTATAGCAACTATTGGATTAGAAAAAAATGTTGGTAAGACAGAAACTATGAATTATATCTTAAAAAGATTGAAGGATGAAGGGGTTACAACAGCAGTTACTTCAATAGGAATAGATGGAGAAACAGTTGATATAGTGACAGATACATCAAAGCCTGAAATAACAATCTATGAAGGGATGATTTTTGTAACTAGTGAAAAACACTATATAAAAAAGAGATTTCAAGCTGAAATTTTAGATGTTAGTGAAAAATCCACTGCTCTAGGGCGTCTTGTAACAGCAAGAGCCCTAGGAGAGGGAAAAGTTTTACTATCTGGACCATCCAATGGAACTTGGGTAAAAGAGATTATAGATGAAGTTCTAGAAAAAGGTGTAGACAGTGTATTAGTAGATGGGGCCCTATCACGTTTAAGTGTGGGGTCTCCTATTATTACAGAGGGAATAGTTCTATCAACAGGGGCGGCAGTTTCTATCAATAGTAAAGAGATTATAAAAAAAACAAAGCATGTTATAAATCTTTTAAAATTAGATAGTTTAGAGGAGAAAAGAAAAGAGAAAATAATAGATTTAGAGGATGGAATTTATAAAGTTTTATGGGAAGAGGATATTATAAATAAACTACCAATTAAATCAATACTGAATTTTTCACAGTTGGAAGAAAATATATTTCAAGAAAAATGTTCTCTTTATATAACAGGAGTTTTAACAGAAAGATTTATAGAGAGCTTAACAAAGCAGAGTTTTTTAGAAAATATAGAGATAGTTGTAAAAGATTTTACCAAAGTATTTGTATCTGGAGAGATACTAAATAGATTTATAAGAAAAGGTGGAAAATTAAAGGTATTATTAAAAACAAAACTAGTGGCAATAACAGTTAATCCAGTGGCTCCAACAGGGCATATATTGGATTCAAAGGAGCTTATAAAAGCTATAGAGGAGTTTGCAGAGGTACCTGTTGTCAATCTAAGGGAGGATGGTTATGAACTTTGAAAAGATAGGATTTGATTATATAATTGACACCTTAGATATAGTAAGTAGATTGGGAAAAAGAACATTAAAAAGTGTGGAGTTTTCAAAAGATATTTTGAAATTGGAAAAAGAGTTTGAAAATTTACAAAGTGTAATAACTCTTTTAGAAAATAAACCCAAGATTTATACTACATTAAAAAGAAAATTATCAGCATTAAAAGATATTGAGAGTATTGTAAATAGATTGTCTAATGGATATATATTAGATGATGTTGAACTTTTTGAGATTAAAATTTTTTCCATGATCTCCCAAGAGATATATGAAATTTTGAGTGAAAATTATAAATTTTTAGCTCCTCAAAATTTGGAAAAAGTAATTGATATATTGGATCCAGATAAACTTAGAATAGCAAGTTTTCATATATATAGTTCCTACTCCATAGAATTATCTGAAGTTAGAAAAGTTATAAAAGAAACTAAAGATGAAACATTATATGAAACTGAGATGCAGTTGGAAGATGATGTAAGAAAGGTTATTAGTAGGAAATTATCAAACTATAATCAAGTTTTAAAAAGTTCTATAAAAAGATTGGGGTATTTAGATTTAATTTTAGCAAAAGCACATCAAGCTCAAAAATTAAATTTAGTGAAACCTATATTTACAAATAAAACTGAGCTTAAAGGTGTTTTTAATCCAAAGGTTTTAAAAATATTGGAGGATAAAGACAAGACATACCAAAAGGTTGATATAACACTTCACAACGGCGTGACAGTTATAACTGGAGCAAATATGTCTGGAAAAACTCTGACACTGAAAACTTTAGGTTTGGTGCAAAATATGGCACAAATGGGATTTTATATTCCAGCAATAGAGGGAGAAATACAACTTGTTGATGAGATATGCTTATCAATTGGAGATACTCAATCTTTAGAAGAGGGGTTATCCTCCTTTGCAGCAGAGATGTTAGAGATAGATAGAATAGTTAAAAAGATAAAAAAAGGTGTAAGACCTCTTGTTTTAATAGATGAGTTAGCAAGAACGACTAACCCCCAAGAGGGAAGAGCTCTTTTAAAAAGTGTAATAACGATTCTTAATAATTATTTTATAGAATCTGTAATAACAACTCATTATGATCAAGTGGGAGAAGAGGTTGTAAAATTAAGGGTTAAAGGGATTAAGAAAACGGAAATAGAGGAGGATGTAAACTATAAAAATATTGAGGATTATATAGATTACTCTCTAATTGAAGCGGATGATGATAGTGTTCCAGAGGAAGCATTGATAATAGGAAAACTATTAAAAATAGATGAAGATATTATAAATAACGCATATAAGTATTTATAAGGAGGACGTTAATGTTTAAAAGTAAGTTAGGTTTGGATTTCAATAAGGTAGATAAAGCTAGAGGATTGGCTAAAGATATAGCAGTAGATGTACAAAAATTTGTGGATTCATATACAACTGTTGCAGTTGAAAGAACAATTTGTAGATTGTTAGAGATAGATGGAGTAGATTGTGACGAGGTACCACTACCAAACATTGTAGTAGATCATTTAAAAGATAAGGGTGTTTTATCAGAAGGGGTAATGTATTTTGTAGGAAATGCTATGCTAGAAACAGGAATGTCTCCTCAAGAGATAGCTGACAAAGTAAGCTCTGGAGAGTTAGATTTAACTAAGATTAAACAGCACAGTAAAGATGAGGTTCAAAAAGCAGTAGAACCTATTGTAAATAAAGTTGTAGAGAGAATCAAATCAAATAGAGAGCAAAGAGAGAAGTATCTAACAACTATTGGAGAGGGGCCAAAACCTTATTTATATGTAATAGTTGCAACAGGAAACATATATGAAGATGTTATTCAAGCTCAAGCTGCAGCAAGACAGGGAGCCGATATAATAGCTGTTATTAGAACAACAGGGCAAAGTTTACTAGACTATGTTCCTTATGGAGCTACAACAGAGGGATTTGGAGGAACTTTTGCAACTCAAGAGAACTTTAGAATTATGAGAAAAGCTCTAGACGAAGTTGGAGAAGAGGTTGGAAGATACATAAGACTTTGTAACTATTGTTCAGGACTTTGTATGCCAGAGATTGCAGCTATGGGAGCTTTAGAAAGACTTGATGTAATGTTAAATGACGCATTATATGGAATACTATTTAGAGATATAAATATGCAAAGAACATTAGTTGACCAGTTTTTCTCAAGAGTAATAAATGGATTTGCAGGAGTTATAATAAATACAGGAGAGGATAACTACTTAACAACAGCTGATGCAGTGGAAAATGCTCATACAGTTTTAGCATCAGACTTAATAAATGAGCAATTAGCATTTATGGCTGGTCTTCCTGAAGAACAGATGGGATTAGGACACGCATTTGAAATGGACCCAGAGTTAGAAAATGGATTCCTATTAGAGTTAGCACAAGCACAGATGACTAGAGAGATATTCCCTAAGGCACCATTAAAATATATGCCACCTACAAAGTTTATGACAGGAAATATATTTAAAGGTCATATTCAAGATGCACTGTTTAATCAAGTTGCAATAATGACAGGACAGGGGCTTCAACTGTTAGGAATGATGACAGAAGCTATCCATACACCATTTATGTCAGATAGATATTTATCAATAGAAAATGCAAGATACATATTTAACAATATGAGAGATTTTGGATCTGAAATAGAGTTTAAAGCAGATGGAATAATTCAAAAAAGAGCTCAACTTGTTTTAGATGAATCAGTGGAACTACTTGAGAAAATGGTTGAGGATGGACTATTTAATTCACTAGAAAAAGGAACTTTTGCAGATATAAAAAGAAGTCGAACAGGTGGAAAAGGACTAGCTGGAGTTGTGGAAAAAGGATCTAGCTACATGAATCTGTTTATTCCAAAAATGTTAGGAGGGGTTAAGTAATGAGTGGTGGATTATATTCAATGAAAGCAAAAACATTTGATACAACATTAGATTTAAAGGCAGTTAAACCATATGGAGATACAATGAATGATGGAAAGACTCAACTTTCATTTACTTTACCAGTACCAGCAGGAGCAGAGGGAGTTGAAGCTGCAAAACAGCTTATGAAGAAAATGGGGTTTGAAAACCCACAAGTTTCATATTTTAAAGAGTTAACAGATGGATTTACATTTTTTAACTGCTATGGTAATTGTACTCATACAGTTGATTATGAGTCTATCTATGTTCCAAAAGTTGAATCAACAACTTGGTCAATGGAGGAAACTGACAAGTTTGTAAAAGAAAATATTGGAAGAAAAATAGTTGTGTTAGGGGCAAGTACAGGAACAGATGCACACACTGTTGGAATAGATGCTGTAATGAATATGAAGGGTTATGCAGGACACTATGGATTAGAAAGATATGAGATGATAGAGGCTTTAAATATG
Organism: Cetobacterium sp.; assembly: GCF_051653945.1. GTDB lineage: Bacteria > Fusobacteriota > Fusobacteriia > Fusobacteriales > Fusobacteriaceae > Cetobacterium_A. The sequence goes on from NZ_JBOFXD010000061.1 coordinate 34,332, forward strand.
GGAAGTCAGGTGTTAAATGAGGACTTTATAGCTAAAGCTATTGAAATAGGTGCTGATGTACTTTTAGTTTCTCAAACAGTTACTCAAAAGGATGTTCATATTAAAAACTTAATTGAGCTTATTGAAATGTTAGAGGCAGAGGGATTAAGAGATAAGATGTTAGTAATTTGTGGTGGTGCTAGAATCACTCATGAATTAGCTAAAGAGTTAGGATACGACGCTGGGTTTGGAACTGGAACTTATGCAGATGATGTAGCTTCATATGCTGTTCAAGAGTTAGCAAAAAGATTGAATAAATAGAAAGAGTTGGGTGTAGTAGAGTGAAATATGGGAGTGAGTTTTAAGCATCATACTTAAAACTCACTTTTTTTATTTTTTAGTAGGTTTTAAAGTTTCTTGTAAAGTTTTTACCGAGAATTCAACATCTTTTGGTGCTCCACCAGTATTTAACATAATATTTTGCTTATAGTTTGCAGAAAGAACAAAAGCATAGTTTTTTATAGTTGGATTAGTAAAAACTAAAACACCATTTCCAAAGTCACACTCTTGAGGAACAAGTTTAAATCCTTTCTCTTCTAATAAGTTTATAGAGTTAGCTATAGCATCATTTAAATTAGCATAATTTTTATAATCTGTAACTTCAACATGAGAATCCCCTTTTTTAAAATTAAATCCTTCATCTTTTTTTACATACTCCAGTTTATAACCATCTTTTTCCATCTTTTCTTTTAATTTAGGAAAGTTGTAATTGTCACTACTAGCTAATATACTTACTGAAAGAGTAAGAGAGAATAAAAATAATAATGTTTTTTTCATTGAAAACCTCCTAATTAATAATAGTATCTGTTTCTATAATAGTTTTTTTGTTTTTCGTTTCCAATAGCAGCTCCAGCAAGAGCACCAACTCCAGCACCAATTAAAGTACCAGCAGTGTTTCTACCAATAAGCTGACCAGCAAGAGCACCAACAGCAGCTCCACCAAGTGCATTTTTTCTAACTGTTGGAGTGTTATAAAAACCATTATTAGCACATCCAACTAAAGCAGAAACTAAAACTGATAAAAAGATAAATCTTTTAAGCATATAAGTTACCTCCTTAAAATTATTAAAAAATTTAGACATTAGACTTTAAGTTATTTACGTATAAAATTAGAATATTCCTTTTAAGAATTATAAAAGTTGTTGACAAACCTCTCTAATTGGTATAAAATAACAACGAAAGGCCTGAGTGACGGAATTGGTAGACGTAGCGGACTCAAAATCCGCCGGTGTTTGCACCTTGGGGGTTCGAGTCCCCCCTCAGGCACCAATAAGCTCTTAATCATATATGTTTTATTGAAATTTTACTAAAAAGTATTATTTAAATAGAATATATATGATTTTTTTTTAATATAGTTCGATAAAAAATTGTGAGGTGAAAAAATTGAAAATAGTTCAAACATCATCAACAAGTGCTTCTCTTGTTGAGTTTCAGTTAGAAAAAGGAGAAAGCATAAGAATAGAGCCAGGATGTATGGTTTATAAAGATGGGTGTATAAATTTAGAGGGAAAAGTAAATGGTGGTTTTTTTTCAGCGATAGGAAAAGCTTTTCTAGGAGGAGAGAGTTTCTTTACATCTGTAGCTACAGCTAAATCTTCAGGAAGAGTGGCAGTTGCACCAAAGGGATTTGGAAATATAAAAGTTCTAAATGTATCTTCGGGAAATCAATGGTATATTAATGATGGAGCATTTTTAGCATGTAATACATCAGTTGATTATATATCAACTAGACAAAAAAGACTTTTGAACTCTATTTTAGGAGGAACTGGTGGATTCTTTATTTTAAAATCCAAAGGAGAGGGAGAACTTTTAGTCAATGGATTTGGAGATCTAATTGAGATAGAGTTAGATGGTTCACAACCTTTTCAAATAGATAATGGTCATGTAGTGTGTTGGCAAGAAACATTAGATTATAAGTTAGAGATAGCAAGTGGATTATTTGGATTTAAATCAGGAGAGGGATTATTAAATACATTTAAGGGGAGAGGAAAGGTAATTATTCAAACTAGAAATATTCAATCTTTTGTGGATATTTTAGTTGATTATATACCATTTCCAAAGCAGGATAAAAAGTAAACAGTTGGTAAAGATGTGAGAAATCACATCTTTTTTTATTTTGATTAATTAAATTGACAAAATATTTGAAAAGTGTTAAAGTCATATTAGAAAAAACTGATATAGTCTAAAGGAGATTTTATGAAAAAAGTGGATTTAACAACAGGAGATATAAAAAAAATACTACTTTCCTTAGCGTTTCCAATAATGGGATCATCATTTTTACAGATGATATACGGGTTAGTGGATATGTTTTGGGTAGGGAAAATTGGTAGTAACGCTGTAGCTGCAGTTGGAACAGCAAGTTTTTTTATAAATTTAGGATATGCAATTAATTCAATGATTGTAATAGGTGCAGGGATAAAAGTTTCTCATGTAATAGGTGCAAAAGATATGGAAAGCACTAAAGAGTATATAAAAGCCTCATGTACCTTAAACTTTTTAATGGCAATATCATTTATTCTTCCAATTGTAATTTTTTCTAAAAATTTAGTAAAATTTTTTAATTTGGAAAATGAAGTTGAAAGAATGGCTCAAGTGTACTTAGTCATTGGTGGAATTGGATTGATTTTTAAGTTTTTTAACTTCTTGTATACGAGAATTTTAAATAGTTATGGAGAAAGTAAGTTACCTTTTAAAATAAGCAGTGTTGGAGTTATTTTAAATATAATTTTAGATCCTATATTTATTTTTGTATTTGATTGGGGAGTAGCTGGAGCTGCAATAGCTACAGTTTTAGCTGAGGGAATAAATACATATCTATTTGTAAAAAAATCAAAAGATTATTTTAAAGTTGAAAGTTATATATCAAAAAGTTGGAGTAAAATGAGGGAGATGATGGTCTTAGGAACTCCAATTGCTATTCAAAGAGTTTTATTTACAGGGTTTGGAATAGCTATAGCAAAAATAATATCTCAGTGGGGACCAGATGCTATTGCAGCTCAAAAGATTGGTCTACAAATAGAGTCTATAACATTTATGACTATAGCTGGGTTACAAGGTGCTATTTCAAGCTTTATAGGTCAAAATTATGGTGCACGTTTAGAGGAGAGAATAAGATCTGGATATAAAACAGCAATGTATCTTTGTACGGGAATTGGTGCAATAACAACTGCAATATTCATATTTTTTCCAGGATATTTAGTTAAAATATTTGTAGAGAAACCAGAAACAGTAGAGATATCTATAAACTATATGAGAATAATTGGTTTTTCTCAACTGTTTATGTGTTATGAGATTGTAACAAATGGTGCTTTTAGTGGAATTGGGAAACCAAAAGTTCCATCGATAATAAGTATAATATTCACATCTTTAAGAATACCAGCTGCTTTGATTTTATCAAAAGAGGAGTATTTTGGATTAAATGGTGTGTGGATAAGTATAGCATTATCAAGTGTAATAAAGGGAGCTTTGTCGCCATTGCTTTTTAAAAAATATTTAAATAGGGGAGTTGATAAAAAATGAACACAATAGAAAAAATTATAAAAGAAAATTCTTTAGGATTGGATATAAAAAAGGGAAGATTTGGTATCGAAAAAGAGAGTGTAAGAGTTAAAGAAAACGGGGAGCTGGCTACAACACCTCATCCAGAGATTTTTGGAGAAAAAACAGAAAATCCATATATTACAGTAGATTTTTCTGAAAGTCAAATTGAGATGATTACTCCTACAGAAAAAAGTGTGGAAAAGGCTTATAATTTTTTAAGAAATATTCATGAGATAGTTGCAACAAATTTAAAAGAGGAGTATCTATGGTCTCAAAGTGTACCTCCAATTTTACCGTCTGAGGAGCTAATTCCAATTGGAAAATTTCCAGAAAATAAAGCATTAGAGGAGTATAGAGAAAAGTTAGCATTAAAATATGGTAGAAAAAAACAACTCTTATCAGGAATACATTTTAATTTCTCTTTTGAGGATGAATTTTTAAAGGAGCTATATGAGTTATCTGAGAAGAAAACATCATTTAAAGAGTTTAAAAATAGTATTTATTTAAAAATATCTAGAAATTATTTTAAATATGGTTGGATGATTATATACCTATTAGGTGCAAGTCCTGTCATTCATGAGACATATCTTCAAAAATGTATAGATAAAATGAAAAGATTTACTGATGATACATACTATTTTGAAGACTTAGTTTCTTTTAGAAATGGTAGTTGTGGCTATAGAAATGAAAAAGATTTTTTTGTTAATTATGAAAGTGTAGATAAGTATGTTGAAAGCTTAGAGAAGTTAATAGAAAAAGAGAGTATTTCAAGTGCGAAAGAGTATTATAGCCCAATTAGATTAAAAACAAAAAATCCTAAAGAGATATTAAAAGAGTTAAAAAATAGTGGAATTGAGTATTTAGAGTTTAGATCAATAGATTTAAATCCTTTTTCAGAGATAGGTATAGAGAAAGCAGATTTAGAATTTTTACATCTTTTTATACTTTTTTTATTTTTAAAAGATGATGAACCTTTTGAAGAAAAAGATTATTTTAGATATTTAAAAAATCAAGAGATTCTTGCAAATAGGGGTAATTCAGATGAGTTTAGGCTAATTTGTTGCGAAGATAAAAATGTTTCTCCAAAAGAGTATTCAATGGTTATTTTAGAGGAGATAGAAAGATATTTAAAAACTGTAGGAGCGTTTACAAATAAAGATGAGAAAACTTTACAGTATCAAAAAAATAAGATTTTATCAAATAGATTATACTCAGATATGGTTTTAAAAGAGGTAGGACAAAAAGGTTTTGTAAAATTTCATATAAATAAGGCAAAAGAGTTTTTAAATGAAATGAAAAAAACTCCATATACTCTTAAAGGGTTTGAAGATTTGGAGTTATCTACTCAGATATTACTAAAAGCAGCTATAAAAAATGGAGTTAAATTTGAACTTTTAGATAGAGAGGAAAATTTTATACATCTAGAAAAAAATGGGAAGGTGGAATATGTTAAACAAGCGACTAAAACATCTTTAGATTCATATGTAACAATGCTTATTATGGAGAATAAGGTTGTAACGAAAAAAGTTTTAGAAAAAGAGGGGATTGTAGTTCCGCAAGGAAAAGATTATTTTAGTATTGAAGAAGCCAAAAATGATTATAGAAAATATGGAGCTGGAACAGTTATAAAACCTAAGTCTACAAATTTTGGACTTGGTATTACAATATTTAAAGAGGATTTTTCAAAAGAGGATTATGAAAAAGCATTGGAAATAGCTTTTAAAGAGGATAGCTCAATTCTTATAGAAAAATTTGTAAAAGGAAAAGAGTATAGAATCTTTGTTATAGGAGAGGAGGTCGTTGGTATTTTACATAGAGTTCCTGCCAATATAATGGGAGATGGAGAGAGAAGTATAAAAGAGCTTGTGGAAGAGAAAAACTTAGATCCATTGAGGGGTATTGGTTATAAAACGCCTTTAGAAAAGATAAGATTAGGAGATTCTGAAAAGTTATTTTTAAAAGGACAAGGATTAACTATAGAGTATATTCCTAAAAAAGATGAAGTTATATATTTGAGAGAAAATTCAAATATAAGTACAGGGGGAGATAGCCTAGACTATACAGATGATATTTTAGATGAGTATAAAGAGATTGCTGTAAAAGCTTCAAAAGCTGTGGGAGCGAAGATATGTGGGGTAGATATGATGATAGAGGATATAAAAAATCCAAATCCAATTGGTAACTACGCCATAATAGAGTTAAATTTTAATCCAGCAATACATATTCATTGCTATCCATATAAGGGTAAAAATAGAAACTTAGGAGAAAAGATACTAAAAGCACTGGGATATATAAAATAGAAAAAGAGGTTGTATAACCTCTTTTTTCATTTGTGAATAATTAAGTGGATCTAATTAGGGTTTAATGGGTCTAATTAAATATTTGTATATTGCTCGTTAAACATTGTATAATAGAACCCTTTTTTATCCATAAGTTCTTTATGCGTACCTTGCTCCTCTATTTTTCCATCCCTTATGACTAAAATAAGATTAGCACTTTTTATAGTAGATAAACGGTGGGCTATTACAAAACTAGTTCTTCCATGAATTAAGTTTTCCATAGCTTTTTGAAGCCTCATCTCTGTTCTTGTATCTACCCCACTTGTAGCTTCATCTAAAATAAGAAATCGAGGATCTCTTAAAATAGCACGAGCTATAGTGATAAGTTGCTTTTGACCTTGAGATAAAGTTATATTTTCTTCACTAATTTTTGTGTCATAGCCTTGAGAGAGTTTTATAATAAAATCATGAGCACAAGCTAATTTTGCTGCATCTATAATCTCCTCTTCAGTGACATTTTCATTTCCATAAACTATGTTTTCTTTAATAGTACCTGTGAAAATCCAAGTATCTTGAAGTACCATTCCAAAAAGTTTTCTCAGTTCCCCTCTTGAATACTCTCTTATATCTCTTCCATCAATTATAATTTTACCAGAATCAATCTCATAAAATCTCATTAAAAGATTAGTTATAGTAGTTTTTCCAGCTCCAGTAGGTCCAACTATTGCAATCATATTTCCAGATTTAGCTTCAAAGGTAAATTTATCAATAATCTTTTGTTCTTTTTGATATCCAAATGTCACATCTATAAATTGTATGTTACCCTTTGTTTCCTCTAGAATTACTTTTTTATCTCCTGTTTCCTTCTCCTCATCTTGATTGACTAAAGTGAAGAATCTTTCAGCACTGACAAGAACAGTTTGGATAATACTGTAAACATCTGAGATGTTAGCTATTGGTCGATTAAACATTCTAGAATAGATTATAAAACTTGAAAGACCTCCTAAGGTAATTTCATTATTTAAAATAAAAATAGACCCAATAAGCACTATAAGGGCATACCCTATATTTCCTATATAGTTTAAAGAGGGGTAACTAAAACCTGTAAAAAAATATGCTTTAACAGCGTTCTCTTTATATTTTTCGTTGAGATTTTTAAAGTTTTTAATAGCATTTTCTTCATAAGTAAAGGATTTAACCTCAGCTTCTCCCATGAGCATCTCCTCGACATATCCACTTAATTCTCCTAAGTACCTTTGCTGTTCTCTCATTTTTTCACGGCTTTTAAGAGTTAATTTTCGTAAAAAACCTCCAGTTACAATAATTAAAACTATTTGTATAAGTGTAAGTGTGGGACTTATATAGGTCATAATTCCTAAAGTTATAACAATGGTAAGAATACTGACAACAACTTGAGTTCCAATTTGTGAAATAGAACTACTTATATTGTCAATATCATTAATCATTATACTAATAATATTTCCATGAGAGTTATTATCAAAAAACTTTAAAGAAAATTTATGAAGTTTCTCAAAGCTCTCCTTTCTCATACGCCAAACTATTTGTTGAGAAACTCTATTCATGGTTATATTTTGTATAAAAGTTAAAAAAGCTCCAATAGTATAAACTATTCCAAGAAGAAAAGTTATTTTTCCAAGAGAGATAATATCTACCCTAGACATTTGAAGTTTGAGTATATTTATTCCTTTTCCAATGAGATATGGACCTATTAAAGTTAGTCCATTTCCTAAGATGGCAATAAAACTTAACCAAATCAATTTTTTTCTATGTTCTAAAAGATATGGAAGTAGGTTTTTCAAAATTTCATTTTTTATTCTCATAAGACTCCCCCTCTTTAGAACAGATTTCTTGAGATTGGCAAATCTCTTTGTAAATTTCACAAGAGTTTAAAAGTTCTGTATGGGTACCTGTGCCGCATATTCTCCCATTATCTAAAACGATTATTTTATCAGAGTTCTTAATAGAGGATATTCTTTGAGAGATTATTATAACTGTTTTATCTCCTTTTAAACTTAAAATCTCTTTTTTTAATTTTGCTTCTGTTATAAAATCTAGTGCACTAAAACTATCGTCAAAAATTAAAATTTCACACTCTTTAATTAAAGTTCGAGCTATAGAGATTCTCTGTTTTTGTCCTCCCGAAAAATTCATTCCACCTTTGGCCACTTTAGTTTTATATTTCTCAGGAAGATTATTAACAAATTCACTTCCTTGAGATTTTTCCACTATAGTTTCAATTTCATTTTGAGAAGCTGTAAGTTTTCCCCACTTTACATTGTCCTCAATACTTTGAGAAAAAAGGAAAGTTTTTTGCATAACAAGATCTATTTTCTCTCTTAAAATTTTAAGATTATATTTTTTAATATCTATCCCATCAACTAAAATAGAACCGCTAGAAACATCATAAAATCGTGGAATTAAATTTATAAGAGTACTTTTACCAGAACCAACTCCACCGATTATGGAGATAATTTCCCCTTTTTTTATTTTAAAGTTTATATTTTCTAAAACCCAAGGAGAGTTTTTCTCATAGGAGAAATAAACATCTTTAAACTCTATGGAAAAATTGGAATCTATATTTTTTGAAACTTCATTTTCTTCAGAAGTTTCAGTAGATTCCTCCAAAACTTCGTTGATTCTTTCAGAAGAAACAACTGTTTTACTTAAAAGAGTAAAAAGAAAAGATAGAGCGTTGAGAGAGAAAAAAATCATACTCACATAGTTTACAAAAGCTACAACCTCCCCCACTTTTATTGAACCTAAATTCACTTTTTGTCCACCAAACCAAAGAATAGCACAAATACCTAAGTTTAAAAGTAGAGCTATAAATGGACTTTTAGAGTCTATAAGGTTTTGTGATTCTATATTTTTTTCAGCAAAATCAGTATTTCTATCTTCAAATTTTTGATTTTCAACTCCCTCTCTAACAAGAGCTTTTATAACTCTAATTCCAACTAGATTTTCTCTTATTATTTGTGTGAGTTTATCAAGTCTTATTTGAAGCTCAGTATAAAGAGGAATAGATTTTTTCATATAAAAATATGTTAGGTAGACAGTTATAGGGACTATAATAAGAAGTATTGTAGAAAGAGAGGGGTTTATTATAAATGACATTATAACAGCTCCGATACCTGTGACAAGTCCTTTAACAACCATTCTCATGCACATATAAGAGGTCATAACTATTTGAGTTACATCTTGAGTAACTCTAGTTATAAGAGAAGCTTGGGTGAAACGATTTAATTGATTGAAGTTAAAGCCCTGTATCTTTATAAAAATTTTTTCTCTTAAATCTTTTCCAAAACCTTGAGAAGCTTGAACAGAATAGTAGTTACAAACAATTGCACTAATATAACCTAAGGTAGCTACAGCTATCATAAATAGCCCTCTAGATATAACATAATCAATATCTTGTTTCATAACACCCTTATCAATAATATCAGCCATAATAAGTGGAAGAGTCAAATCGATTATAGATTCCGTAGATTTAAGGGTTAATGCAGAGATCACTTTTCCAAGATAAGGTTTTAAAGTTTCAAATATCTGGTTTTTCATATTATATAACCCCCGTTAAAAAAATCTATTTCCAGAAAGTTCTATGTATCTTAACTATCTCCTCTTGTAAATCAACATCATCAATTGGACCGATAACTTCGATATTTTTTTGTCCTTTAGCTAAAACCTCTCTACATGGAACGTCAAAAGTAGGATTTTTTTCGTGGCTACCAGTAAGCTCAAGAAGTTGTTTTTCTGTTATTCCAAATACCACTCTTCCAACATTTCCCCAATAGATAGCTCCAGTACACATACAGCAAGGCTCAGCAGTTGTGTAAAGAGTACAATCCCATAAAAACTCCTTAGAATAAAGCTTAGTAGCTTTTCTCATAACTGTTGTTTCAGCATGACCAGTACAGTCTTTTTCAGTAATTTCGATATTACCAGATTCTACGATAATATCTCCTTTAGAATCTACTAGAAGTGCTCCAAATGGATTATTTCCACTGGCAACTGCTTCATCTGCAATCTCAATACATCTTCTTAAGTAAAATTTGTGATCCATAATATAATTCCTCCTGATAAAAAATAATAAATAAAAAAAGGTAATCCTAGGATTACCTTTACTAACGATACACTTCACCCTAGCAAGATGAGTTGTTTTAAAACAACCTAATGAGTTTCTTGTGGGCACCACATTGCATTAAAATACAACTTTATTCAATTTATATAGTAATAATATCCAAAAATTCTAGATTTGTCAATTAAATTCTTGACTTACTTTGAAATACAAGTATACTATTTATAGAAAAAGTTTTGGAGGATAAAGTGAAAAAAATATTTTTATTAGCTATGTTAACGTTAGTATCATCACTTTCTATGAGTGAGATAAAAGTTCCCAATTGGACAGTTCAGCCTAAAGAGGGAGTTGTAAAAGGTGATTATTATAAAATTGAAGAGAGATTTCGTCAGGGACATTTAGGAACCTTAGAAGTAGTAAAAAATAATGGTAAATTAGTTCATGTAGAGTTTAATGAATTAACAAGACCGAACTATTATAATCGTTTTTACCAAAATGTATCAAAAAGATTATCACCGTATAATTTTTCAATGGTAGAAAAAAGTGGAGTAGCTTGGATAGAAGGGGTTCTAGTTGCTGAGAATCAAATGATAAAAGAGCAAAGATTAACAGGGACTTTTGATATGGTAGCGGGAGCATCAAATAGTATTCAACAATCTATGGTTCCACTAGCAGAAAAATTAAGCTCTCAAATGGATAAAAAATCTGATTCTAAATACTATAGTGTTTCTGAAAACTTTGGGAATGGTTTAACTGGAGTTTTAAAAGTTATTGTTGAAAAAGGTAAAATAGTAGAGTGTAGATATGATGAGATTTTTGCAGATACTAAGGATGAGATAAAAGATAAAAAATTAAAAGAGTTTTATAGACAATCAAAATATTGGAGTATTATGTATGATGAGCCATCACGTATTGGGTTTAACGTTCAGATGGATGCGTTAAATGATAAAGTGGTAAAAACTCAAAATCTTTTAGATTTAACAGACTTACCAGCTACTGAAAAGTCAGGAAATTATAAGCAAAGTGGATTTACAAGAAGAAATACTGCTTGGGATAATTACTTGAAGTTAGCAGAAAAAATGAAAAATGAATTAGAAAAAGATAAAGTATTAAGGTAGAAAAAGTGTGGGATTTATCTCACACTTTTATTTTATTGAGGATGCTAATTTTAATAAAAAATATGGTATACTAAAGATAATATAAAATATTAGTGAGGTGAAAAAATGGTTAAGAAGAAGTTGCCTGTAGGGATAGATGATTTTAAAGAAATAATAGATAATAATTATTATTTAATAGATAAATCTTTATTAATAGATGAGCTATTAAATAAGAAATCTAAAGTAACATTGCTACCAAGACCGAGGAGATTTGGAAAAACTTTAAATATGTCAATGCTTAACTATTTCTTTAATATAGAAAATAAAAAGGTTAATAAAGAGTTATTTAATGGACTAGATATTTCAGCTACAGATAAAATGGTGTATCAAGGGGAGTATCCAGTTATATATATAAGTTTAAAAGATATAAAAGTCAATAACTGGGAGCTTTGCTTAAATAAATTGCATTTATTGATACAAGCTGAATATAGTAAGTATGGTGTAACATTAGAAAGAAAAAGAGAAAATCAAGAGACATCACTTTTAGAGTTATCAAAAATTTTATATGAAAAATATAATAAAAAAGTGGTAATTTTGATAGATGAATACGATACACCTTTAGTAACAGCTCATTCACAAGGATACTATGATGAAGCTATATTTTTCTTCCGTAACTTTCTAAGTGCAGCATTAAAAGGGAATCCATATTTAGAATTTGCAGTACTCACTGGAATATTAAGAGTAGCTAAGGAAAGTATATTTTCGGGTTTAAATAATCTTACAGTATCTACAATTTTAGATAATGATTTTAATTATTTTGGATTAACTGAAAATGAAGTAGAGGAAGCTTTGGAATACTATAAGTTAGATTACGAACTAGAAGAAGTAAAAAAATGGTATAATGGCTACACGTTTGGAGATAAATTAGTATATAATCCATGGTCGTTAATAAATTTTTTAAATAGAAATAAATTAGATGCATACTGGATAAACACAAGTGATAATGCCTTAATAAAGCAGTTATTAGCTAAAAATGATAAAAAGGTGTTTGAAGAGTTGGAATTGATATTTAAAGATGAAACGATTTGGGAAACAATCTCAGAAAATATAGTCTTTGATGACTTAAATAATATTAATACCATATGGTCTTTGATGTTGTTTTCAGGATATTTGACATATGAAAAGATGAGAGTTTCTTCAATAACTGGGCTTAAATCATATTCTTTAAAAATACCTAATCAAGAGATTAAAAGTTTCTTTAGTAGGTTATCATGATGCTGGAGATAGCAAAAAATATTATCATAAAAAATAGTAGCTTACAAAAGATGTAGGCTACTATTTTTAAATAACTATTTTTCAATGTAAGTTCCTAAATAGTTTAATATTTTCTTTTTAATTCTTTGGATAGTGTTATCTATTTTCTTTGGAGTTTCATCTAATGCTTCAGCAATTTCAATATATGAATATTCTTTACATAAATAATAGAATACTTTCTTTTCTAAATCACTTAAATTTTCAACTAAGAAATTTTCTAAAAGTTTAATTAACTCTTTTCCTAGAACAATCTCTTCGGGATTGTAGAAGTTTATAGATGGAGAGTTATACTTAGTAACCTCTTCAAATCCAACATACTCCTCTCCCATAACAGCAGAATTTAAGTTTTGATATTTAGCAGAACTATGTGTTTTTACAGCTGTTATAATCTGTCTTCTAATACATAGATTTGCAAAAGTGTTAAAACACGCATTTTTTGTTTCATCATAAGATTTAATCGCTTTCATAAGTCCGATATAACCTTCTTGCAGTAAATCATCTGATTCTGCACCTTTTAAGAAAAATTTACGATTATTTCTCAAGATTGAACTTTGGTACTCGTGGAAAATCTTTTCAGTAGCTTCCTCGTTTCCTTGTTGTGCTAATTTAATGTCTTTAATTTCTATCATGGCTTTAGTCCCCCGACTTTCTTTGATATGTTTCTTACTCTGTAATGATATCAAAAAAGTAAAAGAAAATAAATATTCCAAATTTTTATTTTTTAATTTATTTTTTGATATATAAACACATTTTTTGAAAATGGGAAAGCTAGTGTTTGCAAGGCGAACTAAAATCACACCTTTTTTGTACATGAAAAAAAGGAAAATTGTTGTGAACTTTGTAGAATATTTTTCTATTTCATAGACGACAATTTATAGACAGCATGTAGAAACATACAAGACAATACCTTATAAAATGAGACTTTTAAAAAAAAAGTGGACAATTATTTTTTTGAAAATATAATAAGATTATAAAAATTAATAGAAATTGGAGGGTATAGAATAATGAAAAATAATTTAGAAAAAGCTTTTACTTTTATAGATAGTAGGAGTGAAGAGATGAGAAAATTATGGGAAGATATTTGTAAAATGGAATCATACGCTTATGATTTTGAAGAGATTGATAAAGTACAATCATTTTTACAAAAGGAATTTTCAAAAGTAGGGATGGAAACAAAAATATATGATTTCCAAGGAAGTGGAAATAGTTTAGTAGCTTCTTATAAAGTAGATAGTAATCTTCCAGGAGTAGCTTTTATGGGACATGTTGATACTGTACATAGAAAGGGAAGATTTGGAGAGAATCCTGTAAAAATAGAAGATGGAATTATTTCTGGACCAGGGGTTTTAGATTGTAAAGGTGGAGTAATAGTTGGGTTTCTAGCTGCTCAAGCATTAAAACATATTGGTATAGATAGAGAAATAAAGCTTGTTTATTCAGGGGATGAGGAGATTCAACACTCTACATCTTTAGGGAAAGGAGCTGATGTATTTTTAAATGAAGTAAAAGGATTTGCAGCAGCCTTTGATTGTGAAACAGGATTTGTTGATGGAAGAATAGCTGTAGGGCGTAAAGGTGGAGCAGTTTATAAAATAAAAATAAAAGGAAAAGGAGCTCACGCTGGGAATGAACCACAAAATGGTATAAGTGCTATAAAAGAAGCTGCATATAAAACTATTAATTTGGAAAAATTAACAAATTATGATGGAATCACTTACAATGTTGGAGTTATAAAAGGTGGGACAGTTGCAAATAGTATCCCAGCTGACTGTGAACTTCAAATAGATGTGAGATTTAGAACAAATAAAGATGTTGATATAGCGAAAAAAGTTTTAGAAGATATTACGAATACATCTTATGTTGAGGGGACTACAGCAGTTTTAGAAAAAGTATCTTTGATGCATCCTATGGAAAAAACAGATGGAAATATGAGATTATTTGAATTGGTAAAGCAAGCGTCTTTAGAATTAGGGTTTGTAGAACCAAAGGAGTGCGTATTAGGAGGAGCATCAGATGCTGCATATAGTGTTATGGCTGGAGTACCAACTGTTTGTGCTATTGGAGTTAGAGGATATGCAAATCACACTTTAGAAGAAAGAGCGTTAGTGGACTCTTTAGAAGAAAGAGCAAAGCTATTAGTTGCAACTGTTTTAAATATGCCAAAAGATTTTAAATAAAAATAAACTTAAATTAAAGAAAGGAAATAAAAAGATGAATAATAATAATACTAAAAAAAATATAATAGCGTGGTTATCATTAGTTATGTTAATAATGATATTTTCTGGAGCATTTCAAAAAGCTGAGGGACCTTTAAGAGCACTAGATTTTAATACATTAGCTGGAAGTTTTGGTAAAGTATCTGGAAAATTAGATTTTAGAGGAGCTGGTGGAACAGGAGCAAAAGAGGGGTTCTTATTTGCGTTGACACTTATTCCTACAACAATGTTAGCTCTTGGACTTATAGAGGTTGCTCAAGAGTTAGGAGGTTTAAGAGTAGCATCAAAATTATTCACACCGCTTTTAAAACCTTTAATGGGATTACCTGGTGTAGTTGGTTTAACATTTGTAAGTACATTTACTTCTTCTGATGTAGGAGCTGTAATGACAAAAGAGCATTTTGAAAATAATGAAATAACAGATGATCAAAGAGCGATATTTGTAGCTTATCAATATGCTGGATCAGGAGTAATAAATAATACCTTAACTGGTGGAGCACCTCTTATAGCGGTTTCTATTGTACCAGTTGGATTAATTATACTTATTCAGATTGTTGTAAAAATTATAGGGGCAAATATAGTAAGACTTTATTGCAAAAGATTAAATCAAAAAGAAGCAAAAAAAGATAAGGCGTTTATTTAGGAGGAGTTTAAGTGAGTACAACAAATACAAAAAAGGTTAGTATAGTAGAAACGTTTATGAAGGGAGCTAAAAAAGGTCTTTATATAGGACTAGAGTTGATAGCTCCAGCTATGGTTATGGCTTATGCATTAATAGCAATTTTAACAGTAACAGGAATGATGCCAATAATAGGAAAATATTTATCACCTATAATGGCAATATTTGGATTACCTGGAGAAGCTACTGTAGCTTTGATAGCAGCCTTTTTTGCTAAGGCAGCAGGAGCCGCAAGTGCACTTCTTCTTTATGAACAAGGACTTATAAATCAAGAACAAGCAACGATACTATTTCCAACGGTTATAATAATGGGAACTTTAGTAGGACACTTTGCTAGAATAGTTTTAGTTTCAGATGTAGCAAAGAAGTATCAAAAATTATTACTAATGATTCCTCTTATTGATGCAGTTATAGTAATGCTTTTAATGAGAGTGATATTAAAGTTTTATTAATTTAATTAATCTCAAGTAAAGAGAGGGATATATGATTGAAAAGGATTTTGAAAGTGTTATTGAGCTTAGAAAAAAAAGAAAAATGACACAAAGGGATTTATCTAAAATAACAGGTTTAAATATAAGAACTATTAGTCGTTTTGAAAATGGGGAAACAATATCAGCAACTTCTGAGAAAAAAATATATATAGCATTGGGATATGATTTTTTACAGGATACAGATCTTTATTTGGAAAAAGTAAAAAGATCTTTTGATAAACAAGCAAGTGGTTATAATGAGTATACTCTTTTAACGGATAATATGTATTTGAATAGAATACTAAATATAGGTCACCCTTTCAAGGGAAAAAGAGTTTTAGATTTAGGGTGCGGAACGGGATTATTGTCACTAAGTCTTGCAGATAAAGCTGATGAGATATTTGCTTTGGATATAAGTAATGGAATGATTAATAGTTTAAAATCTAAAATAAAAAAAAGAGAGATAAAAAATATAAAAGCTATAAAGGGAGATATACATGATACTCAATTCCCTGATAACTTTTTTGATACAATAATATGTGTTCTATCTTTCCATCATTTTCATGATATTAGAAGAGTTATGCAGATATTAAAAAGAATATTAAAACCTTTTGGTGAAATTATAGTAGTTGATATTTATACATCATCAGATGAAGGAGAAAATATTTTACAAAATACTTGTGAAAAAATTAGAGATTTTTCTCATAATAAATTTTTTACTTCAAGAGAGTTAAAAGACCTACTAAAAGATTTTGATTTTGGAGGTCTTGAAATTGAGAAGTTTGAAGTAAAAAGAAATTATAAGGATTGGATAAAAATGGCAAACTTTGAAGATAGAGATAGAATTTTATATAATTTATTAAAAGGAATGGCCTTAAATGGAATTACAATGGGGAGTGATTTAAAATTAGATAAAGATACTATAAAATTCACTCAAAATATGGTAACAATTAAGGCTATAAATTTTAAGAGCTTCTAAAATAGAAAAAGAGGTAGTAGATGAAAGAGATGTTATTAATGTTAACAATTACAATATGTATATTTGCTATTGGAGATATATTGAGTGTTTTAACAAAAGCTAGGTTGTCATCAATATTTGTAGCTTTGCTCATTTTCCTAATATTGTTTATGTTAAAAATAATACCAGTTGATATTGTTGAGATATCAGGTTTGACAAAGGTTGGTCGTTGGGCAAGTCCTATTTTAGTTTTTGGAATGGGAACAATGGTTAATTTCAAACAGTTGAAATCAGAGTGGAGGACAGTCTTAGTTTCAGTGCTTTCTATGGTTGGGGCTATTAGTTTTATGTTATTAATAGTTCCAATAATAGGTAAAAGCTCTGCTCTAGTGGCAGTTCCTATAATAAATGGAGGAATCGTTGCCACGAATATAATGGTTAGTGGAGCGTTAGAAAAGGGATTTCCAATGGCAGCAGCATTTGGGACATTGATATACGCTTTACAAAAATTTGTAGGAACACCAATAGCTTCGTACTATGGATTAAAAGAAGCTAAAAGTATAGTGAAAAAGCATCGAGAGAATCTTAGTTTAAAAAATGAAGAAAATAAATCTATCGAAATCGAAAAAAAGGCAACTTTTTCAGAAAAAAATAAAGCCTACTTTACTCCTTTTGTTTGTTTTGGAATAACAACTTTAGGTGCATATATAGGATTTTTATTACAAGATTTAACTAATATAAATAATACGATATGGTGTCTAATTATAGGAGCTACACTTTCTCACTACGGGGTTGTTCCAGAGAAAATTTTAGATCATGGAAAAGCTTCTGGATTTATAACTATAGCTGTTTTTGCTGGAATAATTCCCTCACTAGCAAAAATAACAGCAACAGATTTGTTATCTTTAGGATGGCATTTAATAGTTGTATTTGGAGCTTTAGTTATAGGAAGTTTTGTAACAATGTATATTTTACCAACTTGGAAAATAATAGGATCTAGAAATATATCTATGGGAATTGCAATGGCACAGCTTTTAGGATTTCCCGCAACCCTATTAGTAGCTCAAGAAATCTCTTTAGCAGTAGCTGAAACAGATTTAGAATATAATGCTATTATGGAAAAGATAGGTCCAGCCTATGTAGTTTCAGGATTAGTTTCTGTAACAACACTTTCTGTAGTAGTAGCGGGGTATTGTTTAGAATTTTTATAATATAAATAAGTGGACGGTTAAACTTAGAAAGTTTAACCGTTTTTATATTTAAAAAATATGTTATAATATACTATACAAATTAAATGTAATAAAAGGTGAGAGATGGAAAAATACTTAGTAGAAAGTTTAAAAACGAGCTCTATTAATTTTGAAATAGAGTCAAAAAGTGAATATCAACATAAGCTTTTATCAAATAAAGAAAAAAAGATAGTTACAGATATAAGAAAAGAACTTGAAAACTGTGATGAATTTATAATTTCAGTAGCTTTTATAACTGAGGGGGGGCTTTCTCTTATATTAGAGCAATTGAAAGTTTTAGAGGAGAAAGGTGTTAAAGGAAAAATTTTAACAGGCGATTACCTAAACTTTACCCAGCCAAAAGCTTTAAAAAAACTACTTTCATATAGGAATATAGAAGTAAAACTTTTAAGTAATGAAAAATTTCATGCTAAAGGTTACTTTTTTAGAAAAAATGATATTTGGACGCTAATTGTAGGAAGTAGTAACTTAACTCAAACAGCTTTAACTGTGAATTTTGAATGGAATTTAAAAGTGAGCTCTTTAGAAAAGGGAAAGATTGCCAGTGAGGTCCTAAATGAGTTTAACACAACTTTTAATACTCTACCTAAATTGACTTTAGATATGGTTAAAGAGTATGAAGAGATATATGATTTAAATAGAAAGATGTTAAAACTTCAAAAAGAAAGAGCTATAAAAAATATAGAAATCAAGCCAAACTTAATGCAAATAGAGGCTTTAAAAGCTTTTAAAGTTTTAAGAGAAAGTAAAAATAAAGGTTTACTAATAAGTGCCACTGGAACAGGAAAAACATATTTAAGTGCTTTTGATATAAAAGTAGCAAACCCTAAAAAAGTTCTGTTTTTAGCTCATAGAAGAACAATACTTGAAAAGTCTAAAAAAAGTTTTGAAACTATAATGAAAGATAAAAAAATGGCTTTATATGGGGAAGATATACTTATAGATAAAGATATAGTTTTTGCAATGGTACAAACTTTGAGTAAAGATAAACACTTAGAGCTATTTTCAAAGGAGGAGTTTGATTATATAGTTGTAGATGAAGTACATCACAGTGGAGCTAAGAGCTATCAGAAAATTTTAAACTATTTTAAACCTAAATTTTTATTGGGGATGACTGCTACCCCAGAAAGAAGTGATGATTTTGACATATATGCTTTATTTGATCACAATATTGCTTATGAGATTAGACTTCATGATGCTTTAAAAGAGGATTTACTATGTCCGTTTCACTATTTTGGAATATCAGATATATCTATAGATGGTAAAGAGATTGATGAAAAAATATTGGTAAAAAATTTAGTTATAGATGAGAGAGTAAACCATATAATTGAAAAAAGTAGGTATTACGGTTATAGTGGAGATAAACTTCATGGACTTATATTTGCATCAAAAGTTGAAGAGGCTATAGCCTTAGCAGAGAGATTAAATGAAAAAGGCATAAAAAGTAAAGCTTTAAGTGGTAAGAGTAGTGATTTAGAAAGAGAGAGTACTATAGAGAGCTTAGAAAAGGGAGAGATTGAGTATATAGTAACTGTAGATATATTTAATGAAGGTGTAGATATCCCATGTGTAAATCAAGTTATTTTTTTAAGGCCAACTGAGTCATCAATAGTTTATATTCAACAACTTGGAAGAGGGCTTAGAAAAAGTAAAAATAAAGAGTATGTTGTAATATTGGATTTTATAGGAAATTATGAGAAAAACTTTTTAATTCCAACAGCCATATCACAAAATAATAGTTTTGATAGGGATTTTATGAAAAGATTTCTAATAAATGGAACGAATATGATTCCAGGGGAGAGTAGTGTAACCTTTGAAGCTATTGTAAAAGAAAGGATTTTTGAAAATATAAACAAAACAAATTTTTCAACTAAAAAAAATATAGAGCATGATTTTAATCTTTTAGAGAAACAACTTGGAAGAATACCTCTACTCAATGATTTTTTTCAAAGAGATATGATAGAACCTGGTGTTATATTAAAATTTAGAAAAGATTATGATGAAATTTTAAAAACATTAAGACCCAAACTATTTTTAGGTGAACTTTCAAAAATTGAAAAAAATTATCTGACGTTTTTATCAAGTATCTTTACTCCAAGCAAAAGAGTTCATGAGATGGTTATTTTAAAAACCTTACTCTCAGATAAAGATGTGTCTATAGAGGATATAGAAGTTATCTTAGAAAGAGATTACTCTTTAATAGAACAAAGAGAAAATGTTGAAAATGCTATGAAACATCTATCTAAAGATATTTTTACAAGTTTATCTACAATAAAGGAGTTTGAAGCAGTAGTTGAATTAGAAGAAAAATATAGTCTAAGAAAAAGTTTTAAAAGTAGCTACAAAAAAAATAGTTATTTTAAAATGTTAATAGATGATCTCGTTGAGTATAATTTAAATTATGTTTTTAAAAACTATAAGCAGCAGGGAAAAGAAACTATATTGAGATATAGGGAGTATACAAAGCAACAGGCTTTTTGGAACTTGAACTTAGATTTTAATAATGGGTATCAAGTGAGTGGATATACAATATTTGAGGAGCAAAAAAAAGTAATAATATTTATAACGTTAGATGATTCCCAACCTTTTGCAGCATACGATAATGTTTTTTATGATGAGCAGAGATTTACTTGGTTTTCTAAGAGCAATAGATGTATCAGTAGAAATGGTATTTTAACAGGAGAGGGGAAAATTGCTAATAACGACTATACAATAGAGGCATTTCTAAAGAAAAAATCAGGAGAAAATTTCTTCTATTTAGGAGAGGTTGAAAAAGTTTTAAATGCTCAAGAAACATTAGGAAAAAAAGGGGAACCTTTAGTGGAGTATGAACTAAAATTGAAATATGAGATAGACTCAGATTTGTATGATTATTTTAATTTGTAAAATGGAATTGACAAATGGATTAAACTATACTAAAATGTGTCTATATAAGAAGACGTAGTTTTTCTTAATCTATGTACTGAAAAGGAGGACATAAAAATGTCAAGTTGTAATTCATGCCCATCTCAAGGGTCATGCTCAAAAGAATCTACAAGTTGTGGAATTGTTAATAATCCTGCAAATAAAATAAAAAAAGTAATAGGTGTTATGAGTGGAAAAGGTGGAGTGGGAAAATCTACAGTTTCAACACTGCTAGTAAAACAGTTAGCAGAACAAGGATATAAAGTAGGTATTATGGATGCTGATATAACAGGGCCAAGTATACCAAGATTATTAGGTTTAGGTGGAGAGAGAGCTGGAGGAAAAGGAGAGGATATCTATCCAGTAGTAACAAAAGATGGAATAAAAGTAATCTCATTAAACTTCCTAGTTGAAAATGAAAATGACCCAGTATTATGGAGAGGTCCAATTATTGGAAGAGCAGTTAAACAATTTTGGGAAAATGTTATTTGGGGAGAGCTTGACTATCTAGTTATAGATATGCCACCAGGAACAGGAGATGTAGCTTTAACTGTAATGCAATCAATTCCATTAAATGGAATAGTAATGGTTTCAGTACCTCAAGATATGATATCTATGATAGTTGCAAAAGCTGTAAAAATGGCAAAACAAATGGGTGTCGATGTGCTTGGAGTGGTTGAAAATATGAGTTATATAGTTTGCCCTGGTTGTGAAACTAAGATTAAGCTGTTCAATGGAGCGTCAACAGATAGCTTCTTGAAAGAGAACGGACTGGACCTACTTGGAGAGCTTCCTATGATATCAAGTATTTGTAATCTTTCAGTTGAGGGATATGAGGTAAATAAAGAGGAAATAAACAATATTTTTAGTCCAATTACTAAGAATGTGTTAAATAAGATATA
>NZ_JBOFXD010000062.1:0-17896 GCF_051653945.1 Cetobacterium sp.
ATAGAATATAAAACAGTAATTTTAGATGAAGAAAATATAAATACAACAACTTTATTTAATTGTGGAAATTTCGTTATCAATGAATTTTTAAAATTTAAAGCACTTGAAAGTAGTAATAGGAATGAATCAAAAACATATAAATTTATGAATAAAATGAATAATATGCATGTAGAAGAATGTATCCCTATGTTCATAGAAATTTAACAAAGTTAACAGAGATAGGAGCTATAAAAAACTTCCCAAGAGTTTGAGGGAAGTTTTTTTTTATTTTTTAGGGTTATAATAAAAAAAATAGTCAAAGTGTGTTATAATTAAAATAAAATTTAAAAGATATAAGGGGAAAATATGATCCGTAAATTGAATAGGATAGTTCAGGACTTTCTAAGACCAATAAGGCTAAATATAGGTAGAAAACTTTGGGATAGAAAAGTTGAAAAATATCCAGAGTTACTAAAAAATAATAGAGTGGATATGAGTAGAGTAAAGTCTATTCTTTTTTTACGTTATGATGGGAAAATAGGGGATATGGTTATAAATACTCTTATGTTTAGAGAGATAAAAAAGAGATATCCAGATATTAAAATAGGGGTAGTGAGTAGAGGGGCAGCTACAGATATTATAAAGTTTAACCCCCATGTGAATGTTATTTATAACTATAAAAAAGGTAAAGAGAGCCAGTTAGCAACTGAGATTGCTAAAGAAAACTATGATGTACTAGTTGATTTTTCTGAGATGCTAAGAGTTAATCAGATGAAGTTTATAAATCAATGTAAGGCTAAAATAAATATAGGGCTAGATAAAAGTAATTGGAACCTTTTTGATATATCAATTGTAGAAAATGAAGATTATAAAAATAATGATCATATAACTAGAAGGTACGGAGCATATCTAAAAAAGTTTGCAATAGAGAATTATGATAAGGGATATGACATTTTTCTAGAAAATTGTAAAAAGGATGAAGTAATTGAGGGAACAGAGGTTGTCTTAAATCCTTATGGTGCGAGTAAGCATAAGCATTTTAATCAAAAGACACTAAAATTTATAATAGAAGTTTTAAACTCATTAAACAAAAAAGTTACACTTATATATTCACCCGATAAATATAAAGAGTTACAAGAGTTTATAAAAGAAAACAAAGATTTGAAAGTATATTTACCAAATAATATAAGAGGTATTTTAGATAGTTCTTGTATTATAAAAAATTCAAGTTTAGTAATAACACCAGATACATCAATAGTTCATATAGCCTCAGCATTTAATAAAAAAATAATTGCGGTGTATCCGCCAAATGGTGGAAAGGTCGGAGTTGATCATCTTGTTTGGGGACCGTTAGATCCAGAAAATAAAATATTATTTTGTAAAGCTACTTTAAAAATTGGAGAAGAGATAGACATAAATACTTTTGATGAAGAAGAGATGAGAGAGAGAATTATAGGAGAAATAAATTCATGAAAAATGAGATAAGAAAGAAAATAATAATACAAACAGGTTCTCTAAGAATAGGAGGGCAAGAAAAGATGCTTTCTGAACTTTTAAAAGTTATAGACTCTGAAAAATACCAAGTATTATTATTAATTGAAGAGAACTGTGGTCAGCATAATGTGTATGAAAAGAATATTCCATCAAGTATAGAGTATAGATTTTTAACATCAAAAATTTTTATGGAGAAATTAGAGAGATTTAAAAAAAGTAAGAACCCAATATATAAGCTACTTTATTCTCTGATGTTGAAATCTAAAAAGAAAATAGCTCTGAAAAATTTTAAGAAGTATTTACAATTCTCTGACATTATTATAGATTATAATTTAGGGCTTTTAAGATATTGTGATAAGCTTAATCTAAAGGGAAAAAAATTAATAGGCTGGTCACATGCTGGATTAGGTGGAAAACTTAAAGATAAAAGAAAAGAAAGAAATCGTAGATGCTATTCAGACATTATAACAATAAATGAAGAGATGAAGAAGTGTTATAAAGAAAGATTAGATCAATATGGAATAAAAATTCATAAAATTCATAATTTTTTAGATGAGAAAATAATAATAAAAAAATCTTTAGAAAAAGTGGAGGAAGAGTTAGGAAAATATATTATAAGTGTAGGTGCTTTAACAGAAAATAAGAATCACAGCTCATTGATATATGCTTATAAAAAACTTGTAGACAGCGGAATAGAAGAAGATTTAGTAATTTTAGGAGAGGGAAAAGAAAGGGCTAATTTAGAAAGAATAATTAGTGAGTTAGGATTAAATAATCGAGTAAAATTACTAGGGCAAAGAGAGAATCCTTATAAATATATAAAAGGCAGTTCTTTGTTTGTTCAAACTTCTTATTCAGAAGGATTTCCATTAGTTTTATTAGAAGCTATGATTTTAGGAAAATCTATAGTTTCAACAGAGAATTATGGATCAAAAGAAATTTTAGATAACGGTAAGTATGGAGTAATAGTAAAAAATGATACTCTAAAGGTAAGTGAGGGGATAAATTCACTTGTTAAAGATATGGAACTTAAACATAAGTATGAGATGCTATCATTAGAAAGAGCTAGGGATTTTTCTTTGGAAGCAGGAAGAAAAAATATAGAGGAGTTTATAAATAGCTTATGAGTAATAAAAATATAAAAAGTGATATACAAGTTTTGATGTACCATCAATTTGTTGAGAATGTATCAGATGGTGGAAAAATAAAATTATTTATAACTAAGAAAAAATTTGAATGGCAATTAAGAATTCTAAAATTTTTAAAATATGAAACAATAACTTTTAAAGATCTAAAAAAAATAGGACTTGAAAATAGGAATAAAAAAAGATATATAATTTTAACTGTTGATGATGGTTACAAAGATAATTATTCGGTTCTTTTTCCGCTTTTAAAAAAATATAACATGAAGGCTGTAATTTATTTAGTTTCAGGTATTGATTATAATAAATGGACAATTGAGAGTGATGAAGAGAAAAAGTTTAGCTTAATGAATTTATCAGAGATAAAAGAGATGCAAAGAAGTGGGTTAGTAGAATTTGGAGGGCATACATTGACTCACCCTAGTTTACCAAGTTTAACAGATAAAGAACTTTATAAAGAAATAATAGAAGATAAAAAAAATTTAGAAGAAAAATTACAAGAAAAATTAACAAGCTTTGCATATCCTTATGGGCATATAACCCCAAGAGTAAAAAAAATGGTAAAAGATGCTGGATATGATTTTGCTGTTTCAACTGATACAGGAACAGGAATAATAGAGGATGATTTATTTGATATAAGACGGACAGCTATTGATACAGGAAGTTTAATTGGATTTTTAAAGAAAATTTCTCCGAAGTATCTTAATTATAGATATAAAAAATATGGAAATAAAAAATTTAAAGATAAAGAGTTAGGAAGTAAATCATGAAAAAAAAAGTTTTAGAGAATGGGTATACTTTATATGCATATGAGGAAAAGTATTTAAGAGTAGGAGAAAAAATACTTAATGAAGAGTATAATATTTTAAAAGAATATAAAAATACTTTAAGAAATTATGTGGTAGTTATAGAAGTAGACAAAGAAAAATATGTTTTGAAATCTCCAAGAAATGAACATAGAATTATTCAAAGAAAAATAGGAACATTATTAAAAGATGGAGAGGTTTTAACAACTTTAAAAAATATTAATAGATTAACAAAAGAAGGATTGAATATTTTTGCACAACCATATTTGGCTGTAGTAAAAAGGAAAAACGGATTTATTCAAGAATCTTTTATTGTAATGGAGTATGTAGAAGGAATAGATGAAAAGAATAAGGATTTAGCAATTGAGTATACAAAAAAAATGCATGAAAAAAAAATATACCACGGAGATTGTAACCCAGCAAATTTTGTAATTACAGGGAAAAAAAGTTTAAAGGTTATAGATACCCAGGCAAAAAAAATGTTTTTTGGAAAATATAGAGCTCACTACGATATGTTGACTATGAAAATGGATTCATATAAAGAGGTTATATATCCATATAAAAAGGATTGTTGGTATTATATGGCATTAGGAATGAAGCAATTTAAAAAAAGTAAAGTTATAAAGAATATTAAAGATTTTAGAAAAAGAAAAAGAAATCAAGGGGTAGAGGAATGAAAGATAAGATAAGTATTATAGTTTGTGTTTATAATAGGTTTGAATATGTTAGAAATATTCTAAAATGTTTGATAGAGCAAACAGCTGATATTTATGAGGTTATTTTTGCTGATGATGGATCAAGTGATGATTTAGAAGGTACAATTAAAGATTTAATTCCTTTATGTAAATTTAAAATAAAAATAGTATGGCAAAAAGATATCGGATTTAGACTAGCAAAATCTAGAAACAATGCAGTAAAGCACTCAGAGGGTGATTATTTAATTTTTATGGATCAAGATATTGTTTTTGATAAAAATTTTATAAATGAAATAATTAAATTTAAAAAAAGAGGAAATGTTGTTTATACGAAAGCTCTATGGACAAATGCAGAGCAAAGAGATGAGATTCAAAAAATATTTGATCAAGAATATAACTATGAAAAAATGTATTCAATAATAGAAAGTGGGATGCACGAAAAAGCATTAAAATCTATAAAAAAGAGTAAATTTTATTCGTTGTTATATAAACTACATCTTAGAAAAAGAGGTGGAAAGTTTGCAGGATTATTTATATCCCTATATAAAGACGATTTATTAAAAGTGAATGGTTTTGATGAGGAGTATCAGGGATTTGGCTATGAAGATGATGATTTAGCAAATCGTTTATTTAGCGCAGGTATAAATACAATTCCTGTTGAATTTAAGTATTTTCCAATTCACATGGCACATCCATCAGCACCAAGTGAAGCTAAAAGTCCAAACGAAAAGTATTATCGTGATAGAAAAAAGGAAATATTTAAAGGAGATTATAAATGTAAACATGGTTTGAACAACTCTTTAGGAGAGGATGAACCAATATTAAAGCTAGATTATGTAGGAGATAGAAATGAAAAGAAGAGTTGAAAAATTAAAAAGTACATTATTTCAAACATATCTGTCAACACTTGCAAAAATTGAATACTTTTTTAATAAAAAGAAATTAAAAGGAAAAGAGATTTGGATTATTTCAGAAACTGAAAATCAAGCTCAAGATAATGGATATTATTTTTTTAAATATATGAGAGAGAAGTTTCCAGAAAAAAATGTATACTATATAATTGATAGAAATGCTCCTAGAATTAGTGAGTTAGAGAAAATAGGAAATATACTTTATTTGGGAGAGTACAAAACAATATTGTATCTTTTATCAGCAAAGTATATACTTTCCACTCATGGGTTATGGATGCTTCCAAATGAACTTGGAATTACAAAAAAAATCACTAAAAAAGTTATTTCAGGGAAAAAAATATGGCTATGTCATGGTATCACAGCTATGAAAAATGGAAGTGCAACATATCATAAGAAAAATTTTGCATTGAATGATTTTGTAGTGGCAGCATCTAAATTTGAAAGAGATGTTTTTACAACTCATTATGGTTATTTAAAAGAGGAGATTCTTTTAACGGGTTTTCCTAGATATGATGATATGGCTAGTGAAATAAAAGAGAAGATTATATTACTTATGCCAACATGGAGAGATAATCAGGACAATTTAGAAGAAAAATTTTTAAATACAGAGTTTTATCTGAAAATAAAATCCTTATTGGAAAACAGAGATTTGCAAGGCTTTTTAGAAGAAAAAAATATAAAATTGTATTTATATCTTCATGAAAATTTCCAAAAATATAATAAGTATTTTTTTAATTTTGAAAATAAAAAAATATCTATAATAAAGAATAAGGAAAAAAATGTAAAAGAACTTTTAAAAATATCATCATGTTTAATATCGGATTATTCAAGTGTAATTTTTGATTATGCATATATGAATAAACCTGTAATTTCTTATCAGTTTGATTATGAGAGTTACATTAATAGTAGAAAAGAAAAGCCATTTATAGATATAACTTCTGAAATACCAGCATTGGTAACTCGAAAGGAAGATGATATAATAGAGTTTTTAAAAAGAATAGAAAAAAATAATTTTGAATTTATAGAGAAAGAGAGAAAATGTTTAGATAAATTTTTTGAATATACAGATAATAAAAATTGTGAGAGACTTTATACAGAGATTATAAATTTGAAATAAGGAGGGGTAGTATATGAAACCATTAGTGAGTATAATAATTCCTGTTTACAATGTTGAAAAATATATAGGGGAATGTTTATCAAGTGTGATTAACTCTTCTTATAAAAATTGTGAGATACTTGTAGTAGATGATTGTTCTTTGGACAATGGAAAAGATATAATAAAAATGTATCAGAAAACAGATTTTAGAATTAAGCTTCTAGAAAATTTAAAAAATGAAGGAGTTTGTTACACTAGAAATAGAGGGTTAGAAAATGCTCGTGGTAAATATGTTATATTTATTGATGGAGATGACTTTATTTCAGAATTTTGGATAGAGAACTTAGTGGAAATGATAGAACGTAAAGGATGTACTCTGGTTATAGGAAAAGCTAAAAACTATAGAGATGGAAAAGTTGAAGATTATAAAATAACAGATTTAAAGACAGAGGGGTATTTAAAATTTGAAAATTTAAGATTAAATAAAAATGGGGTTGTTTGGAATAAGATTTATGACTTGAATTTTTTAAAAGAGAACGCTCTATTTTTTAGTAAAGAAGCACTAAGTTATGGAGAGGATTTAGAATTTATATATAGGGTATTAAGCCAAGCAAATACAATCTACTATGCAGAGGTTGGAGAATATTATTATCGTTGCAATAGACCATTTTCTTTGTCTAGAAAAATAGAGACTGAAAAAAAAGTTATAAATTTTACAATTATATTAAAAAGTTTACTACAGTTTTCTAAAGAAAATAACAAGTATAATAAAAAGACATTAAAAAAAATAAGTAAAGATATTCTGATAGAAAAATTAGAAAACCCATCTATAGAGATTGATATGGGTTTAATAAGGTCTGTTGGAAAATTTATTCCAGAGATTCATAAGATGGAAGTTTTAAGAAAAAAAATAAAGAGGAGAATAGGATTAAGATGATAAGTAAAATAAATGAGGAGTTAATATTTGAGTATGGTACATACATTTTGTTTCCCTTATTTATCCTATACCCTTCAATTCAAAGTGAAATGTTTCTATTTTATTTAGCTATAACTTTAATAAAAATAAAAAAAGAGGGATACAAGAAAAGTGGATTAGAAAAGTATATAGGATTAGCTATATTGGGATTATCTATAAGTTATATTGGAAATTGGAATACGAAGATATTAAAACAGATTTTTTCAATTGCAAAATTTTTAGTTTATCCTTTGTTTATTTATCAATTTAAACCGATTCAAAATATAGAAAAAAAGCTATTGTATCTATTTAATATTTTAGGAGTGTATGGATTATTGGAGTTTTTGGTAATAAAATCTAGAATTTTAAATATAGGGGCAGCAAGGTATTATAGTTATTTAGGATTTGTGATGGATTCTTCTGTTGTAGCATTGAGTGGATATATTTTTTGTTTTCTCTATTTGATAATGCGGGAAAAAAAATCAAATTTTGAAAAAGTTTGTGGAGTAGTAGGAACTTTAATCTTTTCATATTTAGTTTTATTGCACCAAGTTAGAGGAACATATTTAAGTTTTGTAGTTGTTACTTTAGTTATATTAGCTTGTATTCTTATAAAAATTGAAACTAAAAAGAAAATAATAGTTCTCTTAATAACTGTTTTTTTAGGAGGAATGGTCATAAAAAATATAGAAAATTTGGTGAAATATAATAATATTTATATAAGTAGAATAGAGTCAATAGGAGATACTACAGGAAATCATAGTAACATGGCAAGGTTGTATTTTTGGAAAACAGCGGTAGAAACCTTTAAAGAATCACCATTAAATGGAATTGGTTATAGAAGGTTTAATATGAATAATGTGCAGGTAGATAAAAGATATAAAAATGAGTTCTATCATGCTCATAGTGAGTTTTTCTCTATGCTAGCAGAGGTTGGTATTATTGGATCTGTTCTATGGTATTTTTTTAAATTTAAAATTTTTCAATTTTTTTATTTTCAAAGAAAAAGATTTTTAGGAGCTTTTTTATTAGTAACTTTAATAGGATTTGAGATACAAACTTTATTTGAAGTTTATTTAGTAGCAAAGAATGTATATAGATACTTATTTTTGTTAATAGGTTTAATTTTTACATATTTAGAGAAAAATAAGGAATAAAGAAGCTAGAGTCTAATTAGACTCTAGCTTTTCCTTTAGTTGCCTATAGTAAGGGTTAACTAAATTTTCATCATATTTTTGGCATTCATTTAAAAATTTACCTAATATCTCATCCTTAGAACAACTACCAACTCCAAAATAATCTATGTAGTAGTTTAGCTTTCCTTTTAAAACCCTATGATTTTTAGTGTCGTCGTTGCTAGAGCTATTTGATATATTGTATCTAAAAGTCCATTTTCCACCAGCAGCTTTAACAAGACAACTATTGATATTGTTGCAATATCCACCTTTGAACTCAAGAGTAGCTTTTTCATATAAAACTATAAACTCATCTACTGTCAAATCAGGTTTAGCATTGAGAAGATTTACAATTGTGAAATCATCTAAAATCTCTTTCAAATAGGGTCTTATAGAAAGATTAGTAGTTAGTTGAGTCTTTTTTTTGTTATTATCTTCTTTTTCAATATCTTTTTTATAATAATTAATATTAGTATGTGATGTATTTTCCATACTAGGAGTTACCACCACTGGAGATTCCAGTGGTGCAGTATCCATGCTAGGGGCTTCCAGTGGTGGAAAAGTGGATAAGGAAAGTTGCGGGGGAGTAGCAACGCTTCTAAAAGGTTCGGTAGTTTTATTTAGAAGTTCCTTGTCATCACAGAAATAATACAAGTTTTTGAGTTCACCTTTTCCCACAAAGGCAACATCTTTTTTATGGCGATACATATATCCCAGTTCAATCATACGATTAATAAGTCTTAAGATTTTATCTTTTCCAACATTGAGTTCACATGATAGTTGATTAATATTTATAATCCAATTTGGGGGCTTATTTAGAAGATACCCACCAAAGCCTTTTAGCTCCAAATTTAGGTCTTTATCTTGAAGAAATCTATTATAAATTATCGTATAATTATTTTTATGATGGTTCTTAATTATGAAATTCATAATTTACCTCCAAAGTCATTTATAAGTTTGTTAATTTAAGTAAAGTTCTTAAGCAAATAAATTTTTTTAGTCCGATACTGATTAGAGATTTGTTTAAAGCTATAAAATTATTTTTATTTAACCAGAAAGCACTTAAAATATTATGTTTAAAAAAATTATATTCAGGATAAAATCCAAATATTGAAAAATTTTTTAAAAGTGTTTTTTCACACGGGGGAATAAAATTTAAAATTAAACTATCAACATGTATTAAATGAGTGTTACTAGAAAAAGTAGAGTATATAAGCTTTTTCTTTAGATAGCGTCGGATTGTCTTTATAGACAGATTACAGATAATTGAAAGCTTTTTAATAGGAATAACATATTTGTATACTTTTTTTATTTCATAATGAAACTTTGAAAGAGGATATTTTTTAGTTATTGTCATTGTTAGCCTCTAAGATATTCTTGTATTGTGAAAGAATTAAAGGAGCAAAGCAAGATGTTTTTATAGAAACTCTAGATCCTATCTTTAAGGAAGGGAATTCTCCAGAATCTACTAAAGGATTATATCTATAAGGTTTTATATTAAATAGTTTTGTAATATAGTATTTCGGTAAAAAAGTTCGGTAGTTTTTATTTAAAATTTTTTCTAATGATTTAATTTGATGTTCTTTATTTTTGCACTTTTTTAAAATTACTAAATTATTTTTTAAAACATCTTCAATTTTAGGAAAGTTATTTCTCATATTTCAACCTCCTGTATAATATTTTTCACACTAGAAATTTTGATAGCGTAGTAAGCTCCTAATTTGATGCTAGCTATTTTTTCATTTTTAATCATTCTATAAATTGTTTTTTTTGAAACTAGAAGAGAGTTTGCAAGTTCTTTAACTGAAATAAAACCATTTTTTCTATTTAAGTGTTCTCGAATAAAACCTTTTTTCATAAATCCCTCCATATTTTAAATTTAGAATAATATATTTGTACACTGTAAATAAAAAAAAATCAATATCACTTTGTAATATTTTTAAAAGTAAGTGGACAAAAAAATACTTAAAATTTAGTAAAAGTAGGTGGACAAATCGACTAAAAAAAATTAAAAAATTATGTTATTCTAAAACTATCTCGAGATAGGTAGGAAAAATAAAAAATAAAAATCGTAGGAGGTAGTAAATGAGTATGACAGTTGCAGGAGCAAAAATAGCGTTAGAAGGAGTTATAGCAAAAACAGAGAAGAGTATCGAAAGAGAAGTAAGTTATTTAAAAGAGTTAGCAGATGATAAGGCAACACTTTCTCATATTGAGAAGTTACAAGAAGATGGAGAACCTTTACCAGAAGGAAACCCATATGGATCATATTCAGAGTGGAGAGATGCCATTGAAAAAGAGATAAAGACAGGGCAGAACTCTCTAGATAGAATAGAGATTGAAAAAGCTGAGTTGATGGCGTTTAACTACTTTATGGAAAATGCACCAGAGGCATAAGCCTATGATAAAAACTATAAAAATAATCTATACTGTTATGACATTGATTGGAGTGTTAGTGACAGGAAATAATACCCTCGTTTTAAGAAATATAAGTGTGAAAGTTGAGAGAATGGCTATCCCCCAAGTCACTTCTCACTCACAGATAAATATCAATTAAAATTAAAGGTCTAGAAATTTTCTAGACCTTGTTTTATTGCAAAAAAAGTATTTTAAATATATACACTATTGAAGAAAATATAAAGAAACTTAAAAAAACTTCTACTTTTTTTCACACTAAAAAAGTGATATAATAATATGGACAAAAAATATATAGGGGGATAAAATTGAACAAGGAGTTAAAAGTGATGGAACAAAAACAATATGATGATGAGATTGATCTTTACGAATTGATTGAGATACTAGTGAGACACAAATGGAGCATAATATTAACTACAGTATTTTGCACGATATTGTCACTAGGAGCAGCCCTTTATGTGAGAAGTAATACACCTAACTATTTAATGAAAAGTATTCTTATTCAGCAGGATAGTTATGAATTGAAGGGAGTAAATAAAATAGACGTAGATTCAGTTCTTCTTCAAGATAAGAATGTTAAAAGA
Source organism: Cetobacterium sp. (assembly GCF_051653945.1). Classification (GTDB taxonomy): domain Bacteria; phylum Fusobacteriota; class Fusobacteriia; order Fusobacteriales; family Fusobacteriaceae; genus Cetobacterium_A. The sequence goes on from NZ_JBOFXD010000062.1 coordinate 11,253, forward strand.
ATTTTAGAAATAGAGTCTATAAGAAAAGAGTATTTAGAGAAAACACGAGAAAATATGCAAAATATATCATCAGAGAGAAAGTTTTTACAAGACTTGATAACTATATCTAAAAATGAAAAAAAACCTGAAGAAATATCGATAAAAACAGAGATTGTAGTTGATGAAAATAGTAGTAGAGATATTATAAATAGATATTTAGATATACTGAGAGAGCAGGATAATCTATCAGAAGTTATACTAAAAGAGAAAAAAATAAAAAGTGATTCTCTAGAAAAAACTAAAATAGAAATTGAAAATATTCAAAATGAAATTTTAGATATTTTTAAAAAAGATGGGGATTTAAGAGCTTTAAAGCCAGAAGAAAAAATGAATTATATAGTGGCTAAATACCCTGAATTAAGTTTAAGAAAAAATGAACAAGAAAAGTATTACAATACTTATGTTAATGAGTTAGTTAGATTAGACTCATTAAATGATAAACTGGATATTATTAAAGAAACAACAGATATATATTTTATAAAGGGTCAAAGTAAAGTTAAACTGATTCTTGTAGTAGGGATAGTAATGGGATTATTTTTAGGAATAATGGTAGCATTTTTAAAAGAGTTTATAGATGGATATAAAAAAAGATATAGAAAGTAGGAGTTGAATTGCAAATGAAACATAATCAGAATGCAAGGGGAAGGATACCCTACACATTAACACTTTTTTTACTTTATGAATGGGTTGTAAGAGTTATGAATTTAAGTATAAATACATCCATATATGGGTTGTTTTTTATGCTTATACTGTCTTATTATGTATTTGGAATATTTACTCTAAGGGAAAGATATTCAATAAAAGAGTTTTTAATATCTACCTCATTAAATAGTGCAATATTTTTTATATTGTTAATATTCCATAAAAATTTTGAAATAATTCTTTATTTTTTAATATACACAGGGTTACAAAACTTAATTAGATATATTTTAGGTAAGCTGTATAAACATAATATAAGAGTATTAATACTTGGGGATGAAACAGATGAACGAAGAGTAAAAAAGGGTATTATAGATAACTTAGAATATAGTTATATAGGATTTCTTAGTGACAAAAATAGTAGTGCTCTTGGAAAAATAAAAAATATAGAAGATATTATAAAAGTTTATGCAATTACAGAAATAATATATATAAAAGAATTAGAGGATCAACTATTAGATGAAATTTTTAAATTAAAATTATCTGGAATGAGAGTTTCAGACTCAGATATTTTTTTGCAAAATGTAGAGGGGAAAATAGATGTAGATAAAATATCGAAAAAATGGTTTTTAGAATCAAAGGGATTTGATGTATTGACATCTACATTGGACAAAAGATTGAAAAGATTTATGGATATAGCTATGGCTTTAGTTGTATTTTTAATAGGGTTGCCTTTTATGATAATAACTTATTTTTTAGTTAAGTTAGATAACCCTAAAAAATTCTTTTCTAATCCAGCTTTTTTTAAGCAGAATAGGATTGGATTGGGTGGTGGAGTGTTTCAAATAGTTAAATTTAGATCTATGAGAATACATGATCCAAATGAACATTCTAAATATGCTTCAGAAAAAGATAATAGAATAACAACAATAGGAAAATTTATACGAAAAACTAGATTAGATGAATTGCCTCAAATTTGGAATGTTTTAAATGGAGATATGAGTTTTGTAGGACCTAGACCTGAATGGGATGAACTTGGAAGAGATTATGAAAAGAAAATTAATATGTATAAGCTTCGTTATGCTGTAAAGCCTGGACTTACTGGTTGGGCTCAAGTTATGTATCCATACGGAGCAAGTATTGATGATGCAAAGAAAAAACTAGAATATGATATTTATTATATAAAATATCAAAATATAGCGATGGATATAATAATATTATTTAAAACAGTAAAAGTAGTGCTGTTTGGAAAGGGGATGTAAATTGTACGATATTACCTCAAGTATTGTGACATACAATACAAAGTTAGATGAATTAAAAAAAGCTATAGAAAGTTTTTTAAATACAGAATTAAATATTCATTTGTATATATCGGATAATTCACCGAATAATGAACTAAAAAAATATATAAAAAATATTGATGATGCAAGAGTTTCTTATATTTTTAATAATAAAAATGGTGGATATGGTTGGGGGCATAATCAAATATTAAAAAATATAAGTGGGAAATCTAAATATCATTTAATTTTAAATCCAGATATTTACTTTAACAAAGGTGTTTTAGAAGAGTTATTTTCTTATATGGAGAAAAATAAAGATATAGGTAATATAATGCCAATGGTTAAATATCCTAATGGAGATATACAATATTTATGTAAAAGAATACCAAAGCCAAAGGATTTGTTTTTGAGAAAATTTTGTCCATTTAAATCAATAATAGAAAGAAATAACTATAAGTATGAAATGAGAGAAACAGGTTATAATAAAATAGTAGATGTTCCTATATTATCAGGATGTTTTATGTTTATAAGAAATGAAGTATTCAAAACTGTAGGTCTATTTGACGAGCAATATTTTATGTATATGGAAGATTTTGATTTAAGTAGAAGGATTCATGAAAAATATAGGACAGTATTTTATCCAAAAGTAGAAATTGTTCATGCTCATGCAAAGGAATCATTTAAAAATAAAAAGATGGCAAAAATACATTTAAGAGCAGCAATAAAATATTTTAATAAGTGGGGATGGATATGATAAGAGCTTTTAAGGAAAGAGGAAAAAATGTTAGAAAAAAATATAAATAAATTAATATTAATATGTTTTCTTTTAATAGATTTTATAATAAATTTAACAAAAAAAAATGAAATAGAAAGAAGAGAAATTCTAGTTGTTGAATTTGCAAATATTGGTGATTTTATATTAAAAATTGTAAGTTTAAAAAAATTAAAAAAAGAAAATAAAGATAAAAGAATGGATTTAATTTGCGATATTTCTTGTAAGTCAATAGCTGAAAGAACGGGATACTTTGACAGAGTTATAGGAATAGATAGAAAAAAATTTTTGAGAAAAATATATTACAGATATAGTGTATTAAAAAAACTAAAAAAGCAAGAATATGAAATTAGTATAAATTTATTTTATTCTAGGAATATATTTGCAGATGACTGGATTATAAAAAATATAAAATCTAAAGAAAAAATAGGATTATTAGGAGATAATGTAAATAGAAATTTTTATAAAATATCAAATAATTGGTATACTAAATTAATCAAAACACCAGAACAAATTTTATTTGAGACAGAAAGAACAAATTTATTAGTAAGAGAGCTAATAAATTTAAAATTTAAAAATGAATATAGTGATATTACTAATTTTTTTAATGATGAGTTTGAATTAAGTAAAGAATTTGGTGTAATTTTTTTAGGGGCTAGTAACTTAAAAAGAGCATATCCATTAGAGAAAATGATCGAAGTTTTAAAAAAAATCCCAAAAGAAATAGATTTAGTTTTTTGTGGTACAGAACAAGAGTTAAAATTATATCAAAAACTAGAAAAAATATATGTATTAAAAAATAAAAAAATCAATTTAATAGGAAAAACAACATTAGTTGAAAGCATAAATATTATAAAAAATTCTAAATTTGTAATAGGCAATGACTCAGGTCCTGTTCATATAGCTGCAGCTCTAAAAAAACCTTCAATTTGTATACTAGGAGGAGGTATGGATATTGGGAGATTTTTTCCATACAAATTTAGTGATGAAAAAAGTGAGGAGAAGAAATATTTTTTACCTAGGGTTATTTATGAAGAAAAAAAATGTTTTGGTTGTGGTTGGAAGTGTAAATATAAAACAAAAAAATCTGACTCGTGGCCTTGTATTTCAGAGGTTTCTTTAGAAAAAATTCAAAATGAATTAGAAAAAATATTGCAAAAAGGAAGTGAAAAATGTTAAATCCATTTTTTATATATGCACTAGTTTGGATTTTAGTATTGTCGTTACATGAACTAAAATGGTCAGGATTATATACAGATTTAACAATTAATTTAAAAATATTTTTTATAATAACTATTATATTTTCCTTAATATTCGGAATTTTGCTAAGGAAAAAATACAAAAATAAATTAGAAAATTTAAGTATACCGAATGAAGTTAAAATATTATTTCCAATGTTATTCATAATTTTAGGTCACTTACTGCAGTTTATGTATGTAGGAAAAATCCCTTTAGTAGAAAATATAAAAAGATCAGGTTATATGTATACTGATTTTTTAGGAATAAAGACATTTCATGTAATCTTATTGACATTTAATTCTTACTATTCGATATATTTAATATATATATATTTAAAATTAAAAAAAAGTAAATACTTTTTCTCTTATTTATTATGTTTAGTTCCATATATGTTGCTTTATTTAAGAGGGTCTATAATAACTATACTTTTTACAAGTTTAATAATTTACTTATCTAGTATAAAATTAACTATAAAAAAAATATCAATTTTAGGAATTATTTTTTTTATAGCCATATATATATTTGGAATAACTGGAAATAAAAGACATTACTATAAATGGAATGACACAAGCTACTTAAATAACATTGCCAAAAATACAAGGAGTAATAAATATATAGATCCATTATTTTGGGGATATATTTATATTTCATCTCCAATAGCAAATTTACAAAAGAATTTAAATGAAACAGAAGCTGAATATAGTTTAAAAAAATTATTATTAGAAAATATGCTTCCTGATTTTATTCAAAAAAGATTTTTTGAAAAAGAAATAAAAATAAAATTAATTTCACCTAATTTAAATGTTAGTACTGGTTTTTTAAGTCAATATGTGGCGGGGGGAATTTTAGGGATGTACATAATGTTTTTTATATATAGTCTATTTAATATAATTTGTACGTTTGCATTATCACAAAAAAGTATATATTATATACCAATGGTTAGCATATTATCATCTATAGTAACTTTTTCTTTTTTTGTTAATATGTACGTATTTTCAGGCTTAAGTTTTCAGCTTGTTTATCCTTTTTTGTTTAACCTATGCTTTGAAAAAATAAAAATAAAGAATTAAAAATGGAGAAAAAATGGTAGGAATAATTATTTTAAACTATAATTCATCAAAATTAGTAAAAAAATTATGTGAAAATTTAAAAAATATTAAAAATATATCAAAGATAGTTATTGTTGATAACGATTCAACTGATAATTCAATAAATGAGCTAAAAAATATTATTAATTCAAAAATTGATTTGATTTCTTCTAAAGAAAACAGAGGGTACTCAGCAGGTAATAATAAAGGTATAAAATATATAATTAGAACATATAAGGATATAGAAAAAATATGTATTTTAAATCCAGATGTTGAAATCTTAGACGAAGAAATATTTGATAAATTAAGCAAAGAATTAGAAAGAGACTCAAGCTTAGGAATTATATCACCATTCATGTTAATGAATGGAAAAAAAAAAATAAATTTAACTTATTGGAAAGTGCCACAAGGATTGGATAATATATTTTTATCCCTAGGATTAACTAACAAACTATATAAAAAATTATTTTGGAAGAGGGAGGTTATACCAGGAAGTTTTTTATTTTTTAGTAAAACTTTAATAAAAGAGATAGATTTTTTAGATGAAGAAGTTTTTTTGTATCAAGAAGAAAATATTTTATTTCAGAAATTAAAAAGTATAAATAAAAAAATGAAGATAATAGAAAGCATTTATTATAATCATAATCATGAGCATAAAGACACAAGTTTAAATAATAAATTATTTCATAATAGGGTTTTATTTGATTCCATGATTTACTATGAAAAAAAATATAATAAAAAATACTCATTTATAACAATAAAAATATTAAAATTTTTTATTAAATTAAGAAAAATAGAATTAAAATTAAAAGATAAATTTAAACAAGGAGATTGATTATGATATTATTAGACTCATATAAAATAACAGCTTCTCTTTTAGAAAATTTTATAAAAGAAGAGGTTGAAAAACAAACAACCGAAAAAGTGGCTAAAGATTTAGCAACAACTTTTCAAAATGGAAATAAAGTTTTAATCTGTGGAAATGGTGGAAGTAATTGCGATGCTTTACATTTTGCCGAAGAGTTTACAGGTAGATTTAGAAAAGATAGAAAAGCTTTACCTGCAATTTCTTTATCAGATTCATCTCATATAACTTGTGTAGGTAATGACTATAGTTTTGATAACATATTTTCAAGAGGTGTAGAAGCTTATGGAAAAGAAGGAGATATGTTTATAGGTATCTCGACTAGTGGTAATTCTACAAATATTATAAAAGCTGTAGAAATAGCAAAAGAAATGGGATTAAAAACTGTTGTTCTTCTTGGAAAAGATGGAGGGAAACTTAAAGGAATATGTGATTATGAGTTTATTATTCCTGGAGAAACTTCTGATAGAATCCAAGAAATTCACATGATGATATTACATATCATTATCGAAGGTGTGGAAAAATTAATATTTCCTGAAAATTATTAAGAGGCTTTAAAATGGAAAAAAGTAGATTAGAAGAAATACTTAAAAGTTTTCAAAATTTAAAAGTAGCAGTAGTTGGGGATATGATGTTAGATGATTACTTAATTGGATCAGTGGAGAGAATTTCCCCAGAAGCACCAGTACCAGTAGTTTCAATAAAAGAGGAAAGATTTGTAT
>NZ_JBOFXD010000063.1:0-4268 GCF_051653945.1 Cetobacterium sp.
CAGCCCCCTGGGAGGATAGGAAGTTGCCAATCTTAAAAAAGTGCTTCTTTAGCTCAGTTGGTAGAGCACACGACTGTTAATCGTGTTGTCGCTGGTTCGAGCCCAGCAAGAAGCGCCATTTTTTTATTTTTTGTAAAAAAAACGAATTAAAAATATTTAAAGGGGATTTTAATGAAAAAGAAATTAGTAACAGGATTATTAGGATTATCATTAGCTTCTTTTGGAGCAGAGAGTTTAGAGTTAGGGTTATTGTCACCAACGCAATTAAATGGACCATCAACGAGTGTAAATGGTGTAAGATTAGGTCTTATATATACTGAAAATCAAAATGTAGAGGGACTAGATGTAAATATAATAGCTAATAAAAAGCAAAATTTTAAAGGATTATCAATAGGATCTTTTTATGATAGAACTGAGGGAAATTTCGAAGGAGCAAAATTAGGATGGTTCTTTTTACCTTTAACATTTAATAGTGTTGGTGGAAACATGACTGGAGTTCAATTTGGACTAATTAACATGGTTGAACATAACACAAAAGGTGTACAAGTAGGAGGAGCTAACTTTACAGGAACAGGAACAGGAGTACAGTTTGGTTTCTTTAATAAAGCTAATCAAATAAAAGGCTTACAATTAGGATTTGTAAATATGGCAGAAAACTTACAAGGCTTACAGATAGGGCTTGTAAACATGGCAGATAATAGTGAACTTTTTGAAGTATTACCAATATTAAACTTTAATTTCAAATTTTAATCTTCTAAATTGACAAAGTTAATATTTTGTGATACACTTATATAGTTATTAAAACGAATATTCCGCTTTAATGGAATATTAAATGAATATTCAGGGAGGCTAAAATGAAAGAAAAATTAATTCAATTAGTAGAGCAAAACTACTTAAGAAACGACATTCCAGAATTCAAAGCTGGAGATACTATCGGAGTTTACTACAAAGTTGTAGAGGGTAACAAAGAGAGAATACAGTTATTCGAAGGTGTTGTAATTAGAGTAAATGGTGGAGGAATCGCTAAGACTTTCACAATAAGAAAAGTAACTGGTGGAATCGGAGTAGAGAGAATCATTCCTATGAACTCACCAATGATCGACAAGATCGACGTTTTAAAGATCGGAAAAGTAAGAAGATCAAAACTTTACTACTTAAGAGGACTTTCTGGAAAGAAAGCAAGAATCAAAGAGATCAGAAAGTAAGATTTCTAAAGCTAAGGATGAACAATTCCTTAGCTTTTTTCTTTTTTTTGTGTTAAAATATAAACAAATTGACTAGAGGAGTGAAGTTATGAGCAGAGAAAATATAATTTTAAATACAATATTTTATGTAATTTTAACAGCCTTTTTTATATACATATTTGTAAAAGAAAAAAAGATTGTTGCTAAAATAGACAAAAAAAGAACCATACTTGAGGATTATCTTGTTAATAAATTTAATTTAGATGGGAAAGTATCTGAGAAAGTTTTAAGAAAAGTTATTAAATTAGTTGAAAGTTTAGGAAGTGCATTAATTCTAGTTTTAATTATTCAAAAATTTTATATCGGAAATTTTCTAGTACCAACAGGATCAATGATACCAACTATAGTTCCTAAAGATAGACTTTTTGGAAATATGGTAGTATATAGTTTTAAAGCTCCAGAAAGAGAAGATATAATTGTTTTTAAAGAACCAATTGAGGATAAAGTTTTATATACAAAAAGATTGATGGGATTACCTGGAGAAAAAGTTCAAATAAAATATGATAGATTATTTATAGACGGAAAAAAGATATCGGATAGAGAGTATACTCCTTTAGGAGAGCTAAGCTATAACGAATGGGTAGTTCCTAAAAAGGGCGATATAATAACAATTGTACCTGGACAAAACTATAACGATACATTTGAAAAAGAAAATATTGATGTGGCGAAAGTTCAGAGTCTTTTAAAAGAGAATGGAGCATATGTATCTCAACTATTACCAGATGTAAAATTCTTAGTAAATGGAGTACCAACAGGTATGATACTTGATTTTATACATGACCAAGAGATTTTAAATAAATTGTTAAAAGGTGAAACAGTAACTAAAACTCTAGATGAAGATTATTATTTAGCTTTAGGTGACAATACTAATGGTAGTTATGATTCAAGAATGTGGGGATTTGTCAAAGATAGTAGAATTAAAGGAAAAGCTCTTGTAAGATTTTGGCCACTAAATAGAATAGGATTATTAAAATAAATTATGATAATTGAAGTTAATAAAAACAATGAAGAGATATTAAAAAAAATTAGTTTTTTAGAAAAAAAAATATTTTCAGAAAGTTATTACTCTTTTGAAACATTAAAAGAGATGATAGATAAAAGAGAATATAAAATTTTAGTTTTTGACGAGGATGTAAAAGGGTATCTAATATTACATGACTCCTATGATCTTTATGAGATAATGAAGATAGGTGTAGAAAAAGAATTTAGAAATAAAAAAATAGGAGAACAATTAATAAATTTTTATTTATATAATTGGGAGCAAAATCTGTTTTTAGAAGTTAGAGAAAGTAATGAAATTGCAATATATTTTTATAAAAAAATAGGATTTATAGATGTAGGAAAAAGAAAAAACTATTATCCTAATGGAGAAACAGCAATTTTGATGTCGCTAGAAAGAAATTAATATATATTTAGGAGGAAAACTTATAATGAACAAAGAAATTTATTCGAATCCTTTAGCAGAAAGATATAGCTCAAGGGAGATGCTAGAAATATTTTCACCAAAATTTAAATTTTCAACTTGGAGAAAATTATGGTATGTTTTAGCTGAAACTGAAAAGGAGTTAGGGCTTGACATTACAGATGAGCAATTAGCAGAGATGAAAGCTAATATAGATAATATTGATTATAAACTAGCAGATGAGATGGAGAAAAAATTTAGACATGACGTAATGGCCCATGTACATACATTTGGAACAGCAGCACCAAAGGCTATGCCAATAATACACTTAGGTGCAACAAGTGCTTACGTTGGAGATAATACAGATTTAATTCAGATTAAAGAAGCTTTAAGTATTTTAAAGAAAAAATTAATTAATGTTATGGATGGATTAGCAAAGTTTTCTAATGAATATAAAGATTTACCAACATTAGGATTTACACATTTCCAAGCAGCACAATTGACAACAGTTGGAAAAAGAGCAACACTTTGGTTACAAAGTTTAATCTTAGATTTAGAAGAATTAGAATTTAGACAAGATACTTTAAGATTTAGAGGAGTAAAGGGAACGACTGGAACACAAGCATCATTCCAAGAGTTATTTAATGGAGATTATAAAAAAGTAAAAGAGTTAGATGAAAGAGTTGCAGAAAAAATGGGATTCAATAAGAGATTCTTAGTAACAGGTCAAACATATGATAGAAAAATTGACTCTGAAGTATCTAATTTATTAAGTAATATAGCTCAGTCAGCTCATAAATTTACAAATGATCTAAGATTGTTACAACATTTAAAAGAGATAGAAGAGCCGTTTGAAAAAAATCAAATTGGATCATCTGCAATGGCATATAAAAGAAACCCAATGAGAAGTGAAAGAATATCATCTTTAGCAAAGTTTGTAATAGCATTACAGCAAAGTACAGCTATGACAGCATCAACTCAATGGTTTGAAAGAACACTTGATGATTCAGCAAATAAAAGATTGGCATTACCACAAGCATTTTTAGCAGTAGATGCAATATTAATTATTTGGAAAAATATATTAGAGGGATTAGTTGTTTATCCTAAAATGATAGAGAAGCATATAATGGCAGAACTTCCATTTATGGCAACAGAGTATATAATAATGGAGGGAGTAAAAAAAGGCGGGGATAGACAAGAACTACATGAATTAATAAGAGTTCATTCAATGGAAGCTGGAAAACAAGTTAAAGTTGAAGGATTAGAGAATGATTTAATAGAAAGAATTATTAATGATTTATCATTTGATATAGATAGAGAAAAATTAATGGAAATATTAGACCCTAAAAACTTTATTGGATTTGCTCCAGCACAAGTAGTGGATTTCTTAGAATCGGAGGTAAATCCTATTCTTGAAAAGAATAAAGATCTATTGGGAATGAATACTGATTTAAAGGTGTAATATGACAGATAAAAGAAGGAGATATTTAACAGCATTTGTGCTATTAGCCCTTTATTTATCATTGATAGAAACACTTATTCCAAAACCATTTCCTTGGATGAAATTAGGGTTAGCAAATATTGCAACAATAATAGCTTTAGAAAAATTTGATGAAAAAATG
>NZ_JBOFXD010000064.1:0-11192 GCF_051653945.1 Cetobacterium sp.
AAAGAGGATGGTTGGGATTTAAAAGAGTTTGAAGATATATTAAAAGAAGAAAAAATAGATTTTGTGTATGAGTGTATAAATTTTCAAAATCCTACAGGTGTTACTTGGTCTTTAGAAAAGAGAGAACGACTTTTACAACTAGCCGAAAAATATGGATTTTATATAGTTGAAGATGATAGTTTTTCAGATTTTTATTATACAGAAGAAAAACCTAAAACTTTGAAAAGTTTGGATAAATTAGGACAAGAGAAAGTTATCTATATTAAAACATACTCAAAAATACTTATGCCTGGAATTGGATTAGCGATAATGACAGTACCAGAAAACCTTATGCAGAGAGTTCTTTTAATAAAGTATGGTCTAGATACGACAACCTCTGGAATAAATCAGAAAATTTTAGAAAAGTTTATAGTTAGAAATAAATTACAAGAGCATCTATCTTTACTCAGACGGGAGTTTGGTAAGAAACAAAAGCGATGCTTGGAGTTGTTAGAGAGAATTCAAGGATTGAATGTGATGCATAAACCAAATGGTGGTTTTTTTATTTGGATTAAACTTTCTGATAATATAGATGGTGAAAAATTTTATTTGAAATGCAAAGAAGAGGGAGTAGCTCTTTTACCAGGAGCTTTATTTTATAAAGATAAACGAGATGTTTGTAAAATTAGATTAAGTTTTATATCTCCAACCCTATTTGAAATAGAAAAAGGATTGGAGATATTAGAAAAAACATTATTTCTTTGTAAGATGGAAAATTCTAAAAAATGTAGTTACTAAAATTATTCCAAGAGCCATAGAACCAGCAATTATTGAAGTTTCCATACCTTTTAACATAGAATCTTGGTATTTATTTTGAATTAGATATAGCATAGTGTAATAAACCCCACCACCTGGAGCCATAGGTATAAGAGCGGCTATAAGTAAAGTAGGAACTGTAGTTTGTAATCTTTTTGCCATAATCTCAGAATAAAAAGCAGTGATGGCTGTTGCTAAAAGATAACACGTAGAGTAAGAGTATCCTTCTTTTGTAAAAAGTAAATAAAAAAGCCAGCTTATAGCACCGCCAATTCCCGAATAAATGATGAGTTTTCCTCTAACATTAAAAAGAATAGCAAAACTAATTGTAATAAAAAAAGCAAATATAACTTCCATAAAAAACATTAAAATCCTCCAAAATTAAAAAAAAGTTTTGTAACTAATCCAGCACCTATAGCTATAGCTCCACCGATCATAAGAACTTCCATAGCTCTTGAAGTGCCAGAAACTAAATCTCCAGCAATAATATCTCTAATAGAGTTTATAAAAGCAACTCCAGGAACTAACAACATTAAAGAAGAGATTATACTGATAGATGGAGTTGTAATTATTCCGCTAATATAAAATAAGTTAGAAATAAAAGCACAAATTGCTCCAGAAATTAAATTTATAAAGAAGCTATTTAGTTGTAATCCTGAAATAATATAAGAAAATAAAGCAACACCGCATCCTGCAACAAAAGCAGCAGCAAAATCATTTGGTCCACCTTTAAAAGAAACAACAAAACTTGCTGCTCCCAATGCAGAAGCGATAAAATTCATGCCGAAACCATAAGGTGATATTTTATTAATGTCTTCTAAAGATTTTTTTAATTCTAAAAAAGAGTATTTTTCAATTTCGTTTACTAATTTATGAACTTGATGAATTTTATCTAAATTTGTGGATCGAGAACTGATTCTCTCTACTAAGGAAACAACTTCATCGTCGATATTCTTTCCAGAAACGATAATACATGTTAGTGTAGCAAAGCAATCAATTTTTAAATTAAAGTGTTGACCGATTCGAGCGATAATATCCTCAACTCTGTAAACTTCCCCCCCGCTAGTGAGAACTATTTTTCCGGCGAAAGTTGCTAGTTGAAGGACACGATGTTCGGTAATTAGTTGTTTTTTTGGCATAAAATCTCCTATAATTATAAAAATTTAAAACATATCTAATAGTAGCATTAAAGTTTCTAAAAAGCAACAGAGACATTGTTAAAAAAAATAAAAAAAGTTGTTGACACAAACTTTAAATTATGGTATTATTAATTTGTTGAAAGCGAAAGCAATCACGCCTGGGTGGCGGAATAGGTAGACGCACAGGACTTAAAATCCTGAGCTATCTGATAGCGTGCCGGTTCGATTCCGGCCCCAGGCACCATACAAGTGGTGAGGTTCCCGAGCGGCCAAAGGGATCAGACTGTAAATCTGACGGCTCTGCCTTCGAAGGTTCGAATCCTTCTCTCACCACCATTTTATAAGCCGCTTTAGCTCATCTGGTAGAGCAACTGACTTGTAATCAGTAGGTGATTGGTTCGACTCCGATAAGCGGCACCATAAAAAGTTATTAACTCCTTTTAAGAGGAGTTTTTTTATTTTTTGTAACATTTCTTTTTTTAATAAAAAAAATATAGTATAATTTAATAGAGAGATATAGAAAAAATAAAAAAAATTGGGGGAAACATGAAAAATATATTAATATTATTGTTATTAATTTATACGAATATAATGGCAACGAAAAATGTAGTGACTTTGAAATATAAGTCTAATGAACCACTATTAGGAAGAGGTCATTACTTAATTATTTCAGATATTCCAGTTCCAACTTATCCAAATACAATAGGATATTTTTCAAATGTAGATATTTTAGGAAAAAATTTAAAAATAGATAAAAATTTAGAAAAGATTACAATAAAAAAAGAAGGAAAAACAATAAGGGAAAAGAGTGTCAGTTGGGACAAATATACCTTTCAAATGGAAAAAATAGATTTAAATGGTTTAATCATAGAGTTAAAATGGAAAAGTTTAAATAGGCAAAAAATGGAGTTAATGCTTTACGAATGGGATTTAGAAAAAAAAGAGTATGAGTTGGAAATAGAATATAAGTATCCTGATAGAGTTGAGACACAAGTACTGAAGATAGAAATGCCTACTTTTAATCCAAATATATATTTAGATTTTGACTATAAAAATCCGATTTTAAAAAAGCAAGAATATGGGAAAAAATATCTGATAGTAAAAAAAATCCAACTAAACGATTATGATTTAGAAATAACAAGAAGTGGGAATAAATCAGATGGATTAAGATTAATTCTAAAGTCACAAGCAACAATAGAGGGAGATGACGACTATAGAAACAGTGTTAAGATTGTTCCTTTAATAGAGAAATATCCAGGAATTTTTCTTGAAGAGTTAGATTATGGTAATATATTTAAAAATTCAAAAGAAATTTTTATAGGGATAGAGTTGCCGAAAGATTTAAATTATAATAAGAGTTATAAAATTTCTGGCGATATTTTAAGTATAGCTTACAGAAGTAAAAAAAATATATTGATAGATAAAATAGTTATTTTAAGTGGAAAAAAAGAGATTTCTAAAGTTATTGGAATAACTAAAAATTATAGTAGCCAAGATAGAATAGTTATTGGGGATTTAGAAAAAAATGATAAATATTATGAGATTGATTCTTCAAACATTGTGGATAAAAACTATAAAAATTTAAAAATAAGAATTAATAATATTGAAGAAGTCATAGATGTTTTAGGAAATTCTAAGATAATATCGTTTGAAAATATAAAAATCAAAGTCGAGAATGGTAAGGTTTTTGTCACTATTGATGATTTAGAAAAATTTAAACAAGGCCAAGAGATTATATATGATATATTAAATAAAAATAATGAAATAATAGATAAAGTAAATTTAAAATTTTATATGGAGAATTAAAGTTTAACATGTTAAAATAGAAAATAATAATAAAGAAGAGGTGAAGAAATGAAAAAGTTAACAATATTTTTGATTACAACTATGTTGTTTGTTGGATGTTTTGGAAAAAAAGAGAATGTAAGTTCTCAAATTGTTGGAAACACATATACTCTTCAAGGAGTCCTTCCAGAGAGTGAAATTGATATTAATTTTGCAAAAGATAAGGTTTCTGGAACTTCAAGTGTTAATAGATATTTTGCAAGCTATACATTAGAAGGGAATAAAATTTCGATTCAAGAGCCTGGATCTACTAGAATGATGGGACCTGAAAATTTAATGATACAAGAGCAAAAGTATTTAAAAGATCTTAAAGATTCAAAGGAGATTGAGGTAACAAAAGATGGTATTGTAGTACTTACAAATTCAGGAGAGAAATTAAATTTTGTTAAAAAATAATAGATTTTTTTTAAAAATATTACTTTTGTTCATTTTAGTTATACTTACAGGGTGTTCATCAGCTAGAATTAGTGAAAGAGAAAGAACTGAAAGAACTACTAAAATAACGACTTTTTATAAAAGTTGGAAAGGGACTAGATACAGGCTGGGTGGTACAACTAAAAGTGGAGTAGATTGTTCAGCTCTGATGCAACATCTTTATAGAGAGAAGTTTTCAAAAAGGCTGCCAAGAACAACTAAAAATATGGCCCAAGAGGGAGATAAAATAAAAAAGCGTAATCACTGGGAGGTTGGAGATTTAGTATTTTTTAAGATAGGTTGGAGAAAGACTCACCATGTGGGTGTTTATTTAGGTAATAATAAATTTATGCATGCATCGACATCTAAGGGTGTTATAATTTCTGAAATGGACGGCTATTGGAACAATCATTTTTGGCAAGTCAGAAAAGTTTTATAATTAGAGAAGAAGTAGATGTTCTACTTCTTTTTTTTATAATATAAAAAAGAAGTCAAAATAAAAAAATATATTCAAATAATAAATGTTGTATTCAAATAATTGACAAAATAAATTTAAAGTATTATATTATAAAAGTATTTTAAATGCCAAAAGGCTTAATAAAGGAAGATGGGTGAGAATCCCACGCAGCCCCAAGCTACTGTATTGTGGACGAAACTGATAGAACCACTGGATTATAAAATCTGGGAAGGATTAGGAGTAGGATGAAACTGAGTCAGGAGACTTATTTAAAATTTAGTTTTTTATTTTTCATGGGGGAAAAATAAGAAATAAGAGTATATTTTATGACATGATTTTTTGTAATTAAATAAAAACTCCTAATTTCTAATAAAAGCTAAAGTTTAAGAAGTCTTTGGTTTTTTATTAGATTTTTTTATTTTAAAAGAGTAATTGGAGGGAAATATGAACAAAAAATTATTATTACTATCTTTACTTATTGTATCTGGTATAGCAAAAGGTGGAGAAAACAAAAGCTTTGTAAAATTAGAAGATACAGTTATTACAACTCAAAACTTTGAAACAACAGTTAGAGATACTCCCACAAATATTTCTATTATAACAGCAGAGGAAATTGAAAAAAGCGGTTCAACAAATTTAGTTCAAGTTTTAAGAGACGTGCCTGGGTTATTTGCTAGAGAATATGCGGGTGGTGAAATAAGATTTGATTTAAGAGGACAAAACCCAATGTACGCTAATAAAAATATTATTGTTACAATAGATGGTGTTCCTATAAATAGAACAGGTTTAGGAAGTTCTGATAGCTATAATCTTTCTCAAATTCCTGTTGAAAGAATTGAAAGAATTGAAGTTATTCCAAGTGGTGGAGCAGTTTTATATGGTGATGGTTCTGTTGGAGGTATCATTAATATTACTACAAAAACAGTTGAGGATAGACAAAACTACGGTTCTATAAATTTTAATGCTGGAAGTCACGGGTTATTTTCAGAAAATATAACCTATGGAACTAAAATTGGTAATAATTTTCTAAATGAGATTTCATTTAGTAAGTATAATTCTCACGGATCAGGAAGAAAATTATCTGATGGAACTAAAGAAAAAGTTGATAAATACTCTTTTGACTATACAGGAAAATATCTTTTAGATAATGGTGATATAGAGTTTAAATATAGTCATGCAAAATCTGAGACTCACTTAGGAGGAACAATACCTCAATATATATTTGATGAAAATATTAAATATGCATCAAAATTTTCAAAAAGTAAATATGAATTAAATGATTTTTACTTAAAATATAGAGCAGAAGTTTCAGATAGTTTAGAATCCGTAACTTATATTAATTATTTACATAACGATTATTCTCCTTATTCAGGAGGTTTTTATAACAGTAATAGATATAAAGAAAGAAAAGAATATGTTAAATCTCAATTAAAATATAAATATTTAGAAAATAATTATCTTATTTTTGGAGCAGACTACTCACATCATAGAGAAAAGGATTCTATGGCAAATTTAAAAACTTATAAAGATGGAAGAGAAGCTAAAAAAGAAGCTTACGGAATCTTTTTAATGAATAAGATAGAATACAATAAATTTCAATTTATTCAAGGAATAAGAAAAGAATACACTGATTATGATTATTATTTACAAAAGTTAAAGGATGTTAATGACCCTTCTAAATATTATGATATGGAAAGTAAAAAATTTAATAATACAGGATTAGAATTTGTAATAAACTATTTATATTCAGATACAGGATCGACATATATAAATTATACACGAGGATTTAGAACCCCAAGTGCCACTGAAATGGGAAGCTATGAGCCTATTTTACAAGGAGTTTATGAATACAATAGAAAATCACAAACAAGTGATAATATAGAAATAGGTATAAAAGATTTTGTTGGAAACACTTATCTTTCAGCATCTGTATATTATAATAAAATTGACAATTATATGTATTCTAAAATCCCTACAAATATTGAAGATTGGGATAAGAGTATAACTGGAAATTTAGGTAAAGTTGATAAATATGGTACGGATATAGTTGCAGAGCATTACATAGGAAATCTTACTCTTAGAATAGGAATTTCATATATTCACCATGAATTAAAAGATGGACCTACAAAAGGTGAACCGATTCCAAGCGTTCCTAATTGGAAGGTTACTGCAGGAACAACTTATAACTTTACGCCTAAATTCTCGGCTAGTGTAGATGCTCTTTACCATGGTTCTTATACTGTTTTGGATGCACTAAAATATAAGGTTGGAACATTACCAGAGAGTGGAGATGAAAGTTCACTTGAAAAATATGATGAGAAAGTAGACTCATATATAACAGTAGATTTATCTACTAGTTATCAATTTGAAAATGGGCTTACTTTAACTGCTAGAGTAGACAATTTGTTTGATAAAAAATATGATAGATACGTTGGAGCTTGGGGAGATTTTTCTGGAGATTCTACATATGTAGTTCAACAGCACTTACCTGCTCCTGGAAGGACTTTTACTGTAGGAGCTCTATATAAATTTTAAAAGGAAGAGGAAATGAAAATATTAAGAGAAATATTGGAAGATGCAAAAAATAAAATAGTGCAGTTGAATGGGGAAAGGTTATGTAATCAAACTTCTAATTCATGTGGTTGCTGTAATTGGGATTATTCATTAATATCCTTAGATGAAAAGAAAGAGATAATAGAGTTTTTAAAGAAAAATAATGAGATAAGAGAAAAAATATTAAAAAATAAATTAGAGGAAAATATTTGCTATTTTCACGATAAAGAACTAGGAAAATGTTTGATATATAAATTAAGGCCGATATGTTGTAGATATATATCATATAAAATCTATGAAAAAGATGATTGTTTTAAAACTTGCTCTCCTTTAGAACCTTGTAAAAAGGGTTGTTCAACAGTTATAAGAATAGAAAAAAAAGATGTTAGAATAGAAAAATATCCTTTAAAAAGTTATCAGCTAAATGATGAAAGATATTATTTTATAGATGATAAGGTGATAGAAGAGTATAAAAAATATAAAAATAAACAAAATGTTAAGTTAAACAGTGTGATAGAAGAAATAAAAAAGTGATTGCTGTAGCAATCACTTTTTTGATAGTCTGTAGTTAAAAATAGCCGCTCCAATAATTATTAAGCCACCAACCAGACTTAGAGTATCTGGAATCTCTTTCCAAAACATAAAGCCTATTATAGCTGAAAATATAATGCTTAAGTATTGGTATATGGAAACTTCACTGGCTAATGCGTATTTATAAGCGTGTGCTAATCCGATTTGGCCAATAGTTGCAAAAATACCAGTTAAAATAAGATAAAATAATTGAATCCCATTGGGAACGACAAATCCTTGGATTAACATTGGAGGAATCATACCAACCATAGAAAAAGCTGAAAACCATAAAACTAGAGTTGAAGGTTCCTCCATAGTCCTAAGATATCTAACTAAAGTATAAGCTCCACCAGCAAAAATAGCTGATAAGAATCCAGCTAGAGCAGGAAGCATTTCAAAACTAAATTTAGGTTTTATAACAAGAAGTGCACCAAATAAAACTACAACTAAGATTGGGATTTGATGTTTCTTTAATTTTTCTTTTAAGAACAATGTTGCAAAAATAGTAACAAAGAATGGTGAAAGTTTGTTTAATAGAGCTGAATCAGCTAAATAAAGTTTATTTATACAATAAAAATACAAAACTGCACCAGTTAAACCAGTAATACATCTGTAAACCATAAATAATCTACTTCTATTACTACTTCCCCAAATATTTATATTTTGTCCTCTCATTGTAAAAAGTAGCATAACTACACCAATAAGATTTCTAAAAAAAAGTTTTTCAAAAGTTGAGATATCGCTACCAATAAATTTAACAGTAGCACCCATTAGTGCCATTCCTAAAGCGGAGATGCACATCCAAATTGTACCTTTTAATCTATCATTCATATATAACCTCCTAAAGTAAAAATATTATAACATGAAAAATTGTTAAATTCCACTTAATAAGTATAAAAAAAAGAGCCTGTTGGGCTCTTCTTAAATTATTCAACAGTTACTGATTTTGCTAGATTTCTAGGTTTATCTACGTCGATACCTTTATCTACTGATGTAAAGTATGATAAAAGCTGTAACGGAATAATGGCTAATAAAACAGAGAAAACATCTTCGATATCTTCCACACCGATAAACTCATCAGAAACATCAATAGCTTCTTCACAAGATTTTCTTGCAATGGTTATAATATGTGCTCCTCTAGCTTTAAGTTCTTTTATATTTGATATTGTTTTTTCTAAAAGATTTGATTGCATTCCGATAACTACAACAGGCGTTCCTGGTTCTATTAAAGCTATTGACCCATGCTTTAGTTCACCAGCAGGAAAAGCTTCAGTATGAATATATGTGATCTCTTTCATTTTTAATGAACCTTCCAGAGCTGTAGCAAAATCTACACCTCTTCCAATATAAAAGCCATTATGCTTGTCTTTCATAAAATTTGCAACACTTTTAATAGTTTTAGTATTATCTAAAGTAGTTTTAATCTTTTCTGGAATACTGTATAAAGAAGAGATTAACTTTTCTGCTTGCTCCTTAGATAATCTTCCTTTTTTCTCAGCTAAATATATAGCTAATAGTTGAAAAATAGTCACTTGTGTTGTATAAGCCTTAGTAGAAGCAACCGCAATTTCAGGTCCAGCCATAGTATAAATTGTATTGTGAGCTTCTCTTGAAATAGTTGAACCAACAACGTTAGTAATAGCTAATGTTTTTGCACCCCTAGATTTTGCCTCTTTTAAAGCTGCAAGTGTATCTAAAGTTTCACCAGATTGGCTTACAAAAATAGCTAAAGTATTTTCGTTGACGAAAGGATTCATATATCTATATTCAGATGCAATTTCAACTAAAGAGTTAATTCTAGAAATTTCTCTTAAAGCATATTGTCCTTGTAATCCAGCATGAAATGCAGTTCCACAAGCAACAATATGAATCATATCAAATTTATTGATTTCATCATCAGATAAAACATCAGAGAAATCAATAATTCCATTGTGAACTCTTCTGTTTAAAGTTTCTTCAATAGATTTTGGTTGTTCGAAAATCTCTTTGATCATAAAATGAGGAAAACCGCCTTTAGTAGCTTGTTCATAGTCCCATTCAATAACTTTAATTTCTCTTCTTACAGAATTTAAAGTTTTATCAAAAATTTCTATAGAGTTAGCGGTTAATTTTGCAATATCTCCATCCTCTAAAAAATACACATTCTTAGTATATTTTAGAAGTGCAGGGACATCTGATGCGATAATATTTTCATTTTCGCCAATTCCAATTACAAGTGGGCTATCTTTTCTTGCACAGATGATTTCATCTGGAAAATCTTTATGAAGAATTCCAAGAGCATAACTTCCTCTAAGCTGTTTTATAGTTTCTGTGACAGCTTTAAAAAGGTTTCCTTTATAAAGAGAATGAATAAGATGAGCAACAACTTCAGTATCTGTATCAGAATTGAATCTATATCCCTTTTGAATAAGTTCATTTTTTAAGATTGAATAGTTTTCAATAATTCCATTATGAACTACAGCAATAGACATATCTTCGCTGAAATGAGGATGAGAATTTCTATCAGATGGCTCACCATGAGTCGCCCATCTTGTATGACCAATTCCAATGTGAGAGTCTAAATCCATTCCTTCTAAATGAGCTTCTAAATTTTTTAGTTTACCTTGTTTCTTTTCAACTATAATTTTAGAGTCCTTTATAATTGCGATACCAGCTGAATCGTATCCTCTGTACTCGAGTTTCTCCAACCCTTGTAAAACTACACTTTTAGCATCTCCTTTTCCTATGTAACCAACAATTCCACACATAAAAAATCCTCCTTAAAATATTTAATTTTCAATGTTCTTTATATTTAAGAAGAATCACTACTTACTTTCTTTTGTCCTAAAAGTCACCTTTTAGATTTGTAGAAGGTCTAAGGCTGTAGTAACCTCTGGAATATCCGCCGAATGTTCGATGATTCCAGTCCTCGTCAACTTAAAAAAGTTCTGGCGCTTATTTTCTTTTTAATTCTCCTAAATATAGAGTCATTCAATGGTATCATAAGTTCAAAAAAGTTGCAATAGAATTTTTTTTACAAAAAATAAAAAAACTTGTTGACTTTTCATGAAAAAAATGGTACTATTATTTTGTTGAAAGCGAAAGCAAGAAATCAACGCCTGGGTGGCGGAATAGGTAGACGCACAGGACTTAAAATCCTGAGCTATCTGATAGCGTGCCGGTTCGATTCCGGCCCCAGGCACCATTTTATGGTGGCCGTAGTTCAGTTGGTAGAGCGCCAGTTTGTGGATCTGGTTGTCGCGGGTTCGAATCCCGTCGGTCACCCCATAAAATTTATAAAATGCGGGAGTAGCTCAGTTGGTAGAGCGTCAGCCTTCCAAGCTGAATGTCGCGAGTTCGACCCTCGTCTCCCGCTCCATAAAAAATGCGTCATTAGCTCAGATGGTAGAGCACACGACTTTTAATCGTGTTGTCACTGG
>NZ_JBOFXD010000065.1:0-10950 GCF_051653945.1 Cetobacterium sp.
AGATGGAAATAACTCTAATTAGATTACTTGAGAAAATTTTTGAATGAAAAATGGTCGAAATACATTGAAAATAAAGGGGGCATCAATGGTCAGGAAAATCCTTAGCGTTGTTATTCCGCGTTTTCCTGATGGGACCCCAATAAGAACTATTGTAAATATAGTTGAAAAAAATAAAGAAATTAATTTTGGGTATTCTCTTACTAAATATGGAGACCCTTATGAAGTAAAAGATGATGTTATTTTTAGAAAAATGTTAGAAGAAAATAAACTCTAAATAATAAGTCTTTGATTTTATTAGGTTCGATTAACTCTTAATTTTTTTATCTTTGTAAAAACGCATTTTACTGATGGGTCTTTTAGATATTCTAATCGATGCTTATGAAAGCAAAAAAATGCTAAAAAAAGACTAGGTGGGTGAGACACCTAGTCAGTGATTACCTAGTACCCTTTTTTAACTAGTAGTAAAAAAAGGACTATAACTAAAAACAATCTTTTCATTCGGAAACTTCACCCCCTTTCTAGGGTAGGTAACCACTAGGAAAGATTATATCATAGTACAAAAAATTAGAAAAGAGCTAGTTTCTCACCTCTAGCTCTTTTCCGTACAATGAAGTTTCCAACATTGATTGTTTTTAGTTTGTATATGGATTATACATCTTCTTGTTGACATTGTCAACATCTCTTAGAGTTATTAAATTTATATAATGTTTGTTATTGTGTTTAACATGTTTTAATTTTTTTGATCGAAAATACAAACACATACATTTACTTCTTTTTCATATTTTGAAAATTTAATATAAAGACAACCTAATTCATCATTATAAAGATAATTTATGAGTTCTCTTTCGTTATAAATATAAGCATAAAAAGGAATTGTTGTTAATTCTCCATAAAGTTCTGTAGATTTTTTTAAATAAATTTTTACTTTTGTGCGAATTATCGAATTTTTATAAGGATATTTATATTTTTTTTTCGTTTCAGGATTATAACTCCATCTATAAGCCATTTTAACATCTTTATGTAATTTTAAATCAAGTTCTATTGGGTGATATATTTCGGGTTCATAATATACTATTCCACCATTTTTAGAATAATTACTTATGTAACTTTTAGCCATTTCAAGTTCGTTATATAAATTATCAACTTCAAATTTATCATACAAGATTTTAGTTTCTATAACTTCATCAAAATCAACTTCAATTTCATAAACTTTTTCTAATTTTGATAATTTTCTATATTTTTCAAAGTATTCAGTTGTCTTAGGATTTTTATAACAAATTTCTATAATTAAATAATTTCCACTATCTGTTTTTAAAACTATATCAGGAATATAAGTTCCTTTTAGCAGATATACTTCTGTTTTTGATGCGACTATATTATAGTTATCAAATTCATTTAAAGTTGAAAAATATTCTTTCCAATATTTATGAATAAGACTTTCTCCCTTATCTCCACAGTCTTTTGATAAATGGTAAAAATGTTTAACTTTAATTGTTCCATTTCGAACTCTTAATATACCACCACAATTAGCACAATAATAATCTGTTTTAACTAAAGCATTTTTTATATGAATAATTTCATTAGTTGAATTTAACGCAAACATAATTACCACCTTGATTTTTAGATTTAAATATTTTATAATTTTAGCACAAAGCTGAACAAGGAATAAAACCCAAAGAAAATAGAGAGATGTGCAAATCTCTCTATTTTTTATTTATCCTCTAAGATAATCTACAAGTTTGGAGGCTTTCTCATTTCTTTCTAAGGCTTTTTTTGTAGGTTTAGAAAGAGCTTCCTTTTGAATTTGTTTGGCTATTTCACCTTTTACTATAAGAATGGAGCTATCATTTACTTTTTTCATTTATAACCTCCATATAGATTATTTTTTGTTTAATTTAATTATTACAAATAACAATAGTATAACAGTGATAGGTTGTAAAAATAGATTTAAAGTTTTTAAAAATTCCATCAAATTGACCCTCCTTAATTTTTTATTATTTTACGAGGGTGAAAAAATAAGTTCCAATGAGAGTAACGAATGGATCTTTTTTTTTCATCCAACTAAAAAAGAGGAAAAAAGAAAATTTCCCTCTTTTTTCTGTACTTAAATCCAATAATTAAAGCTAAATTTTTGTAATGGATTTATTATACCATTTTCCCTGTATTTTCAAGGGTATAAACACAAGGCTATATTTTTTGAAGGGGCTTAAAATCGATTTTACGAGGTCGTTTTTTTACAGTTCCCATCCTTCTTTTTCTTTTTGTAGTTTTATCTCTAAATTATTTATTTTTGGTGATTTTTCCTGGATTAAAACTTTTTTCAATCCTCCCAATGTATGTTTAAAATCTTTTTGAATTTGAACAGATTTATTTTTAACATAAGGTTTAAAATCTTTTTCTTTAGTCCCTATTTCATTTAATTTTCTTTTAGTTAAATACTGAATATTTAAATCATCTTTACTTATTCTAATTTCTTTATCAACTATCTTTTGGGCTTGTCTAAAGCTCTTTTCTATTTGGCTAGAAACATCTTTTAAAATCTGTGAATCCTTATATTTTTTTAATAAATTTTCTTCAGACACTTTAATGTTTTGATATTTAGTTTTTAGTGTATCAATTTCTTTAGATAAAGATGACCTCTTTATAAAGTTTAATTTACTTATTCCACTAAATTCTTTTTCTAGGGTAGAAATATCTTTAGATAATTTTTTACCCTCAAAGAACACTTTATTATATTCACCTTTAGTAAGTTTATTAATAGCAAATAATTCAACCGATTTAAAGCCGTTATCTAACCTTTTTGGGGCTACTAGTTTACTTAACTTGTCTTTTCCCTTCTCTAAGGTTTCAATGCCGTTATTTAGCTTTTTAATGCTTATTTCACAATTTTGAGAAAGAGCTTTAGCTTCAGTTTCAAATTTTGTTTTATTTGGAACTATAGTTTTCTCTTTTTCTAGTAATGAATTTTCATAAGCCATTATACTAACTCTTTGTTTATAAAGAATTGCATTATATTTTTCATCTTGATTATTTTTAGAATAATACTCATAAGAACTTTTAACTTTCTCTAGCTTAACTAAATTTTCTATATAGCTTTTTAAGTTAGGTTCTTTTACTGGAGCTTTTCCAATAACTGATTTTATAGCTTTCAGTTCCTCTGATGTTTTAGTTTTAATTTCTTTTTCTAATCTATCAACTTTTAATTTTTGCTTTTCTAAACCATCAATAATAGAATCATATTCTTTATATCTGTAATCTAACTTTTCAGTAATTTCTTTTAGTTTTAAATTAGACTCTTTATATCCATCTCTTTCACCCATCATCAATTGAGTTTGCATTTTATTAGTTAAAGATTCTTTTAATTGTTCATTAACCATTATATCTTTTGTGATACCCTCTAATCTAAAATTAGTTAATACATTCTTAGCTAATTCTCTAGTATTTTCCGATTCAATCTCTTTTATTCTAAACTCTAAAGAATCTACTGGAACATTTTTATATTTATTTTCATAGAATTTAAACAGATTTTTTTCATCCAAATTATTAGAAATATCTAAATTATAAATTTTTGCAGCGTTTTCATAAATTGATTTTTCTTTTTCTAAATCTCTATTTAATTGCTCTATAATTCTAATACATCTAGGTGTATTTTCAGTTTCTAATTTTAAAGAATCAATAGATTCCTTAATCTCTTTTTCTTGCTTTTTTAGATGTTCGTTCAATGGATCAATTAATAATTGATTTTCAATTTTTCTTAAATTTTTTGAATGCGAATAAAAAGCACCTTTTGTTATTATGTTTAGTGCTTTTAACTTTATGTCCTCTTCAGTTGTATTTAAGATTTTAACTAATTTAGATTTACATTCTTCTTTTGTTGGGATAATATTTTTCCTTTTAATTTCAAGCTCTCTTTTCTTAATTTCTCTTAATTCCTTAGCTTGTTTATATTCTTTGAACTTCTCTTGTTCTTCAGAAGTTAGTTTTTCTAATCCTAATCTTTTTTCTTTTTGTAAAGTAATTCCCGATATATTAACTGGAGTTCTGTTTAAAAGTTCAGCTTTTAAATAATCACCTTTTTCTAAAGCAACCTCTCTTTGTTTCTTTAAAGATTCGCAAGAAACTCTTTCCTCGAATCCATTTTTTTCTAATGCTTGATTAGATAAAATTTCCCATGATTTTCTAATATGTAATAACTGTTCTTTAGTTTGCCATTTTCTATTTCTTTTAGCTCCCCCTATTTCGGGTTTTTTAGTATAGGCTTGTTTAAAAAACTTAGGCAGTTCTCTATTAATTCCATCAAGTTCTCTTTCAGAAAACATAAGATGACAATGAATATTTTTCTCACCATCTTTATTATGTGATTCATGGATAGCAAACGAATAAGGATGACTATTTCCTATTTCAGTTTTTACAAAATCTTGAACAAGTTTAACTCCTTGTTCATAGCTTAATTCATTAGGAATATTTAACTCCAATTCTCTATATGTAATTGCATTAATTCTTTCGTATTCATCAGCACCTTGCCAAAATTCAACTGCTGATGTCCCATCAATAATACAATCCATATTTCCCGATTCTTTATATACTAAATCTTCTTTTTTACTGTATTTATTTTCTCTTAAGATGTACTCAGCATGAGCTTTACTATACCCTACTTTTCCAGTCTTATAATGTAATCTATATTCAGCCATGTAAGCACACCTCCCAATTTATGATTTTTAACTATCTCTTAAAATAAAGGATTATCTCTAATTTCAATAATTGTACCTTCTGGAGCAATTAATTTAAAGAGAAATCCTCCCTCAACATTATATAAAATTTCATTGTTTTTTAATTTAAATTTATTATAAACCGATTTAATTCTTTCTAATTCTTGGACTATATTATCTACAAAAAAACAGATATGAACAAGTCCAGTTATATTTTGAGAAGATTCTTTCTCATCCGTATTTTTAGGTGTTTGTAACTCAATATAAAAACCATTCAATTCTAGCCATGAATTATAATCTCTTCCGTGAAAATTAGGAGTTTCTTTTTTTAATGAAAAATTTAAAATTTTAGTATAAAAAAATATTGATTCATTATATGTTGATGTTTCAATACAAACATGATGTACCTTCAATTGGTACCTCCTTATAATCAAATTTTGAAAAAATTTACCTTGTTCCATTAAAGGGTTAGAGAACATCTTATTTTTGAAAAAAATATGAGGTTTTCTAACCCTTTAATGGAGGGTTTGGGAGTCCTCTCCCAACACGTGTGCATGTCTCAAAATTGAGACATGCTTAAGCGTGCATTATATTCTAATTATATCACTTTGATTTAGAAACTTCAATTGAAATATAAAAAAAAGAGGGATTATTTTTCCCTCTTTTACTCTCCAATTATTTTATCTTTATATTGAATTTTTATATTTTCATCCCTTGCAATTTTTTCTAATCTTGCAACTAATGCTCCCCCTTTTAATGGAGTTCCTTTTTTAGATAATAATTTTTCTATTTCAATATTCTCTAATTTTTTAACTTCAGTTTTGTTTTTTTTCTTATTTAAAATTTGTTTAAGTTCTTCTAATTCTATTTGATTTTTTAGCCACGCTAAATTATAATCTTCTCTATTTTTAAATAGTTCTGAAAATTGCTCTCTAATTTTAATTTCTTCTAATAAAGTTTCATCATTCAAAGGTGTCTTTTGTTCTTGGAAGTTTTCTTTTAATGATTCATTAGATAAAAGAACTTCTCCTAAAGAATTATAATCATCTTCAGTTTCGCTTTCTAAATGTTCTTTGTATTCATCATATGTTAAATCTTGATTTAATTCTTTTGTTGTTAAATATCCTTCTTTATTTAAAACCTCATCTTGAAACTCTAAGAAATTATTCCACTCTTCTTTACTTTCAAAATCATTTGTTAAAATATAATTTTTTTCTAAATATTCATCAAATAATTTCTTTGATTCTAAACTTTCTTCTAGTTTATTTTCTACCATAAAAATTTTATAAATTGAACTTACTAATTCTTCTTGAATCTTTTGTTTTTTATTTTCTATAATTTCATATTTATTTTTATTAGCAATATCAAAACCTTTTCTTGTTAATAGATTATGCTCTGTATTTTGTTCTTGTAAAAATTTCTTATAAAGTTCTTCATATTCATCTTTTGTAATTTTTTCAATTTCTGTAATTCTAAGCTCTTGATCTTTTTCTAAATCTAAGTTATTTTCTTTTAAAATTTCTTCTTTTATTTCTTGTTCTTGGACAACTTCAGGAACAGTTTTTACAACTAATTTTTTTTCTTTTTGCTCCATTCCTGTTTTTATAGATTTAATTAAATAATTTAAACTTTTTATCTCTTGTTTAATTTCCCTATATGACCAATTTAAACCTTTTATAAGGTCTTTTTCTTGGAACATTTGAACTAATATTTCAATATTATCTATTGTTAATAAAGGGGCAATAAATCTATTTTTCTTTGCTTTTTCTAGAGTTTTATTTACTTTATCTGAAATTTCAATTATATCTATTACATCATACTTTTTTTGAGAAGCTATTTTTTCTACTTTTCCACTCCAAGTAAATTTTAAACTTGTAACACTTCTACCTGTTTTAATTTTTTCTAATTTCAAATTAGGAAAAAATTCAGGAAGTTCTCTAAATATAGGAGCTAAAACAAATTTATCAATTTCAGAAATTCTATACCCTTTAGGAATACCTAATAATTCTCTAAATTTATCAATTTTAAACTCAATATTTTTAGATTTTTCCCATTCTTTTAAAAAAGAATACATGAGTTGTGAATAACCACTCCCTAAACTTGTATATTCTAAAACATCTTGAATTGTAAAAGGTTTTGCTACTTGATTTAATAAGTATCTGTATTCATCATTTACTCTTATTTTTACTAATCCTTTATCTTCAAAAGTTTCAAAAACAGTAAATAAAACAAAATGTTTTACTCCATTTTCTTTTTTTACAACTATACTCGCATTTTTTATTCTCTTATATGTTTCTTCTAATGATTTATAGATATTATCTCCTGCTTTTGTTGGAGTATAATTACTAATTCTTGCTATCTCTTTTACATCAAATTCTAATAAATTGCTTTCTTGATTCATTAATTTATAACATAATGCAAATACTAAATTTCTTTCTTTTACATTAAAATCTTGAAATTGTATTCCATGAAAATCTTTATGATGTTTTAATTCAAGTTTTTCAGTTTTAGACATATTTTCCTCCAGTTTTTTAATTGGATTTTCTACCCTTAAATTAATTATAAATAAAAAAGGGTAGTTTGTCAATTTTAAAACTACCCTTAATTTTTGGATTTTCTACCCTTAATTTTTGGATTTTCTACCCTTAACCTTTGGATTTTCTACCCTTAACCTTTGGATTTTCTACCCTTAACCTTTGGATTTTCTACCCTATAGCATCAAATTTCATTTGATTTTATTGACTTAGATTGATACCGAAAGTCTTTAAAGGAATTTAAAGAAAAAAAGATTCTAAAGATACGCTTACGCGAGGAAAAAAAATTTGAATTTTTTAAAATTTTATAAAACAAAAAAAGACTTAAAATCAAAAAATAACGAATTCCAAATTCTAAAATCACATTCTAAACCGTATTTAAAAGCTCTAAAACACATTAAAAAACGATTTCATCACATTTTAGCATAAAATACTCATATCAATAATTCGACATAGCTTAAAATCCATTTTACAAAGAATTTACTATTTTTTTAATTATTAAAAAAAATTAAGAAATTTCAGAGTTTTTACTAAAATTTAGATTTGCTTTGTATTTACTGGGTTAAATGATATTTTTAGCTTAAAATTAATAAAAAAACTCTTGTAAATAACCAAAATAAGTATTACAATTGTAATACAAAATATTGAGGGAGGTTTTTTATGTCAATTATTTCTGTTAGATTAAATACCGATGAAGAGCTATTATTAAAAAAAGTTGCTGATTTTGAAGGTGTTGGACTTTCTAGCTATATAAAAAAAATTGTTTTTGAAAGATTGGAAGAAGAATATGATTTAAAAGTTGCTGAAAATGCTTATAAAACTCATGTAGAATCAAATCAAAAAACTTACTCTTTTGATAGTGTAATTGAGGAATTAGGAATTGATTTATGATTAAATATAAAGTTGAATTTTCAGAAACATCTTTAGGACATTTAAAAAAATTAGATAAATCAGTTCAAACAATTATTTTAAAATGGATTAAAAAAAATCTTGTTGATTGTAATAATCCTAAAGCACATGGAAAAGCATTAGTAGGAAATAAAAAAGGATTTTGGAGATACAGAGTAGGTAACTATAGATTACTTTGTAATATCCATGACGATGTATTGACTATATTAGTTCTTGAAGTAGGACATAGAAGTGAAATTTATAAAAAATAAAAAAGGAGAATAAAAAATTATTCTCCTTTTTTATTTTTAAATTATTTACAAACTTTGCAAGGATAATACTTATTTCCAGTTAATTGTTCAGCTTTCTTAATAGCACTATCTAGATTTTGAGCTTCAACATAAAAGAAATTACTTAAAGGTCTATTACTGCAACCTAAATTATGAACTTGATATTTGTCGTCATCTTTTTCTCTGTTTACAATAAACTTGATCATTTTAAACTCCTCCTAAATAATAAAATTATGTTCTATGATTTTAATATATACTTTAAAATATTCATATTGTCAAAATTTTTTATTCATTGTGATTAACGTGTTTATTTAAGATTATTTTTTAAAAAAATAATCATTGACATAAACATCGATTACGGTGTATAATTGTTGTGTAAATAATTATAAATTACAGACATCACAATAAAGGTGTTTGTCTCTTTAAAATGTTTAAATAGCAACAATTTAAATGTGATGTTATTTCAAATATTTTAGGAGGTTTATCAATGAAAATTGAAATTTTATCATATTTCAAAAAAGAATTAGTAGGGCTAAAAAGAGGAAAGTTTTTTATCTATGAGATTATGAAAAAACTTATTTTATTAGAAGAGTTGAATGGATTTATTCCAAATCAGACTAAGAAAATAAAAGCTCATGATCCATTAATGGAACTAAAATATGAGGATGTAAGAGTTTTTTATATGATTAAGGATTCTGAAATTTTAGTTGTTGGCATTTTGAAGAAAGATGTAAACAAGTTCCCATCTAAAACTTTAGAAATTATGAGAAAAAGAGGAGAATAGTTTAAAGGAGGAAGAGGATTCTTTCTCCAAAATTATTTCTTTCGAGTTGCAGCCTAACTAAAATATTAGTGTAATTTATAATGAGGAAATTTAATAGGAAAATAGCCTATCAAAGCACGAGGAGAAGTAAAACTACAATTTAATAGCCAAAGAGGAGGAGATGATTTAATGATGAAAGTAATTACAAGAGTAGACAAAAGAATATTTTTGAGAAAAGAAGGTATAAAAACGGGCTTTTTATTATAATTAATTTATTTAGTAGGAAAGAAAAATAGAAGGAGTCCAAAATGAAAAAAACAAGTATGAGTGATTGGAAGAATGAAATATTAAAAGATTCTGAATTAGCTGAAAAATTTGAAAAAGAAAAAGCTATTATGAAAGTAATATCAATATTTCTAACTTATAGAAAAGAAAATAATCTAACTCAGACTGAATTATCTAAAAAATTAGGAACTACACAACAAGCTATATCTAGATTAGAAAAAAATTTAATAAATCCATCTTTAGAATTTTTAGTTAATTCTTTATATGAAATGGGTTATGAAATATCGATTAATAAAATAAAAAAATAATTATTAAAAATTGATTAAGTAAAAATCTGCTGAGAATAAATTAAAGGTTCTTAGCAGATTTTTTAATATTTAATTATTGTATACAAAGTAAAATTATCAAATTCAAGTGAGGAGAGATATGTGTTTACAAAATTTTTAATTGAAAAAAGTACAAGTGAAAAAAATTTAAAATTTAAAAAAAAATTATTTGATAAAAAGATAAAATTTATTGAATTAAAACTTGAAAATGATGAAAAAAAAGAAAAAATATTAAAAGTAGGAAATGTTGTAAAAACAGAAATAATAAAAAATGAAAATATTTATTCTTTAATAGCGACAATTGAGTTTTGGCACATGGTTTCAAATACATTATTAGATAAACATAATGAAAAAATGACAAGAGAAGCTTTAATCCAAGTAGAAAAAAATTTAAAAAACTGTTCTCTTCCAATATTTAAAGAACATGATTTTAAAAATCCTCCTATTGGAAAATGGATTAATGCTAAAGTTGTTGACTTTGAAAATGAAAGCTATTTATTTGCAAAATTAGAAATATTTACAGAAAAAAATCTAGGGGTTATAAAAAAATCTAAAGAAATGAAAATTGATATTCCTAAAAAAAATACAATATCGTTTGATAGAAATTTTACAAAAAATAAATATTTAAACGAATTAATAAAAAATGAATTGATGGATGATGAAGAAAAATTAAATTTAGAAGTAAAAAATATTGTAAAAAAATCTTTTGAATTTACTCCAGAAATTATTATTAGTTTTGCTGTTGTAGCTGTAGCTAGTGGATTTTTTAATTCTTTAGGAAATGATTTATATACTAAATTAAAAATGATTATAAAAAAATCATTTTTAGAAATGAAAACTCCACCTAAAGAACTCCATACAATTTTTATAAACTATTTTACTCTTCCTGACAATGAAGTTATTGAAATAAAAACTATTTTTATTTTAGATCAAAATTATCAAGAAATAGATATATTTTCAATACAACCATTTTTAAAGAGGCAATTGCAACAGATAATAGAAAAAAAATTACCAATAAGGGGTCCCGTCAGGAAAACGCGGAATAACAACGCTAAGGATTTTCCTGACCATCTATGACCCCTTTATTTTCAATACTTTAATCTATATTTAGCTCTCTTAAAAATTCTAAAGAAGTAGTACAATCTGAATCAAATT
>NZ_JBOFXD010000066.1:0-9465 GCF_051653945.1 Cetobacterium sp.
GCAGCCCCCTGGGAGGATAGGAAGTTGCCAATCTTAAAAAAGTGCTTCTTTAGCTCAGTTGGTAGAGCGCACGACTGTTAATCGTGTTGTCGCTGGTTCGAGCCCAGCAAGAAGCGCCATTTTTTTATTTTTTGGAAAAATAATTTACTATAAAGAGCTTTTTAGCTCTTTTTTTTATGCAATTAATTCAATATAGTGTATAATATTAGGGAATTTAAAAATTTAAAAATGGGGTGAATGTAAAATATGATAAAAAAAGAAAAAGTAATAGTATCGATAATTTCTATATTAATAATAGTAATCGGTTTTATGCTATTATTTAATAGAAAAAAAATAGAAAATGTATTAAAAAATAATAAAAGTATTTCTAAAATATATGAAAATAGTGAGAAGAAAAAAAATGAGAAAATTTTTGATATAAAATTAAAAGATAATAAACTAAAAAGAATTCTAGAGAGTTTATCTCCAGATAAAATGGAAATGGTAGCTTCTATTTTAAAAGATGGAAAGTTAGTTGATTTTATAAATAATCCAAATATAGCTTCTTATTCAGAAAATACAGATTACAATAAAGCAGTAGAAAATGCTAAAGTTATAAAAGGTTTAAAAGAGTTAGCATTATTATCTCCAGAATTAGGGAAGTATTTTAAAGAGGATTTAATAAAGAATAATTTTGATAATAATATTAAAACTATTGAAAATAGACCTGAAGTTATAAAAATTAAAGACAGAATAACTAAACTATTACCAATAAAAAATAGTAAAGATACTTTTGATCAACTTTCAGAAGAAAACTTAATGGAAATAAGTGAAATTTTATCTAAATCTCCTATAACTGTTGAGTTTGTTGAAAAAAAAGATATGAAAAAATATGATTTAGAGGAAATTGTTGAGATAAGTAAAACTCTTTATAAAATTGGAAATGTAAATCCAAGTTTAGCAATAGAGATAGAAGAGATGCTAAAAGGATTTGATATTAGAAAAGCTGCTTTATATGGGGATTTATATGTTCAAGATGAAAAATACGAAAAAGAATTAAAAAAAGAATATGAAGAGAAAAACTATACCTTTGAAGATCCATTTATAAGATACAATCCATATGGAAGAACCCCATTGGCTTATGGTATGAAATATAAACCAAGTAGCGATACAGAACTATTAAAAGTAACAATAATGGGTACAGGTGGAATGCCTAATTTTAGTTATGAAAAAAAATATGTATCAGGAGATGTTTTGCCAATAGTTGGATTATATCCAAAAGCAGAAAATATAGTTTTAATTGAACAATTAAATCCAAGTGATAAAAAAGTTATAAAGAGTAAAAAGCTAAAGTTAAAGACAATGCCAATAGACGATAAATTACCAGCTATTTATATTGAAAAAAGAGTTCCAGGAAATATTCAACCAGGATTTAATTTGGCTTCTTATAATTTAAAGGATGAAGGGTTGCCATTTGCTTTTGATAGTATGGGAAATATAAGATATGTTTTAAAAACTGGAAAAGAGATGAGAAAAGTTAAGATTGAAAAAGAGGATTCAGGTGTCTGGGAAGTAAAGAATGATGAGGATAAATTTCAATTAGATATTTTAGGGAAGATACTTGGAAGAATTGGTAGAGATGATGAAGATGCAGCGAGTAAAAATAAAAAAACAAAATATTTAGTTAGAAATAATAATATATTAACAGTTGTGTCTTATAGAGATGAGGCTTATCCAACAGCCTTATTTTCAGAGTATGGTTTAGATTCTAAAGACGAAATATTTAAAGCAATTATATTTTATGATAAAAATGGAACTGATGAAAATATAATAGAGGATGGAGAAAGAGTCGTTCTTTATGAAGGAGATAGTGAGAATTAATGTTAAGAGCGTTTTATATAGGTATTTTAGGCATTCTATTTTTAATATTAACAAATTTATTAGGGTTAACATTAGAGACGAGTATTATAGGTATTGGAGTGTTTTCTTTTATAATGTTAGGACTATACCTATTTGATTTAATGAATTTTGATGTACCTAAGTATTCAATAAGAAATTATTTTACTGTAATCGGATTAAACTTTATATTCTTTTTTATTTGGTTTTTTATAAGTTGGGATTTTTGGTTGATTATATTTTTTATTTTGTTTGCTACAGTGACTATTTTTTTAAGAACACTTATAAATATGAGTGTTTACAGAATTAAACCGGTTACTATTTATGGAGCTGGAGAGTTAAAAGTTAATTTAGAAAAAAGTTTAGAAAAATTAGAGGGGTATAGTTATATTGGTTTTAATGATAATATTGATCAATTAGAAGA
Source organism: Cetobacterium sp. (assembly GCF_051653945.1). Taxonomy (GTDB): domain Bacteria; phylum Fusobacteriota; class Fusobacteriia; order Fusobacteriales; family Fusobacteriaceae; genus Cetobacterium_A. The sequence continues at coordinate 2,300 of NZ_JBOFXD010000066.1, forward strand.
CTTTGTAAAAATTAATAACATAAAATTATTATTATTAGGAAAGATTAAATTAGAAGAAAAAGAAATTGAAAAAATACTAAAAATAAAGTTAAGAAATACTCATGTAATGGGATATTTAGATTATATGTTAGAAATTGAAAAAAAAGTTGAAGTTTCATATATAAACGAAGAGTGGTTATTAAATGCCTATGGATTTGAGATTTTAAGAAGTAAATTTCAAAATAAGGTAAAAAGAGTTTTTGATATTGGAATGTCTATTGTAATAGGTGCTTTAACTTTTCCAATTATGATAGTTGCTGCTATAATTGTTAAAATAGAAAGTCCAGGACCAATTATATATTCTCAAGATAGAGTTGGAGAAAATGAAAAAGAGTTTCCTGTATATAAATTTAGAAGTATGAGACAGGATGCAGAGAAAGATGGTGCAAAATGGGCTCAAAAAAATGATCCAAGAGTCACAAAGTTCGGAAACTTTATGAGAAAAACAAGAATAGATGAATTACCTCAACTTTTAAATGTTATAAGAGGAGATATGAGTTTTATTGGTCCAAGACCTGAGAGAATGGTTTTTATAAAGGAGTTGGAAAAACAAATTCCGTATTATGGTTTAAGACATATGGTAAAACCAGGACTTACTGGATGGGCACAAGTAATGTATCCATATGGAGCAACAGTAGAAGATGCTAAAAATAAATTAGAGTATGATTTATATTATATAAAGTGTTATAGCTTATATTTGGATATAGTAATTTTATTTAAGACTTTAAAAACAGTTGTTTTTGGAAAAGGAAGGTAAGAGTGATGATAACTGTATTTACACCAACCTATAATAGAGAACAAACATTGAGGAGATTATATAAAAGTTTAAAAAATCAAACAGTGAAAAATTTTGAATGGATAGTTGTTGATGATGGTTCAAGTGATGGAACTGAAAAGTTAATAAAAGAATTTATAGATGAAGATGAGATTCCCATATTATATAAAAGAGTAAAAAACGGTGGGAAGATGAGAGCAATAAATATAGGTGTTTCTTTAGCTGAAAAAGAGTTTTTCTTTATTGTTGATAGTGACGATTATTTAAGTGAGAAAGCAATGGAAACAATAGAGGAAGAGATTGTAACCTTACCAGATGACTATGCAGGAATTGTATTCAGAAAAGTTGAAGTTTTTGACAATGGAGAAAGTGTAAGAAAAAATGAAACCTTTGGGGAAGCTCAAATAGATAGTAATCCTTTAGATATATTTTACAATAAAAACATATTGGGAGATAAGGCTGAAATAGTTAAAACTTCTATAATGAGAGAGTATCCATTTCCAGAAATAGAGAATGAAAAATTTATTCCAGAAGGATATATTTGGAATCAAATAGGTGAAAACTATATTTTTAGATACATAGATAAGGGTATATATTACTATCAATATCTAGACGATGGTTATACTAGAAAATTTAATGAGATAATAAAAAATAATCCTAAAGGATTAAAATTATATTACCAATATATGTTGAGAAAAAAAATTCCAATTAAAAATAAATTTAAATTTTTAATTAGATTTTTCCAATCGATGTATTACGATTGGAAAAAAGAAAAGGAGAATTAAATGAAAATACTTCACATAATAACATCTTTAGAATTAGGTGGAGCAGAAAAGCTACTATTAGATTTAATTCCAGCTCAAAAAAAACAGGGAATGGAAGTAGAGTTGTTAGTTTTAGATACTAAAAATGAAAAGTTTTTAGAAGAGTATAAAAAAAGAGGTGTAAAAGTTTACACTCTTAAAGCAAATGATAAATTTAGTTTAAGAAATCCATTTGAAATATTTAAAATAGTAAAAGAAAATAAAATAGATATAGTTCATGCTCATCTTGTTCATGCTCAAATTTGGACAAGTGTTGCAAAATACTTAAATAAAAAAGTGGTGTATATAACAACAGAACACAGTACACATAATAGAAGAAGAGAAAAATGGGTATATAAGATTTTAGATAAATTTATATATAGTTCTTATGATAAAGTAATAGCAATATCTGAAGCTACTGCTAGGGAACTTATGAGATGGGTAGGATTAAATATAAATAAAATAGAGGTTATACCCAACGGAGTTTCATTAAGAGCATTTATGGGAAAACCTAAAGATAGAAAAGGAAATAATTTAATAATGGTTTCAAGATTCCATTCATCTAAAGATCACTTAACAGTAGTACGAGCAATGGAAAAATTGCCAAAAGATTATATTTTAACTTTTGTTGGAGAAGGAGAAACTCAAGAGGCTGTAAAGCGTGAAGTTTTAATGTTAAATTTAAATGATAGAGTTCAATTTTTAGGTTATTCAAATTCTATTCCGGCACTTTTAAAAAGAAGCGATATAGCTATACAATCATCTAATTTTGAAGGATTTGGGCTAAGTGCATTAGAGGCTATGGCAGCAGGAACTCCTATTGTAGCAAGTGATGTAGAGGGGTTAGCTAATGTTGTTGGAGATAGTGGACTTCTTTTTAAATTGGGAGATGTAAATGATTTAGTTAAAAAAATTATGAGTTTAGAAGATCAAAAATATTATTTTGAAAAAAGTAAAGCAGGAATAAAAAATAGCTTAATATATTCAATTGAAGGAACAGCAAAAAAATATATAAATATTTATAAAGAGGAACTAAAATGATTTTTATATCAATAGCTTTGATATTATTGATGCTAGGAGTTTATGATGTTTTTTCAGAAAATAAAGTTCAAAAAGAAAGGATCTTAAAAGGTATAATTATTATCTTAACTATATTTTTAGGGACGAGAGGATTTTTAGGATGGGATTGGTATTTTTATTACCCATCCTTTATGAACTCAACTTATATTTATGAAAAAGGGTATATGTTATATACCTCTTTGATTAGAGGCTTTTTTAGAAATTATATTTTTTATCAATTGATAACTACAACTATTGATTTTATAGCTTTATATTTTATATTTAAAAAATATTGTAAATATCCAATAATGGCATTTGCAATATTTTTTAGTATTCAAGGATTACATATTGAAGTTGAACTATTAAGAAATATAAAAGCAATGATTTTATTCTTATTCTCTATTCAATATATAAAAGAGAGGAAAATAGCTCCTTTTTTGATTTTAAATATATTAGGAATACTATTTCATACAAGTGCAGTATTTTATTTACCAATGTATTTTATTTTAAATTATAATTATAAAAATAAAATTATAATGGGTATTTTTATATTAGGAAGTATGTATTATTTACTAGACTTAAAAATTTTCCACTTAATTTTTAACTTAAATTTCGAATATTTACCTGAAACTCTTGAAAATAAATTAATTAACTATAGAGATGTAGTTCCTAAAGAGTTAATAAGAGGGTTAAATTTATTCTATTTAGAAAGAGCTTTAATATTTTTCTTAGCATATAAATATGAAAAGGATTTAATCATAAAAAATAGTGCTTATATTTGGATATCTATATTTCTTTTTACTTCAGAGCTTTCTATAGTTTCATTAAGAATAGGAATACTATTTATTTATGGGGCTTGGTTAGTTTTAACAAGAGCTATAGAAAATGTAAAAAATAAGAAAATTTTGCTAATGATTATATGTTTTCTATGTTTTGTAAGAATCTATAAAAGTATGATGTTTCCAGGAAACCAAATAAATTATAAATATGAAAATGCTATTTTTAATAAATTAAATTATGAGAAAAGAGAGAAGGAACTGATTGAAAGTAAAAAATACTTGAAAGAAAGTCATGGAAAAGAACTATTAATACAATATTAATTGAGAGGTATTTATGAAAAAGTTAAAAATATTTTTTACTGCAAATGTACTTTGGGATATATATATATTCAGATATGGAGTTATAAAAGCATTGATAGATGATGGTCATGAGGTGGTAGCTGTAGCTCCAAAAGATTCTAGAATAGATTTTCCAAAAGAACTTGGAATTAGACACATTCCTATAGAGTTAAGTTTAAGAGGAGTAAATCCTGTAAAGGATTTTCAATTATTTCTTCAATTAAAAAATATTTATATTGAAGAGAAGCCAGATATTATTTTTCATTATACAATTAAACCAAATATTTATGGAACTTTAGCAGCTAAATGTGCGAAGATTCCAAGTATAGCAGTTTTAACAGGGTTAGGTTATTCTTTTGTCGAAGGAGGAGTTGTTTCTAAAATAGCTAAAACTTTATATAAAATTTCTTTAAACTACTCGAAAGAGGTTTGGGTTTTAAATCAAGATGATAGAAAACGTTTAATAGATGAAAATATTGTGAATGAGAAAAAAATATTCATTCTTCCTGGAGAAGGAGTTAATACAGAGAAATTCAAACCAATTTTAAGAGAGCCAAATAAAGAGTTAATTTTTTTAATGGTAGCTAGAGCTTTTTATGATAAAGGTGTTAGAGAATATGTTGAAGCTGCTAGAATAATTAAAGAAAAAAAATATAAAGTTAAATTTTTATTTTTAGGTGCTTTAGGTGGAGATGCAGCAAACGGTGTAAATGAGGCTAAAATGAGAGAGTATGAAAAAACAGGGATATTAGAGTACTTAGGACATCGTAAGGATGTAGAAAACGTTATAAACTCATCTGATTGTGTAGTTTTACCATCTTATAGAGAGGGAATCTCTAAAGTTTTAATGGAAGCTGCAAGCATGGAAAAACCAATAATTGCAACAAATGTAACTGGATGTAAAGAAATTATTGAGGATAATAAAAATGGTTATTTAGTTAATGTAAAAGATTCGATAGATTTATCAGAAAAGATTGAGAAGTTTATTAATTTATCAAATGAAGCGAGAGATGAAATGGGAAAAAATGGACGTAAAAAGATACTAAATGAATTTGATGAAAAAATAATAATAGAGATATATAGGAGAAAGTTATGGAACTTACATTTATAGTACCAGTTTATAATGTTGAAACTTTTTTAGAAGAATGTTTAGATAGTATATATAAGGTGGAGAATATAGAGTACGAAGTTATTTTGGTAAATGATGGTTCAACAGATAGAAGTTTAGATATTTTAAAAAAATATAAAGAAAAATATCCAGAGATAACAAAAATTATAGACAAAACAAATGGTGGATTATCATCAGCAAGAAACGCTGGGATAAGGGATGCAAAAGGTGAATATCTATCGTTTATAGATAGTGACGATATAATTGATTCTAAGGGATTTGAAGAGTTTTTTAAAGAGGGTCAAAAATTAGATTTGGATATAATGGTTGGGAATATGAGATATTTTTCTGTTGAAAAAATTGGAGAACCTCTTTTTAGATCTCAAGAAATTAAAGATTTTACAGTTGGAAAGGGAACTAAATTTTTTCTAACTCTTTTTCAAGGGACAAAATGTTTTAGAGAAGAGGTTGTAGATGATATTTATAGAAGAGACTTTATATGTGAAAATAAGTTGTATTTTCATGATAATTTGATACATGAAGATAGTTATTTCACTCCAATGGTTTATTTAAAAGCTAAAAGAGTTAAATATATAGATATAGCATTTTATTATTATAGACAGAGAAGTGGTAGCATAATGAGTGTTATAACAGATAAAAGTATAAACTCTCTTGAAAAAATTTGTTATATGCTCTTAAATGAATATAGTAAAACAGATGATTATGGAAGAGAGGCATTATCAAAACTTTTACCAAGTTTCTATAAAGTTGTTGTTTATAGATATATAAATTCTAATAAAAATTATAAAGAAAAATTAAAAAATTATAGAACAATTTTTAAGGATGTAAAAGGTATAAAAAATAGAAACTTTGAAGAGATATTAGTTTATATCGCTCCTAAATTTTCTAATTTATTAAGAAAGTTAATGAGAAAAGATATAGGAAATACTCAAAAAATACCTAATTTCTAGGAGGAGTTATGGAAAAAAAGATACATTACATCTGGTTAGGAAGAGGACCTAAACCAAATATAATGGATATATGTATAAACTCATGGAGAGAAAAACTTCCAAATTATGAAATAATAGAGTGGAACGAAGATAATTTAGATTTTTATAATGAAATAAAAAAAAATAGGTTTTTAGAAGAGTGTTATAAAAGAAAATTATGGGCATTTTTATCAGACTATTTTCGTGTTAAAGTTTTATATGAAAATGGTGGAATTTATTTAGATTCAGATATGCAAATTTTAAAATCCTTGGATATATTTTTAGAGGATAAGCTATTTTTAGGAATGGAAGATGAAAATCAACCAAGTGCAGGAATAATAGGAGCAGAAAAAGGTCATATATTTTTTAAAAAAATGTTAGAGTTTTATGAAAATGATATTTGGAATATAAATGTATATACAATTCCAGCTATAATTCAGTATTTATTAAAAAGAGATTATAGCTTTATAGGAGAAAATAAAATTATAGAGTTAAAAGATGGAATAAAAATCTATCCATATGAATATTTTTATCCATATCATTTTACAGAAGAATTTTCTTATGAAAAAATAACTGAAAATACATATGGAATACACTGGTGGGGAAAAAGTTGGCATGGAAATAATAAAAAACTTTATTTTTTAGAGTTTAAAACTTTAAAAGGTTATAAAAAAAAGCTAATAAATTTACTTATTTTTTTAAATATTTTAGAACCAATTAGAAAATTTTATGAAAAATTTATAAAAAAATAATAATAGGATACCTTTTAAAAACCATTGAAAAATAAAGGTTTTTAAAAGGTATCCAAGAAAATGAAAAAAAACTTTAAAAAAAATAAAAAAACTTGTTGACTTTGTTTATAATTTATGATATTATTATTAATGTCCGTGAGGGACAGCGAAGCGCGAAAGCGACAAGCTCCTTCAACTAGGAAGCCTGGGTGGCGGAATAGGTAGACGCACAGGACTTAAAATCCTGAGCTATCTGATAGCGTGCCGGTTCGATTCCGGCCCCAGGCACCACTTATATATCGCGGGGTAGAGCAGTTGGCAGCTCGTCGGGCTCATAACCCGAAGGTCGTTGGTTCGAATCCAGCCCCCGCCACCAAAACAACTAAATAATAAAGATGGAATAATATGCGGGAGTAGCTCAGTTGGTAGAGCGTCAGCCTTCCAAGCTGAATGTCGCGAGTTCGACCCTCGTCTCCCGCTCCATAAAAAATGCGTCATTAGCTCAGATGGTAGAGCACACGACTTTTAATCGTGTTGTCACTGG
>NZ_JBOFXD010000067.1:0-11496 GCF_051653945.1 Cetobacterium sp.
TTCCACCCACCGCTAACTCTTGAGATTTTACAACATTTCCTGTAATCAAATCTATTTGATTGACTCTTATATTTCCACTTCCTAAATCCTGTATTAAAAAGCCATCTCTTAAGTCAGCTGGAAATGGCCCTGCTATTGACACTAAACTATTTATAAAAAAGACTAATATTAGTATTAAACTTTTTACATAGTCCTTATGTTTTAAATTCATAATAACCTCCCTCGCTAAAACTTACCAATAACGTTGATAAACCAACCCTTAGCACTATAATCTAAATCACTTAAATCGTCATCAAACTCAGTAAAGTTATATCCTACCCCTACCTTTAAGTTTTCTTGTACCTCTTTATATACTCCTAACAGTGCTCCGTGTTCATAAGAATCATCTGTTATATCTCTTAAAATATGATACTCACCAAAAGCATACCAGCTTTTAAGAACCTCATAATTTAATCTTACTGCATACAAATCTAATTTAGAGTTATACCAATCTCCCTCTCCTCTTCCAGCACGATATTCTTCAGTACGGAAGGCATATTTACCACCGATATCAAGTCTTTGAGTCAACTCATAAATACCTTCTAATGATAATATGTGAGCCTTTGTATCATTTGTTGCATTAAACTGATTATTAATTCCTATATTTTGAACATACTCATATTTTCCTATAAGATTTAATTTATCATTCCAAACTGGTCTATACCCCAATCCCAAACCAGCTTCAACTGATCTATCATCCTTTTCCTCTTTTGCATCTCTATATAGATAGTTTAACTCTCCAAATAAAGTATACTCATCATCCAAAATCCATTTTCCTCTATTTATAGTAGCCCATCTATCTGCAGACATTCCTGCACCTTTATCTTTTCCAAATTCAAGTTTATTTCTAATCATAAAATCTCTAACATAATATCTACTATAAACACTAACTGATGTTCTTTCTAAATTACCACTGTATGTATCTAAATTTCCTTGCTGAACTAATGTCCCTACAGTAATCTCTTCAGAATAAGCATAATCTACACCATAAGATTGCAATATTCCTTTTCCTACATTATCTTTTAAAAATTGATTTTCATGATACATAGATGTTTTTTGATCGTATATAAATTTTTGTCCAACTGTGAAAGTATGCTCCTGCCCATAATTAGATCCAAAATCGTTGTTATCATCTAAAGCATATCCCATATAAAGGCTATGGTCTGGTGTGAAGTCATAAGTTCCTAACACTTCCACTCCATTCCCTTTATTTCCTGTACTTCCCTCTGCATTTAAACGGAACTTATCTGTTACTCTCAAATCTGTTCCTAGAGTATAGATATTATTTGCTCCATAGTTATCATCCCAAACTGATGTTTGTACAATTCCATATATTGTTCGATTTGGTTGAAATTCATAGTCTGCTCTAACTCCAGCTAAAAGTGCTTCTTCATCTGCATTATCAAATCTCTCTATTCCGCTTTCTCTATTTTTTAAATATTCCAATTCAACTGATAATTTTAATTTTTCTGTATATTGATACCCTAAAGTTCCATTTATTCTATCCTCTTCCAATGATATTGGATTACCTGTATAAAGGTCTGAATCATTTTCTTTAAATTTATTTGCTCCAAATCCAATATCCCATTTATCTGCCAATTGAAATTCACTTGTAAATCCATAATCATCATGCTCACTACTATTTGAAAATCCTGCTGTTGAAAATCCCTTGTCTTTTCTGTTATACCAAAATGTTCCACTATCTCTCATATCAAATTTTTCACTAAAATCTCTAAAAGCAATCTCTCCTGAAATAGAGTACGCATCCCCTGAAATATTATTGAAATACTTCATTGGATTCCCTATTATCTCCTCATATTTATCTCTATCTAAAAAAGAGTCGTATCCTCCATTAAAAGAGAAGTTATTTATTAAGGCCTGCGTTCCCTTAGAGTGAGCATATTCAAATCTCATAAAAGTATTATCTGTTTTCCGTAAAGTTACATCAACACCTTGTAATTCATAGTCCTCAATTTTATCTCCTCTAGCCTCTGATACCAGAGTTCCACCAATTGCTACGTTATCCGTTACCCAAGACTTTCCTCTAACTCCATAAGTTGTTTTTCCAAAATCAGTTTCATTTGAATAAAACTCATAGTCTACCACTAAATTTACGTTATCCCCATAATATGGCTGATCTTTTATTATTCCACCATCAGTTGATGCTATTATAGTTGGCAGCGGATTCTTTAAAATAACTCTACCTTGAAGTTCATTTACATCATAGTCTCTTCCATCTTGTAATACAACTTCTCTTAAAATTCTTCCTGTTCTACCATCTGTAACCTGAACTTTTACCTTAGCACTTCCTACGACTATATCTTGGAAACTCAGAAAGTAAACACTTCCCCCAGTTCCTCTAAACTCATCTCTTGTAAACATTGTTTCAGGTTCACTTACAAATACATTTGCCTGGGATTTAGTCTCTCCAAAACTCGTAGCTTCATCACTTGAATAGATTCCTTGAAATCCATATAAACTTCTATTATAATCTGCATAATAATTTCCAGTAAATCCTGTATCAAAACTACCCCATAAAATACTAGATTTTTGTTTTTCTAATTTTACATAAAATTTTCCAGCTGTATCTGTATCTCGGTAGTATGTTGATCCATCTCCTAAATTGAACTCTATGTCGTCTCTTTCAAGTTTTTCAAATAAATCTCTTGGTCTTCTTTTTGAAAACCCCTTAAACAAATACTTTGTTTCCTGTTCCCATGTATCTGCTTGAGCCGTTAATCTGTAATCTTCCCAAACTCTTTTATAGTAAAATGCCAATCTACCTGACGAGAATATACTTTCATCATATTCATAATTATCTTGAAGAATTGCATTACTACCAGATACATAGTTTTTACCAACAAACAAATCTGCTATTCCAACTGCAAAAGTATAGTTAGATGGAAGGTACACATCCATTCCATAATTATATTCGTTTCCTTCTGTATCCGTCATCAGCACAGGAAGATTTAAATCTCCTATCATATCTGTATAATATTCATAGGCAAAATCTCCTTTATAGTCTAAATTTACTTGTTGATTATTTACTGATAATTTTTGTACTCCTTGCAAATCTTTTCCATAAACTCTTACCTTAGAACCTCTTAATTGAATATTTCTTATAACTGCCCCATCATCACCGTAAATACTATTTGCTATATCAACATTTTTAGTAGCATTAATTGGTGGTACAAACTCTATTGGATAGATAGCCGTTTGATCAAAACGTCCCTCTTTATCATAAACTTTTAAAGTATAAAAATACTTATCTCCATCCTCTATTTTCTCTTTTGAATAGGTAAGAATAATTGGCTTATTTAACACAACCTCTGTTCCCTCTAATTTAGCAACAGGGTCTAACATATGGGCATCCTCTCCATCATAGACTAGTATCTCCCACTTTTTTATAACTTCTTGATAATTTGTGTAAATAAAAAATTCGACTCTTTCCGAGTCTATATTTTGTTTTTTATTTGCTTTTATTGAAAGTTTTGGCTCTCTTGGAATTGGATCAACTATGGAATAAATATATCCCCCGTTGTTTTTTAAACTTATTTTACCTGGTGTGATTAAATCTTCTTCTTCATATGATTTGTCTAAATTAATTTGTGCATCAGTATCTGTGGAAATCTCTTTTAAAATAATTTGGTTATCTAGTTTCTCTTCAGTGTAAGCACTCCGTACTACAATAAGAAATGCTGATAAAAGTAGTATCTGTTTAAGGTATTTTTTATCACTCATTAACTTCACCCCTCTTAAAATATTTTTATTTATACTATTTTTCGATTTTTTTCTTTTCGTTCCTTTTTATTGAAAAAAAGTTTTAGAACAAAATAAAAAAAGTACTAATAGAACAATTTTTCATATCCATCAGTACTATTTTTTTATTATCTATTTTTTTATAATTTTTATTTTATCTATTTTTAACATGAAAAAAGTCAAAATTATACTCTTATTTTTTGAAAAAAGGAAACAAATAAAAAAACAGTAAATATTGTCGCACTGTTTTTATTTATTTCATGTTATAATCGGGGGGAATCTATGTATATAAATAGCAAACATCTTCAAATTTTGAAAGTTATTAAAAATAACCAAGTGTCTACAATTAAAGATATTAGCGATATTTTTTTACTTTCTCAACAACATACGAAGCTTTATCTTGAAGATATTTATTGTGAACTTTTTTTTGAACCATCTCGTGACTTAAGAAGTGAACTTGTTATAGAAAAGATTCGTAATTTTTCAAATGCTAAAAATATTTTAAAAAATTTACAACAATTTACTAAAAATCAAAAAATCTTTTATGTCATATTTCATTTAATAAAAGATCAACACATTATACTATCTCATATTTGCGAAAACTTAGACTTAACAAAACGAAACTTAAATAACTATTTGGATGAAATTTCAAATATACTTGCTCCATATAATCTTAAAATTAAGGTTACCAATAAAGGGTTAATACTTCTTGGAACTCCTTTTTCAATAAAAAATTTTAAGTATTATTTAGCTTTTAAATTTCTTATTGAGAAAGATTTTCTTCCTAAACAATTAAGAAATGAACTGCTTGGATTTTTAAAAGTTGAAAATTTCTATAAATTAAGAAAAGATATATCTAGGTTTATTAAATCAATTAATTCTACTACAGTTCTTCACTCTGAAATATCTTTATTTTGTTTTTATCTTGCCTTTAAGGCTGACGAAAAAGAAAAAAAAATCGCCGATATTTCTCTTGAAGATGCGTTAAAATATAAACCAAAATACTATGATGAAGATTACTTTTATGAAATTTTTAACTTTTTAAAAAATAGTGTTTTTAAGGATTTATCTTCAGCTTCACTTAATTCATTCTTTGATTCAATTGATATTTTTAAATGTTCTAAAACTCGTTTTGAGAAATTTGTTCAAAGTATAGCTAAAGATACTCAACCTATATTTGCTAAATATATAGGTAATCATATCTATGAAAGTTTGGATTTTTTTAAGATTATTAACCCTTGGATTAGTTATAGCTACCTTAAAGATATCTTTTATGTAGAGGATTTTACTTTTCTAGATTTAAATCTCAATTATTTTTCAAACTCTAACATAGTTGAAATGACTAAAGAGATTAATCAAATTCTACCTAAATTTTCTATTTTTGAAAGTATTTTTATTTGGTATTATTTTTCTGAGACTAAGCCTAAGCTCTCTCATAATATTTTTATTTTTAAAACTCTACCTTCATCAATACTTCCAACACTTATAGAAGAAATCTATAAAAAACACAATATCAAAATATCTAACTACATAAATATAAAAGAGTTTAATGAATATCGAAAATATAATATTATTGAACAAATTATTACAGTGGAAAATATACATATTTTTAATAATCAGATTCCTATTAAAAATCTATATTTCCCAATTCCTAACTTCAAAAAAATTGTACCTCTTAAAGCATAAAAAGGATTAAATCCAGATGGATTTAATCCTTTTTAATTATTTTCTATTTTTTAAAATAAAGAATTTTAAATCAAGTAAATTGGATTCCAATGGAAATCTATTTATTCTATAAACAGGTGTTTCTAATATATCATTTATATTTCCACTTGATATTATTAAGTCATATTCCTTTTCACAGCCAAATATTTCAAAAATATGTGATGAAACTTTATCAACCTCTTTAAAATTAAACATATTTTTTAATTTATTTAAAATAATATTTTTTACACTATCCACTTCATCTGAAACAAATAGTATTTTCATCTCTTTAAAAAATTTATAATTTTTAAATAACATACTGTTATATAGGATATAAAATATACTTTGAATATCTTTTTTTATTAATTCCGTATTTTTTATTTTCTCTGAAAACTCTTTATAAAAGTTTGTTTCACACATCTTCTCTGGAATTGGAATTCTTTCTCTTACCTCATTTATCTCAAATAGTAAACTCTCCATAAGGCTCTCTTCATCCTCTAACTCTAGTTCAGTAATAACTTCGTGCAAAACATCTTTTATCTCAAATATTTTACCTTTCTTGTCATCTACCTTTTTACTTTCAGCAACAACTTTTTTATAAACTCCTCTCCTAATTCACAAAGAATAAATTCTGTTATCTCCTCTGTATTGTATTTTTTTAGACCTTTTTCCAATTTATGTCTTGTATTTATAGATGCCAACTTACAAAACACTTTATTGTAATAGGTCAGAGTATACTCTTCACCCAACACCTCTTTAACTCTATCTTTTAAAATATCTGGGGCTATATCTCCAACAATCTTTCCAATTATATTTTTTATTAAACTTGGAAGATTTATAAACTGTTTTTCTATAATCTCATAGATCTCTTTTTCTAGAGCTTGAACAATATACTCATCATCTCCTGTTAGTTTTATCCCCTTTGACGGAAGCTCTTTTATCTCTATAAATACTTTTTTCAACTCTTCTTTCACTATAATTAAATCTTTTTTTAATGTCGTTCTAGAGCTATTTAAATACTCAGCTTCTTTTGTTAAATTTATAATCTCCTTTGAAAAAAGTTTAAGTTTTAAATACCTCCTTCTATTTTCAGAAAACATTCCACTAAAATCATTAATTATTTTATTTATCTCACTATTTTTTAAATTTACTGTGAAAACTCCTTTTTCACATTTTTTTATCGTATCTAATTTATACATTTTTAAAATATAGTTTATATTATCTATATCGTATCTTATTGTTCGTGTGTGGACATTGAAGTTTTCAGAAAGTTTTTTTAAAGTAAACTCATTTGTTTCATTTAAAACAGATAAAATATTTATACATCTTTCATTTATTACCATTCAACATATCCTCCCCAATAATTTTTTGTATGAGGTATTGTATCTCTTTTCTTTCAATTAGTCTTTATGAAAAAAAATTTATTTATTTATTCTTTTTTTTCACTATGAAAATTTATTTTTATTTTTATTTATTTTTTTCACACTATTTGAACATCTTCATATGTTTATATCCTGTTTCTACATTGACATCCTCTAAAACTCCCTCTTCATTTATTAAAAATGTTGTTGGAATATTTATAATTCCAAACTGCTTATAAAGAGATTTGTCCTCTGTATCATAATATGGAGTAAAAGTATAACCATTTTTTCTCATGTATTCTTCTACTTTTTCTTTATTGTCACTCTTGTAAGGTCCAAATACAATTATAAACTCAATGTTACTATCTTTATACTTTTTATCATACTCAGGTCCTAAAATCTCTTTTTCTTTTATACAATCAGGACACCATGTTGTTGTAAAATTTAAAAATACTTTTTTTCCTTTTAAATCTTCAAGTTTTATAGTTTTTTCGCCATCCAATGAAGTCACTTCAAAATTATCCACCTTTTCTCCAATTAAATATGTTAGCTTTTGCTCTCTTGGATCTCTTTCAATAGAAAAGCATATACTAAAAACTAACAACATAAACACTATTATTTTAACTATTTTTTTCATCTTTTCCCTCCGATATCTTTTCTTGAACTAGTTCTTGTGATTTTTCATCTTTTTCTTCGCTTTTTTTACTTTCTACAATTTTGTCTTCATCATCTAAAATTTCACTTTCAACTATTTCTATATTTTTTACTAGGAAGTTATTATCCTCATAGTAATCTCCTTCACGTCCACTTTTTACACTTACTTTAAGCTCTTTTTTATCGAACTCTCCTTTGTACCTTTTACTATTTGGAATAATTTCTACTGTGTACTCTCCCGGTAAAATATCCTCAAAGAAATAGTACCCATCTATCTCTGTTACTGATCTTTTTAATTCTTCATCTCCTCTCTTTAAAACTATATCTAAGTTAGCTATTAACCCATCATATCTTCTTTCATCCACACCTACATCACTTTCAATATAACCACTTATTAAAGAGATTGGAACTAGAGGAATATCAACCTTAACTCCAGAAGATATTGATCCTTTATATTTTATTATCTCCTTACCTTGAGTAAGCATGGGATCAATTGATTCTCTATTCACATCTATTGAATGTAATTCTCCACCACTTATATTTCCAATTATATATTTTCCATTTTCTTTTACTCTATGTGATCCACCTGATGTAGTTACTTCTGCTCCTTCGTATATATCTTCATTTTCGTCCATAACTCCATTTGCGTTTTCATCTACAAATACCTTCCCTTCAACCCAACCATCTGTTACATTATTGTTGTTTATCGGCAATAATGGATTTCCTAAATAAACGGTCTTCTCTATTCTTCCACCTATTATTGTTTCTTTATTGTCTGTTTTTATGTCTGGGAACTCAATATATATATTATTATCAAATAGGTATGTAAATCTTACTTCAAAAAATGCCCCCTTTTCTTTTGAATGTCCAACTTCAAAAGCTGCATCAACATTTTTAAAAAAACTATCTTCTGAAGTAGGTTTTACTAAACTCAATTTTATTTCATCATCTATAACTTTATCTTCTTGATAATTTATTTTTCCTTCTAAAATCGCTGCTATCCCTTTTATCCCATTATAATTAAGCTTTATCTGTGTTCCATATCCATTTGATTTTACCTCATTTGTAGATGAATATTCATAATATTCATTTGATAAACTCATTCTAAAGTTTCTACTTATAGTGTAATCTAAATTTAAGTATATCTGATAAAGATTTTCATCTTCATAAGTATTAGCAAAATAACCTACACTCCCTGTAAAACGCCTAAAGTTCTTACTTAAATCCACATTGTATGAATAGTCTTTTCTTAGTCTATCTGATATCTCTATATTATAATCTTCGTATCTAATAATCAGGTTACTGTCCCACGGCAATTTTTGTTCTAAAATACCTTTAAATCCCATACTCTCTGAATTGAACTCCTCTAAAAGGGTTCCTGAGATTAACGTCGGATATTTCTCTAATCCAAATCTATACGCCACTCCAGCTTCTAGTACATCATACTTTACACCATCCCTATTTTCTAAAAATGATGTTCCTATAGTTGTTGTTATATTTTTAGTTAAACCGTATTTATACTTTGCTAGATACTGATTCTTTTTCTCATCATTTCCTATTCCACCTTGAATTACAAAGTCGTTTTCACCCTTATTTAATATATTTTGGTTTCCTAAAACATAGATATCTTTAACTTCTACTCTACCATCCTTATAATAAATTTTTATTGTATAGTTATCTGAAGAGGATATATTTAAAGGAGTAAATTTAAATTTATTATCTGTAGGTAACTCAAAATCTTCTAAATTTCCATTTCTATATAATTCGACTAAATTAGAATTTTGAGCCTCTCCCTCTATTATTGTTCTATTGTCTACTGCCGTTCCGTAATATTCATTTTTGGAAAAACTGATACCTCTAAGGTTTCTCTCAGCATCAAATATGGAGTCACTCTCTAAATAAAAATCACCAAAAATTAAATAATACTCACCAAAAACCTCTTTATATCTTAACCTAATATAATCAAGGTCACTTTCCGGATATATTTTTTGAGTCATCTCAAATTCCCCATATAACAACTCTGTCCCGTAATCTATATCAAATGAATAATCATTGTCCTCTATATTAGAATTACTATATATAAATTTTAACATTCCCGGAGCTAAAAGCTTTTTTTCTTGAAAAATATAATCTCCTTCCTCTTCCAACTCTTGTTCTTTTTTAGCCATAGCCAGTCTTGTTCTTTGATTGTTTAGTTCTAAAGAGTACTCTCTAGGTGTTTTAAAATCTGGAAAAAGAGTAAGTATATATCTTTCATCATCCCATTGGTAATTAGGTATATAGAAATACTCCTGTAAATCTTTTAACTTTATAAAAATATCATCGTCTAAGTCTATTGATGCGTTTTCAGGTATTCTCACATCTACCTCTTTTTCTGCATCTAAGGCCCCCTTTACTCTTCTTCTTTTCCGATCAAAACGAAGCCCATCTATTTTAGTAAAATCAATAAACTCACCAACTCCAATATAAATTTCCTCTGTTTCATCATCTATTAAGACTCTATAAAATTCATTTTTTTGCCCTTTCATCTCCAGTTCTACAAAGGCTTCTTCTGGAGCGGAAAAAAGAGCGGCTTTTAAAATACAAAATATTAATACTGTTTTTTGCAATCGCATCATTTTCTCCCCCTATATTTATATTTTTTACCATTTAGAACTATCACAATTTGCAATAACTTTTTTTCTTTGCTCCTTTTCAAGCTTTAATGAAGTATTCTCTGCCGCACTTCCTTTAATTTGGACTAATCTTTTTAGATGTTTATTTTCTAAATATATCTCTTTATTCGCCTTTACTTTATTAACTATAATATTTAAAGATTCAACTACTCTAACATCAATTCCTAAGTTATTATTTAAATACTCTTCTTCTATATTTTCTTTAATTATTTTTTCATATAAATCTATATTATTTTTATACTCACCCTCAAATCCTAAGCTTCCAAAACACAAAGTTGTTAATAAAATATAAATATTCACTGTCTTCCACATATTATCCCCCCTATCTTCTTATAATAACTTTTCTATTAATACTATTCTTCTCTATTGAATAATCTAAATACTCATAAAAAGCTTTTACTACGACAGTTTCTTTATACTCTCCTGGCTTTACATTATTCACAGTTGAATAAACTCTTCCATCTAAAATAATTTTTTCTTTAATCTCATCTTTCTTTGGAAAAAAACCTAATATATTTACCTTCTCACCTTTATCTGTTCTTTCTGATAAAAAATCTACTTTATTTTTACTATTTAATGTCACAACCAATTGTCCATCAGCCATCACAACTTGTTTTGGATATTGAAAATATAATTTAGTGTTACCTACATCTTTTTTATCAATTCCTAAATCCAATGTTATCTCAGGATTTTTTTTACTACTTATACCATTTTTAGGAACTCTTGATGGAATTAAACCAAAATCCATACTACCTCTTACTTTTAAAGATAGCTTACCTTTTTTTCTAAACTCTATAGCAATCTCTCCTCGTAAAATATCTGTTTTTCCTATTTCATTTAAGTATTCAATTCTTCCTATAACTATTTTTTCTTCTGCTGACTCTAACTTTGATTTATAAATAAATTCTACATTTAAATTTCCATCTTCTATCTCGTAGACATTATTTTCTTTTTTAGTTCCATTCACTTTTAAAATCTCTATATCTCGTTCAGGTATTAATTTTATATTAAACTTATTTTTATAACTAAAGATACGTCCATCAACTCTTCCTTTATAACTCATTCCACTTTTTTCTAAATTATATATTTGTCCAAGTATTTCAGAAGCAAGTATACAATTAGATATCACCAAAAATATAGCCACTAACAGTTTTTTCATTTTCACCACCCTCTATATGAAAAGAGGCATAGTATTTGAAACTATGCCCTAATCTATTCTTCTCAAAACTACTAGAATCCGTCGTAAGATCCTACTACTGTTGCATGAGCTGTATAAGTTTTTCCTGCAGTTAGCAATCCAACAA
>NZ_JBOFXD010000068.1:0-12276 GCF_051653945.1 Cetobacterium sp.
CTAAAAAGCACCCTTTAATTCTTCAAGAGAAAGATATCTTCGTTAGACTTAGTAAACACAACTCTAGCTCTTTAGATTTCACTATGAGAGTTTGGGCTAAAAAAGAGGATTACTGGACTGTTTTCTTCGATTTACAAGAGCTTGTTAAAAAGAGATTTGATCAAGAGGGAATTGAGATTCCATACAACAAACTTGATGTTTATTGCAAAACAACTGATAAGTAATAAAAAATAGGTAAAATAATTAGGAGATTTCTGTACCGTTAGGTTTAGAAATCTCTTTTTTTTCTTTTCTTTTTTTTTAATACTTTTATATTTATATGTTTCTGTTTGCCCTTTTGAAATTTTATAAAATATTAAAAAAAGCCTGTTAAAAAAACAGGCTTTAAAGTTAGTTTTTTATATCAGCAAGCTCCTGTATCTCTCTAAAGAGTTATATAATGTGAGCCTTATATTTTCATATTTCACTCTTGATGTTGTTAAAACCTCCTGAGAAACAAGAAAATCTAAAATAGATATCATTCCTTTTTGAAACTTTATCTTATCCCTATTGTAGTTTTCCTCTGCTTCCTCTAAGGCTTTAAAGTAAACTCTCTCCAATTTCGTCAACTTTACCATATCTAAATACGCTGATCTCACATTTACTCTAATCTCATTTTGAGCCAACCTCTCTTGAGATTTTGATTTTTCTACACCTATATGAGCCGCTTCATAGCTATCGTAATCCTTTCCAAATTGAAATATATTCCAATTTACAATTACTCCACCCCCCCAAGAGTTCTCAGTTCTATGATCTTCAGTGACATACTCCTTTCCCACAAAACCTTTTACATGTGGTAACATCTCTGACTTTGCCATCATCTTTTCAACATCAGCTTCACTCACATTTAACTGTGCAAAATTTGCTGCTATCCCAGATGTTAAA
Organism: Cetobacterium sp.; assembly: GCF_051653945.1. Lineage (GTDB taxonomy): Bacteria > Fusobacteriota > Fusobacteriia > Fusobacteriales > Fusobacteriaceae > Cetobacterium_A. The sequence continues at coordinate 925 of NZ_JBOFXD010000068.1, forward strand.
GCTTGATTTAAATCACTGTCATAATCTATATTTTTTAATACATTTCCATCTATATAGAAGTTTTCCACATCTATCCCTTCAGAGTTTGAAAGGTTCAACTTTTGTTTCAGTGTTAAAAGCCCAATCTCTATCTGATTATGAACCTCTAAAATAGATGCCTCCATATCTAAAAGTTGATATTCAGCCTTTAAAAGATCCGCCTTTGTTGTTTTTCCAACTTTTTCCTTCTCTTTCTCATATTTTAAAGCCTCATCTAACTGCTCTTTTGAGATATTATAAGCCTCTAAACTATTTTTAGCTGAAAGTATCCCTGTATATATAGATATCACTTCCAGTCTTGTATCTCTTATATTTTTTAAAAGAGCTAGTGCTGCCCTTCTCTCCTCTATCTTTGCTTTTTTTATCTTCGCTGTTATAGCTCCCCCTTGAAATATAGGTTGAGATATCCCGATAAAATTGACATATCCACTTTTAGCTGTTTGTATAGGAGTGTTTTCTAAAAATGCACCATCTGTTTTTAGATAGCCACCTACATAAAAAAGATTTGGCAGTGCTGTTTTAAATGCAGAGTTTAACTCCTTTTGAGATATATTCAAACTTTTTGTGGATATATTTACCTCCTCTCCCTGCTTTATAGCTAAATCAATCGCTTTATCTATTGTTATAACTTTAGCAAAAAGAGAGAGTGACATTGTAAACATCATCAATATTTTTAACTTCATTATGCTCCCCTCCCATTAGTCCAGTGTCTTTTTAAACTTCTTTATTGAAACTATAATTATTACAATAATCAAACCCATAAGGGCTGCTATTGGTTGAAGAAGCTCTTTAAATCCAACACCTTTTAAAATTATTCCCCTCAATATCTCATTAAAATATGTCAGCGGAATAAAGCAACTTACAAAATATATTATTTTAGGCATAGCTTCTCTTGGAAATACAAATCCTGATAGTATAACACTTGGTAAAAGATAAGCTAGTGAGAGGTGCATAGCTTCAAGCTGAGTATTAGATATTGTTGATATAAATATCCCAATAGCTAAAGATGAAGTTAAAAATATTGTCCCTAAAGTTATCAGTAACACCAAGCTTCCCTTTATGTCCACACCAAATATTATTTTTCCGAGAATTAAAGTCATATCTAGTTCAAAGAAAGCTATAAAAACATATGGAATTATCTTCCCCACTACGAGCTCTAAAGGTGTTATTGGAGTCATAATAAGTTGTTCCATTGTTCCCTTCTCCTTTTCTCTAACTATAGAAAAAGCTGTGAGCATTATCGTTATGTTTTGTAAAATCAATCCTATTATTCCTGGAATATTAAACTTACTGCTCTCTAAAGTCGGATTATATAGTAGTAGATTATAAGGCTTTATCCCCTGCCCCCTATCCTTTGGTTTTATCACATCTTTTTGTATCTCTTGAGAGTGATGATTTACAATAAGAGCTGAATATGAGGATGCAGTTTTAGCAATATATGGATCTGACCCGTCTATTAAAAACTGCACATCTGTAGCCTCTCCTCTTCGCAATCTAGTTGTAAAATAATCTGGAATAATAATTCCTATCTTGGTTCTTCCATAGTCTAAACTTTTTATAACTGCATCTGGAGTGTCTACATACTCGTAAACTTTTAGATATGTTGAGTTGTTTAAACTACTAATAAGCTCTCTACTTTCAACACTTTTACTTCCATCATAAACTGACAGCTTTAGATTGTCTACATCTGAACTAACTGCAAATCCAAACAGTAGGAGTAGAAAAATAGGAAGTATTAGGGCAATTACAAGACTAGCCCTATCTCTTTTTATATGTATTATCTCTTTTTTGGCAATAGTTAGAGTCCTGTTTATATTAATCATAGTTTCTCCTCCTTTTTCCCACTATCCTTTTTCAATTGATTAAAGGATGAGATAACCTCTTTATGTGAAAGCTCTTTTACATACATTATAAATACATCCTCAAGATTATCTGTGTTATGTTTTTCGTACAAATTCTTAGGTGTATCTATTGTAACTAGTTTTCCCTCAAAAATAAAACCAATTATATCACAGACAGAAGCCTCATCCATATAGTGAGTTGTTGCTAAAACTGTTATATCTCCATCTTTTATCAAATCTTTTATAGTTGTCCAAAACTCTCTTCTTGCTACAGGATCAACTCCAGCTGTTGGTTCATCTAGTATCAGTAGCTCTGGTTTATGAATTATTGCACACCCCAGTGCCAACCTTTGTTTCCAACCACCAGAAAGATTTTTAGATAAAACTTTTCTTTTTTCATTTAGATTTAGCATAACTATAATCTCTTCAATTCTATCCTTTAATCTCTCCTTTGCAATAGAGTATATCTCTCCATAAAAAGTTAGATTCTCCTCTATTGTTAAATCCTCATAAAGACTAAACTTTTGAGACATATAACCAATTTTAGATTTTATCTTTTCTGGATTACTTTTTAAATCATACCCCAAGACCTTTCCCTCTCCAGAAGTTGGAGTTAAAACACCACATATCATTCTAATAGTCGTTGATTTTCCACTACCATTTGGACCTAAAAAACCAAATATAACCCCTTTGGGTATTGAAAAAGAAAGATTATCAACAGCTATATACTTATCAAACTTTTTAGTTAACCCCTTAATCTCTATTGAGTATTCCCCTTTATTTATATCTTCATTGTTCATAGCCCCAAATCCACCCCCACAAGCATTCCACTTTTTAATCTTCCATCACTGTTTAAAACTTTTACTTTTATCTCATAGACTAGTTTCATCCTATCTTTTTTAGTAACTATATTCATTGGTGTAAACTCTGAATCAGAAGCTATATAAACTATCTCTCCCTCATAATTTTTATCTATAAAATCACTTTTAACAGTAACTTTTTGATTTAATTTTATTAAAGGTAGAATTTTTTCAGGAACATATATCTTTGTCCAAAGATTGTTCATATCTAACATTGTCACAACTGCTATTCCTGGATTAACAACCTCTCCAATTTTTAAATTCACACTTTCAACCAATCCATCAATTGGTGATATAAGTCTATTTTTATCTGCATATACCCTAGCTAACTGCAACCCCTTTTCAGAGGATTGAATTTTAAGTTTATCTAATTCGACATCTCTTTTTGAAAACCCATTTATCATATATCTTAAGTTTTCATCTGCTGCCTTTTTCTGTGCTTCATACCCCAATAGAGCCTCTTTTCCATTTTCTAAGCTATTTTGAGCTGTAGTAAATTGGTTTTGAGCATTCTCATAGTTTAATCTAGCTACATCTAAGTTATACTGACTCTCAAATTTTTTATTAAAAAGATCCTTTGTATCCCTATATATCTTCTTCTTATTCTCTAAATTTGAAATTGCAAATTTAAAACTACTTGTTAAAGTAACTAGATTTTTTCTTCCTTGCTCCACCTGAGCCTCTAGCTGTTTGACAATCTCTCTTTGGGCAGCTATCTGTTCCTCTCTCGTCCCATCTAAAGTTTTTTGTAATTGATTTTCTGAAGATTTTAAGTTTATCTCACTATTTTCTACCTTTAATCTGTTCTCTTTATCATCTATTGCCACAAGCTCTTGTCCCTTTTTCACTACATGCCCATCATCAACATACAGCACCTCTATCTTTCCAGAGATTTCAGAAGAAACGTTTATCTTATCCATCTCTAAAACACCGTAATATATCTTATCCTCTCTCTTGGCAACTATATAATCAACTACAAAATATAATAAAAGAGCTATAATAACACCTATCCCAACATACTTCACATCAACTTTTTTTAATTTTTCCATCATTTTTTCTTTCTCCACTGCTCTCACCCCATGTTTTTTTATTCTATACTTTATACCCTATTTACTTATCTTCTCTCTTACTTTCATTTACTCCCTCTTGTTCTTTTTTCCTGTTTTTATAACAAAATAGTTATTTAATTTTAATATTTATCTGAGGAAAAAATGAAAAAGTGGACATCTATCGTATTTACTAAGTAATAACTACAGATTGGAGGATTAAAGTGAAAAAAAAATGGATTATGTATCTCTCAATTTCAACTATTTTAATATTAGTGTTTCTATACTTCTACTTTAGAACTACTAAGATAGATGCTGTAAAAGTAAAAAAGCAAGATTATACTGAGAAAATCCTTGTCACTGGAACTATACAGGCTAAAAATTTCTCTATTCTTACCTCTGGTATCAATGGAGTTATTGAAAACATATTTATTCGTGAAGGGGAACCTGTGTCTAAAGGAGGTGTTATAGCCAAACTTAATACTCAGGAGATTGAAGCTGATATAGCTAAGGCTAAGGCACTTTATGAAAAATCTAAATATGACTTAGAAATAATCAGTAGCGTATCTCTAGAAAATGCAAAGGCTCAACTGAAGTCAGCTCAAATTAACTATGATATTAGTAGGCTTGAATTTTTAGATCATGACAAACTTTTTAAGAAAAAATATATAAGTCGGTTAGAGTTTGATTCAAAAAAACAGGAGTTTATCAACTTTGAAAAAGCCTTAAAAGATGCTCAAATCAGTTTTAACACCTTTAAAAGTGGAGGTGCTTCTTATAAAAGTGCACTAGAAAATACAAATTCAGCTGAAAGTAATTTGATATCTCTAGAAAAAAATCTTTCAAAATATTATATATCCGCTCCTTATGATGGTTTCATAACTGTTAGAAATGTTGAAGTTGGGCAAACTGTTGCTCCATATACAAATATGTTTCAAATTTCATCCAATGATGAAAAAATTGTTAGTATAAACTTAGATGAAAAATATATAAATAAGGTTACTCTTGGTTCCCCCATTAAAATATATCCATATGCTGATACAACTAAATTTTCCTCTGGAAACATCTATTATATAGGTATCAATGTAGATGAAACAAATGGTACTCTTGAGGTTAGAGGGGATATTGATAAAACTCTACCTGAATTTCTTTTTAATAGTACTGTCAATACAATAATTCAAGGGGAAAGCTTTAAAAATGCAGTTCTCTTACAAGGGGTGTATACTATACAGAAAAAAAATAAAACCTATGTGTATATATTAAAAAATGGAAAATCTAAACTAGTTGAAGTTCAAGGAGTTCCTGTAATTGATGGTTTTATTGTAATAAGTGGATTAGAAAATGAGGATATTGTTTTATCCCCTAAAAATATAACTGAAAATATTCGAGTGACTCCAATTTTTGAGTCCTAAATAAAATATAACCTTAAGGAGTGATAGAAAGTGAGATATGAATTTAGAGTTAGTATCAATTTTATGACTCACAACAAAGGGCAATCTCTTTTTATAATCTCGGCTATTGCCCTGGGAGTTGCTATACAGATTTTTATAGCTTCCCTCATAACCTCTTTACAAGCTAGTCTTATACAAAGAATTCTTGGCGATTCCTCACACATCTACATTGATGATGGAAATATGAGAGATAAACTTCTTCTTGTAGAGGATAATCCCATTGTTTATGGAAATTTTCCAACAACAAAAAATAAAATTGAAGAGTTTCAAGGGATTATCGACTATCTTGGTACTTTTGAAAAAATTAAAGTTATTGTTCCAACTGTTGAGGGAAATACTCTTTACACTAGAGATGGGAAAACTACTTCACTTATGGTAAAGGGAATGGATTTAAACTCTGGAGATAGACTTTACAATATAATAGGAAGAGTTACATCTGGTTTACCTCTAGTTAATTCTGACAACATTTTAATTGGAACTCGTTTAGCTAAAAATTATGAGCTTCAGGCTGGAGATGTTATGTCATTAACTCTTCCCAATGGAAAGCTAGAAACTGTTCGAATCTCAGGAATCTTTGATTTGGAAAATGTGGGCTCAAATACCTCTCTTGTTATTATGGACTTTAATAAAGCTCAAAGAATTTTTAATAAAAAAGGAAATGTTACAAATATAAATATTCAAATAGAGGATGTTTTTGATGCTCCTAATCTAGCAGAAGTCATTCAAAAACAGTATCCCAATCTTGAAGTTGTCCCCTGGACTAGAGATGCTGACAATATCTTAAAAGCCTTAAAGGCTCAAAGTGATACGAGCTTTATAATTCAAGTTGTTGTTACTCTCGCTACATCTATGAGTATAGCTAGTGTCCTTTTAGTCACCGTTTTACAAAAGATGAAAGAGATTGGTATTCTTAAAGCTATGGGAGCCTTAGATCGTTCAACTGGTTATCTCTTTATTATTCAAGGAGCTTTAATCGGTTTTTTAGGTTCCATTCTAGGTTTGTTTTTTGGTTTAGGTGTAATTGAGTTCTATGTAAATTTAGCAGAGCCTAACTTCAATATTATCATTCAACCTGAAAAACTTGCACTAATAATATTTATTTCAACACTCTCTGGCATAATCTCAGGTATTATCCCCGCACGAAAATGTATGAAACTTAGTCCTATAGAGGTGATTAAAGGTGAGTAAAGAGGTTTTACAACTTATAAATATAAATAAATCTTACGGCGAAAAAATAGTTACTAAAGTTCTCAATAATATAAATTTAACATTTTATGAAGGGGAGTTTGTTGCAATAATTGGTCAAAGTGGTAGTGGAAAAAGTACACTACTAAATATCATAGGTTCTCTTGATAAACCCACATCTGGAGATATACTTTTTAGAGGGGATAATATCTCACACTTCACTGGTGATGATATGGCAAACTTTAGAAATAGATCTATTGGCTTTATATTTCAGTTTCACTTTCTACTTCCTGAGTTTACTGTTTTAGAAAATGTTTTAATACCTACTTGGATTAAGTATGGTTCTGATACTGAAAAGGAGAAAGAGAGAGCTCTTGAACTCCTTGAATATGTTGGTCTGAAAGATTTTATAAATAGAAACTCCAGTAATCTCTCTGGGGGACAGCAGCAAAGAGTAGCTATTGCCCGTGCTCTTATGAATAACTCTGATATTATTTTAGCAGATGAACCCACAGGAAATTTAGACTCTGAAAGTAGTAAGCAGATATATAAACTCCTTCGAGAGATAAATCTTAAATTTAAGACAACTTTTATTATTGTAACTCATGATTCACGTATTTCAGATATGTGTGATCGGGTTATAGAGATTATGGATGGTAAAATCATTAAAGATGATAATAAGATGAATAAAACATAAATAAAAAATGGTAAAATTTTCTTTTACCATTTTTTTATTCTCTATTATTTTACAAGATACTTTTTTCTATAATCATCATATATATCTTTCAAAGTTTTTATCTCCTCTTGAGAGTACCCAGATTCTACTAGCCTTTCAAGAACCTCGTGATTTAACTCATCCATATAACAGATTGTTTTTTCATTTAATATATTTACAAGTTTTCTGTATTTTGAATAAACTTTTGAAATTTTCTCACCTTTTAAGAGATTAGTTTTTAACTCCCAACTCATAATACCATTTAAAAATTTTTCATATCTTTTTAAAATCTCATTTCTTAACTTTTCATCTTCAACTAAGGTTTCTATCACATAGTCATTTAAACACTGAACGTAAAGAACTCCATTTAACTTTAAACTCTTTACAGCCTCTGAAAATCTAACTTCAGATAAAAACTTCTCTATTTTAATAAGGTAATGATTTTCTATACAGTTTATAGACAATATTTTATTTATCTCTTCTAAATCTTTTCTTAGAGCTATATTCTCTTCACGATACCTCTTTAGTTCATCTCCCATCTTTTCCCAATCATAGACTTTTTTACCCGCATTCTCCTTGGAGATAAAGAGATTATTTTTACATTTTAAAAATCCATCTTTTTTTACAATTTCTAAAGATAACCTTTTGATCTCTTTCTCTAAAATTTTTTGATCATTTTCAGCTTCAACAATCTTCTTACTTTTAAATAGTGAACCAATCATAACATCTCCCCCTCCCATTTAAATTCTTAATAGTTACTACTAACTGTCGTTCTTTTTTCCTGTTTTTTTTATTAATAAATATTAAAAAGTAAATAAGCAGGTACTGGGAATGTACCTGCTTATCTTTAAATTAGAAAATTTTTTCATCAATTTGAGAGAAAATTGATGAGCATTAAAAGTTCAGTAATTGAATTATATATCAACCCCCTTATTTTGTCTAACTTTTAACTGCTCAACTTATGTTCGTTATTTGATTATTTTTTACTAATCTTTAATTATAGTTCCCTGATAGATTCTTTCACTTCTAACACCTGGTTTTATCTCTCCATTTATTGAATAGATTGTCTCTCCAATTTTTACAAGTCCCTCTCCACATGGAGCCATAAATGGCACTTGACCTATTGATTTCCAAGTGTTATTAGTTGCATCATACACTAACATCTCTTTATTCCATTTGAAATCTTGTGGATCCATAGTGAAGTAGTTATGTCTATATTTTTCTAACTCCTTACCTTTTAATGATCCCAGTTTAAGACTTGCATCATCCCAAACTTCCTTATTAAATCCACCTATTACTAACATCTCACTACTATTTAACTTTATAGAGTTAGCACCTAAAAGAGATATCCCCTTATTTTTTAACTCTACATCTTTTACTTTTACCCATGTATCTTTAGCAAAACTATATGCGTAACCATCTGTAAATGCTACACCTGTTCCTCCACCAAATACATATAAAAGATCCTCTGAACCATTATTTAAAATTTGTCCAACTGGTTGACTTCTTTCTGTTCCCGGGAACATTTTTAAAGCTGTTGTTTTTCCAGTTGTTAAATTATACTTATAAAAATTCTTACTGTCTTTTCCATCCTGTTTTCCACTTACAATATATATATCATCTCCACGTAATACTGCAACTCCACTGTGGTAATTAAATGGTAAAGTTCCTATTGTTTTAACTACAACATCTGTCTTATTCTCATTTAGAGTTATAAATAGTATCTCATTTGATACACCTGTTTGATATGTTCCTCCAACATAGTAGATTCCCTTATCTGTAGATATTGATGTTCCATACCCAAGCTCTTTTGGTAGTTGAGTGTGCTTAACTAATTCTAAACCATTTTTTACTTTTTTCATTAAATACAGGTCTGAATAAACTATTTTTGGTCCACCTTCAAGAACTGATTTGTGTGGGAAGTTTGCTCCACCAGCTACAACTACATAGTCCCCTATGTTTCCAGCCAATGGTCCAGCTACCCCTTTTTGTACCTCATAACCTTTTGGAACTGGTAAATCTTTAATATATCTCCAAGCTACATCTGTCTTTCCACTAGTTTTTGTAGTAGTTCCAGAACATCCCGTTAATATTAAAGTTGCCAATGATAAACCTAATATGATTTTTTTCATAAACCCCTCCTTGTTATTAGTTTCAATTCCTTTATATACTTTATCATTTTTATTTTGTCAAATTTTTTTCCAAAAGTTTTTATATTTATCTTGGTTTTTTTTTATTTTTGTACTATAATTTAGAATAGTATTAAAAAATTAACAAGATTCTAGGAGAGTTTAATGAATTATTTTTTACATAAAGATTTTATAATTTCTGAAAAGAATAAAATTAGAATAAACAAATACTTTCAAAGTATAAAAACTATTGAAACTATTGTTTTTTTAAAAAACAAAGAGTATAAAGCTATTGTTGATGTTGAAAGTTTTCTTCATTTAACAAATTTTGATTGTTTTAACTGTTTAACAAACTGTTGTGTACAGTTTCCATATGAGTTCAATAAGAAATCTAGAAAGGTTATAGCAGAAAACTTACAGGAGTATGATAACTTAACTAAAGCTGTTTCTATATTAAAAGCTGAAGGATTGATGGAAAGCGAAATACTTTCTTCAATAAAAAAAGATAAAATGCTGATTCCAGAGGAGCATGTCAATACAACTTTTGATAGATGTACTTGTTCATGTGTCCATATTGATAGGCATCTTTGTGCTATTCACAAAATATGTATCGATCAAAACTTCTCTTTAGAGGAGATTATTGATACAAAACCACTATGGTGTTCCATATATCCCTTAGAAATTATTCAAGAGGAGGGTACTCTTTATATTTTTGTTCCAACTAAAAAGAACAACTATCTAGCTATGAATGATTCTGATTTTCCATGTATGGATATTGAAAAATCAACTTCTCCGTACTTTAGAAGGGAAAATCCTATTGGTTTTAAACTTGAAGAGTATAAGCCTTTTATAATATCTTACTACTCTGTTTTAAAATATATTTTAGGAGATACTTTCATTGAAAATCTTATGGAAAATCTTAATTTAAAATATTCTGAATCAAATGGATTTCAGTATATACAAAAAATATGATAAGGCTAACCGTATAGGTCAGCCTTATGTATCTTCTAAAAATGGTTTTAACTTTAATTTATCATATTTTGTTATGGGAAAATTAAATTCAACTAGTCTATCCTCTATATTATATTTGGAAAAATCTATCTCTTCAAAAGTTATAATCACCTTAGGATTATTTTTTATTAAATATTCTTCAAAATCAAAAATCAAAATTAGTTCATATCTTTTTCCATCTCTTTTAAAACCAATATCTTCACATAGGTCTATTATCATATCTCTATGTAGGAAATTGTAAACTACTGCAACATCCTTAGCTTGTCTAATTTTATTTTGAGTCTCCAAATATATATTACTTAAAAAAGTCATAGTTAAATTGGCTAAATCAAAACTATCTATCTCTTCAAAATATTTTTTTAAAAGCTCTGATATTTTTTTATATGGAATAAAATAAGCTTTTCCAATAGCGTTATTAAATATATAAAACTCATTTATATTAAACTCCATTTTATAATCTCTAACTATTATTATTACCATAACTCTTGCTAAAAGTTCTTTTGTAATCTCTATATTAATTCTCATATTTTCACTGATATATTTAATTAACTTTTCTGCTTCTATAGCATTTTTAGGATATAAATTTTTTACATCTCCCTGATATTTCTCTTTATAAGTTTTTACTATTAAATTAATCTCAAAGTTCGTATAAAGTTTTGTTTTTTTTAAAAATTCTATAAACTCCTTACAGTCATCAGTTTCTTCAATCTCAATATCTGTACTAAAGTCTTGATACCCTTTTCTCAATATAGCAATATATGATTTTAATTCTAAGTTTAAAAAAGCAAAACTATTATCTACAATACTCATAAAAGTAAACATCTCTTTTATAATTTTATATATGTTGTACTCTTTTTTTAATTGCTCAAATTTTTGAAAAACTTTATCAAATATTTTTGGTAAATATTTCTGTTCTATGGATATTTTTATTAGATATAGATTGAAAAACTCCCTTTTATCGCTTTCTTTCCCCTCTAAAATAATTCCATATCTCGTTAGATTTTTAATCTCTAAATGAAACTTTTCTAAAATCTCCTTTAATTCATTTAAATCATTTGTTAAAGTTCGCCTTGTT
>NZ_JBOFXD010000069.1:0-15638 GCF_051653945.1 Cetobacterium sp.
ATTTGATTCAGATTGTACTACTTCTTTAGAATTTTTAAGAGAGCTAAATATAGATTAAAGTATTGAAAATAAAGGGGTCATAGATGGTCAGGAAAATCCTTAGCGTTGTTATTCCGCGTTTTCCTGACGGGACCCCTAAATAAAAAAATGGAGGTCGATGTTTATGTCCATGACAATTGTTGGAGCAAAAATAGCACTAGAAGGAGTTATTGCTAAAACGGAAAAAAGTATTGAAAGAGAGGTAGCTTATCTTAAAGAACTTGCTGATGATAGGGCTGCTTTAACTCACATTGAACAACTGCAAGAGGATGGAGAACCTTTTCCAAGTGATAATCCATATGGAAGTTACTCTGAGTGGAAAGATGGAATTGAAAAAGAGATCAAAATATCTCAAAACTCTTTAGATAGAATTGAGATAGAAAAGGCTGAGCTGATGGCTTTTAACTACTTTATGGAAAATGCTCCTGAGGAATAGTCATGTGGGCAAATAGCACAAAAGTGTATAAACTGATCTATGCAATTTTTAATCTACTTGGTACGCTTTTGGCGGTAAACAACACTCATACACTTTATAGTAATTCAAGTAAACCAAAACCAAGAGAAGAGATGACATATCCTAAACCTAGGATAATTAATCACTCTGAAATAGAATTTGTAAGTAATAAAAGAGAGAAACAGTAGTTTCTCTCTTTTTCATGGTTGAATAATTATTTTAATTTTTTTACAATTACTTCATTTATCTCTTCCAAAGTTATATTTTTAGAGATAATCTTAGCTCCTAATTCTAATAAAGTTTCTTTTTTAATCTCTTTTATCCGCTTTTCTGAAAGGCTAAAAATATCTCTATAAAGCTCAACATTTCTAGTTATATAGCTAGTATAATAGTTTATATCATCTATTAAAGTTAAATCCACATCTTTTTCCTTTGGAGTCTCTTCAACAACTGTTTTTGGTTTCTCACTTTTTAGAAGATTATTTTTTAAAATATATTCAGCTATCAATCTATTCTTAGCAGCATTAAAGGCTAATTTTTGAATTTTAGTTTCTTGGCCACACTCTTCTATGTATGCCCTGTAAACTTTTTCTTGGAGTATATCTTTTTCCTCAGATGACAGAGCTGAAAAATATTCTAACTCTCTTTCATAATTTTTTGGTGTCTCATCTTTATTTAAAAACTCCTCTGAAATGTCTAAAACATCTTTTTTAGGCGTTTGTATTACAATAGCCTCATCTTCACACCAATTGTTCTCCAAAGCTTTAATAAAGTACGCTCTGACCTTTTCAACTTTATTTTTTTTCATGTATATAGCAACTGCCTCAACTTTGGAGTACCCGTATTGGATAATCGCATCTTTTATAGTTTTAGGCATTGTCTTTAATGTTCTTGCTTTACTTGGCATAAGTCCTAAAATTTTATCAATCATCTCTTGAGTAACAACTACTGTAGATTGTATAGGAGTACTCTTTTCAACAATTTCAGCATCCTCTATCATCTCATGCTCTGTGTCACTAACTGTTGTTTCTGTTAATAGTTTTCTGAAATCATTTCTATCTTCAAAAAATCTTTGTTGTTTATCCTCTTTAGACTTTTCATGAAAGAAGATTTCAATCTCTGATTTTTCCCAAGTCGATTCTTTTATTATTTTAAAATCCTTTATCAAATTTTTATTTTTAAGTTCACTAAAAGATCTTTTTAAGGTTTTCATGGTTTGGCTTAAATGTTGCTTGTCAAATTTTAAGGGGATTCTTTTAATTAAAAATATAGTGTCTATTTTTAATTCTGTCTTTTCAAATCTAAGTTTTTCTATAAGCATATAAATTGTTCTAGCTGTACTTGTAGATATCTCTAAAAGTATTCTTGAATTATATACCATATATCCCTTTTGAATAATGTTGCTATAGAAATGATCCGTTATACTTATTTTATAAACCTCTCTTATTCTCTTATCATCAAAAACTTTTCTATATTTTTCATTTTGTTTTAAAGATAAAGTGATTATTTCTAAAGTTAAAATAGGGGTACTTACCTCTTTGTTTATAGTTCCTTTAAGTTCAGAAGAATACATTGTATTTTTGAATTTGTAGTTAGTCTCAGATAATCTCAGCAAAGAACTTTTAATAGCATCTGCATATCTTCCTGTATTTAACTTCAATTTATCTCTTAAATTTGCTCCAGAAATTACAAATTGTTTCGGCATACCTTTTTCTTTCATAATTTGCATCAGTGCAATAAATACTTTTTCCTCCATCTCTCCAGGAATATAATTACCTGCTGTTGGGGTAACTGTTATATAAGTGTCACGATTACTATTGAAAAAATATTTAACAACTTGATTTACTTTACGTTTTGTATTCTTGGAAAAAATTGGAAGTTGAATCAAATTCATTTCCATTCTTATTAACTCTTTATTTTTAACAAATGATTCTTCCACATAGAAATTTTCCTCTATATACTCTGTTTCTGGAGTATCTATGGTTTCTTGCCACCAAACATCATTAGTTTTTTTCACTAAATTTTTTTTCACTTTAATCCCCCTAAAAATTTAAAATAGAAGTTGTCTTTTTTTTAACTATTACTGGGGACTAGTTTGCAAAAAAAAGCTGTTTTTACCCTAAACAACAACCCAATAGTAGTTATTTCCCCTATTTTAACCTGTTTTTTTACAAAAAGTCAACTCTTTTTTAGAAGTAACCCCCAGTAATAGTCAAGAAGGTCCCCAGTAATAGTCAAAGTAGTCCCCAGTAATAGTCAAAGTAGTCCCCAGTAATAGTCAAAGTAGTCCCCAGTAATAGTCATTGAAAAAAAGCTATATAACCTCAATAAAATCAATGGTCGAAATGGTGTTTTTTGACGTTTTTTTTTGTACATAACAATATAACAATATTTACAATATAAACAACTATATACAATGTAAAAATTTAAATAAATTCAATATAAAAATAACATTTATTAATTTTTATAAAAAATGTATCAAAAACACATTTTTTATTAGATATTTATGTAATGTAAATACACTTTTTTAATAATAACAATATTAAATATATATTTTAGAATTTAGTATAAAAAAAGAAATAATATTTTTATTAAAATTATAACTAACAAAAATATAAATTTACATATAGTATAAAAATTTTTATTAAAAAATAACCAAATAAATTTATTACTCCATTTTTAATAAGATATTTTATAGGTGTAAGTTTAGGGAAAATGTATTTTATTATTATTTATATTATATAATTATATTACGTAGTCTTAAAACCTTTAATTAAAGATAGTTTTCAAACTTTAAAGTGTATATTTAGGGAGCTCATAGTGTAAGTTTAGGGAACTCAGGTGTAACTTTGGGGAGATTTGAGTGTGTATTTAGGGAATTTAAAGTGTAAGTTTAGGGAAAAGGTGTATATTAAAAGTGTTTTTTACACTTTACAAATGCACTTTTATTAAAGTATAATGTATTAATAATAAAAAATGAGGAGGAATTTATGGAAGAATTGACTCTAAGAAATGAGTTAACAGCCTTTATAAATGACTATAATGAAGCAGAATTAGCTTTGTTCTTAATTCTATGTAGACAGATACAAAATAATGAATTAGATAATGTTGATGAGAAAGCATTTTTTCAAATAAAATATTCAAACCTATTTTTAGGTAAAAATTACACTTCAAAAGAATTAGAATCTTTAATTGAAAACTTTTATAAAAAGAGCATAAAAACAACGTTAGTAGATGATTTAATTTCAACTAAAGGTGTACGTTTGGGGAAAAAAGGAGATATTATAGACAATGTTCCTTTTTATTCAATTCTTCCTAATTCAGAGGAAAGAGTTTTTAATTGCTTTGTTAATCCATTTTTAATATCTTTTATTAAAGAGATTATAGGGAATTTTACAATATTAGATATTGAAAAAGTATTTAGAATAAATGGTAAATATGCAAGAAAACTTTATTTATTAATAGTTAGATATAAAAATAAAGCTGATAATTATAAAATTGCTAATCCCGAAGAAATATTTCAGATAGATTTTTTAAAAGAAATAGTAGGATATGATAAAACAAAACCTAATAAAGAATTTTTGAGACTTTTAAAAAAAATAACAGGAGATATCCAAGAATTTATTCCAGGATTAAATTATGATACATTAAGAAGTGGAAGAAGTATTTCAAATATTAAATTTACTTGGAATTTAGAGAAAAAAATTAAAAGTAATGAGCATATAGAAAAAATTATAATTATAAAAGAAAATAATAAAAAAAATATTAATAAAAAATTAGAAAAAACTTTAGAATATTTAGAAACTGAAAGAAATATAAATTCTCAAATTTTGAGTGAAAATACTGAAATTGAAGGATTATACAATTTATTTCAAAATCTCTCTGATGAGATAAAAAAAAGTGTTATAGAAAGAGCAAAAGAATTTTATCAAGCAGAAATAAAAGTAGAAAAATTAAATCAAACACAATTAAGAGCATTTGAATTATCTAAAAAATCTATTATATTAAAGATTATGAGGGGTGAAATTTAAAAGTGGGAAAAGTAATCACAATAAAAAATAATAAAGGTGGTGTTGGAAAAACTTTTATTACAACACAATTAGCTGCTGGCCTAGCTTATGGTGATAAAAAAGTGTTAATATTAACATCAGATCCACAAAATAATGTATTTAATTTCTTATTTAAAGGAGATAAAACTTTTAAAAAAGGTCTTAAAGCTGAAGTTTTAAAAAAAGATGGAGAATATTTTAGACTAAGAACTAATTTATATTTTTTACCCCTGGAAGATGTTAAGTTCTCAAATCAATTTTTAAAGGAAATTGTTAAATTTATTGAGAGAATTAAAGATGAATTTGATTATATTCTTATAGATAGTATTCCTACACTAAAAATAGATGAAATATTTTTAGAATTATCAGATGATATTATAATTCCATCATATGCTGATGAATTGACAACAGAAAGTATTTTAGAGCTTTTAAAAACTATAGATGTAACTAAAGTTAAAGCAATAGTAACAAATAGATATAAATCATCCTCATCAGTTCATAAAACTAACTATACAGAATTAAAAAATGATTTGGATGGAACTCCAATATTATTTACTGAACCAATTGAAAGCTTAACTTTTATAGAGTTAATGATTCAAAATAGAAAAACTATTTGGGAATATAATAACGCAGCAGCAAAAAAAGTTCAAAATATATTTTTAGAAATATTAAAAGTAATTTAAAAGCAAGGGACAAGTTGTCCCTAGCTTTTTTTAAGGAGGGAAATTAGTGAGTAAAGTTAGATTAGAGATTAAAAATATGATTCAAAATTCAATTGATAAGACGAATGGAAAGAAAGAAGAACAGAATTATAAAATAGATTCAATTGTAAATTTAGATTTAATTAGAAATTTAACAGATGATAAAGAGATTACAGATATGTTAATATCTAAAACAACATCTTTAATTAATTTACAAATAAAAAATGCTATTTCACTTGGTGAGATTTTTACATCTGTTTTTGATAAATTATCTAAATCTGGAAGTAAGTATGATGGATTATATGAAAAATGGTTACAATTAAATGGAGTAAATAAAAAAACAGCTCTAAGATATAGAAAAAGATACGAATTATATTCTCTTGTAAATAATAAAGAATCTATAGCTATAATGCCACAAAAATATATAGATATGCTTTATTCTGAAGAAGACAGGTCAGAATATATAAATATTATAAATAGTGGAGCAACTTATGAAGAAGTTATGAATCGATTAAAAGATAAAACAATAGTTTCTGAAAGAATAGAATATACAGATATAGTAGATTTTGATTTTAGAAATTACAATACACTTTTTATAGATATTGATAAAAAAGTTGAGGGATTAAAAGAAAAAGAAAAAAAAGAACTTCAAAAATATTTGATGAAAATACAAGAAATTTTGGGGTAAGAGAAAAATAAAATTTTGGAGTTAAAGTTTATAATGAAATAAACTTAAAAAATATTATAGAAAAGTATTTAAGATCTGAAAGGAGAAAATAATGAAAGAAAAGATTTTGGATTGGATAAAAGAGAATAATATTGAATTTAGAAAAGAAAATGATAAATATTATATATTATTAGGAGGAAAAGATCATATTGAAATTGAAAATGATAGATTCAAAATATTAATTAAAACAGATGAATGGGAATGGATTTTTGGTAGAAAAAGAGTAATAAAATATACAGAAAATGATTATAACAAATTAATTTCATATATAGCTGAAATATTAGAAGAAAATAAAGTTTATAATTATGTAGATACAGGTGTTTATGTAAGAGAAATAACAAGTCAAGTTTCATTTTCAAGTTTAATGTCTCAATTGGAAAAAGGTTATTTTGTAATTCCTAAAAGTCAAAGAAATTATGTTTGGTCTAGAGAGAAAATAGAAAATTTAGCAATTTCATTAATAAGAGGTATGCCAATTCCACCTCTATATGCATATAGAAATGATAATAATCAACTTGCTATTTTAGATGGACAACAAAGATTAATGAGTCTCTATTTATACAGCAAAGGAATGTATATCGATATCGAAGGTGATTCAAAAAATGAAGATGAAAAAAATAAAACAAAAAATTTAAAAAATATTCTTCAAGAAAAAAAAATAGGAAGCTCAGAAGAAATTTTAATTGATAAATTAGCAAAAGAATTTAAATTGAAAGAAACTAGTTATAAATTAAGAACAATTGGAAAAAAAATAGAAGATATAAATTATTTAACTTTAGCTCCAGAAATCAAAGCACTAGTAGATTTTAGACCAATCACAATTATAGAAATTTTAGTTCAAAATACAGAGAATAAAGAAGAGGTTTATTATAATATATTTGGAAATTTGAATCAAGGTGGAGAACCATTAAAAAATCAAGAATTAAGAGATGGAATATATCGTTCAAATTTCTACGACATGCTACATGATATTAATGATAGGAATAATGAGACTTGGAGAAATATATATGGAGCAAAACATAATAGAGGAAGAGATATAGAACTACTATTAAGGTTTATTGCAACAGAGTATATGTTTAATTTTGTAGATGGTAAATTTAGTCTAGAAAAGCATAGGAAAAAATTAGAAAATGGTGAGGAAATAAAAATAAATACATTTCAAAATTCTTATCCAAAATTATTAAATGATTTTTCAAAAATTTCAATGTCATTTGAAGATGAAGAAGTTAAAAAATACGAAAATAAAATTTTAGCATTTTTTGATAAAATTAAATATAAGAAAAAAATAGATAATTTATTACTAGAAAGTTTGTATATAGTTGACTCAAAAATACAAGATAAATATACAATAACATCAGAATTGATAAAAAAAATAGAAAATAATGATGATTATAAAGATTGTATAGGAGCTGGTTCTTCTTCAAAATCAAAAGTAGAACGTAGATTAAATAAAGTTTATGAAATAGTAAAAGAGTATATAGGGGCAAATAATGAGTAATTATGATAAAAAAATAAACAAAGGGAAAAAACAAATAATATCTTCAAAAGAAGATATTGTAATTATAGGAGATAATTCTATTGGAAAAACAGATATAATTTATGAATATATAAAAAGTAGTGATAAAAAAATACATTTTATAGATGCACATAATAAAAAATTTAATGTTGATAATATAAAAATAGAAAAAATAAAGGAAGATACTATTCCAACATTAGAAAATGTTTTGGAAAAAAGACTCGAAAGAACTGTATTTAATTTATCTGATAGTTTTTCTCAAACAATTTTAGAAATAGAACAAGTTTATAGTTTTTTTAAAGATGATCTTCTTAGGTTAATTCAAAAATATTTAGATAAAAAAATTGAATTAAAACTTGAAGTAATAGGAAAATCTCCAGGTGGAAGACCTAAAATGGAAATATATATAGATGATGAAAAACATAAAAATTTATCAAATGGATACCAAGCTATAATTAGACTATTTTTAGAAATAATCTATGCAAATTATTGGAAAGCTGAAGAGATAATAATTGATGAAGTTAATGAGTTTCTTTCTCCTAAAAATGAGGAGAATATTTTTCCATTTTTAAAAGAAAACTTTCCTGAATTAAGATTTATAATGACAACACATTCTCCTGAATTTATCTCCAGTGTTTCAGAGGGAATTTTATTAATATTAGATGAAGATTTTGTAGAAATACAAGATTTAAGCGAATTTGAAACACCTAATGATGTAAGAAAAATATACTTAAATTTATTTAATGATAAAAAAACAAGTTCAGAAAAAAATGCAGAGCGAATTATAAGGGAATTTTTAATAAAAAGAAAAAATGGAACTTTGACTGAAGAAGACTATAAAGAATGTAGAGGAATTGATAAAACTAAATTAAATCCAGCGTTATCAAAAATATTAGATAAACTATTAAAAGATTGATAGGGGAAAAAATGAGTGAAAATTTACTTTTACCTAATTTTACTAATACAAAGTTTAAAGAAGGTGTAAAATATGGATATAGCAGAGGAAATGGGAGAGAAAATTTAAAGAAATTATTATTAGAAATATCAAAAGATTATTGTATGTATTGTTATAAAAAACTTAAAGTAGATGGTCGTTTAAGTGATGCAGAGTTAGAGCATACAATAGAAAAAGAATTCAATAAAAAATTAGCTGAATGTCATCATAATATAGCAATAGCATGCGGTGAATGTAATGGTTCTAGTAAAAAAAAAGAACAGGCTAAAAGAAAAATATCAATAAAATATTTAAGATGTGATAAAGAAAAATGTAAAAATAAAAAATGTAAGAAATATGAGGAGGCAATCGAAAAATATATTCAGAAAATGAAAACAGATAATCTTGAAAAAATTATTTTACAGCCATATGGAATAAAAGATTACAGAATTATTTATGACTTAACTTCTTTAGAGTTTGAACCTCAAGATAATATTAATCATGAATTTGAAGATATTGAATATATAGATAGCCATATTTCAAAATTTAAATTAAATGATCCAGATAAAAAGACAAAAGTTATAGTAGAAATATTAGAAGAAATTTTACATTATGAAAAGTTACCTCTAAAAACAAAAAAATATGAAAATTTAGTTGGAAATATATTTGTAGAATATTTATATAATAAAAATATGTCTAAAGAAGAGTTAGTGGAATATTGTGAAGATAAGTACACAGAATTTATAATTAAATTTGAAACTTAAAAGAGGAAGAATCAAAAAGGATTCTTCCTCTTTTATTTAAAAAACTCTAAAAATTGATCTCCTAAATCGGTGGTTTGTTTTCCTTTTGCGCCATCACTGGTCATGGTTGTATTCAATGAATTAGAACTCAAAAGCCCATCTAGATATAGCTTATTATTAATTAAAGATATTAAATTTTCTTTGGCTTTAAAATTTGGATATTCATCATAAAACAATTTCATTGGAGATCCCATATACAAATTACTATTTTTAACAGAGGAAAATTTTAGAGGGTTTGAAAAGAAATCTAAAATAATCATATGTAAATCAGTATACTCTTCTATTAAATTTAAAAAAATAAGCCTAGTAGTTTCATCAAAATCTATATTAATAGAATTAATTAAAGCATTAGCCAAGTAAAGTTTTGGGTCTAATTAAATATTTGTGTAAACCTTCAAGTTAAGGTAATATTAAATTATCTAACTTGAATCTTGTTTTTATTGCCAGTTCCGTTGCTTTTAGAATATAAGTTGTAAATTTATCATTATTTCCAATATCTTCTAAGGAGATTTCCAAGCTAGATAATTTATTTTCAATCATGTTTTTCCATTCTTTTTGTCTAGTTTCTATTTTATTATTTTTTACAGAATCCCATACAGATGTAATGAGAGTACCTCCAACAGGAATAGTGCTCAAATAAGTTTTTGCTCCAATTTCAATAACTTGAATTAAATTATTATTCATATATTCACCTAATATAACGAAGAGTTAAAATCTTCATTTAATTTATTTTTTTAATAATTCTTTAAAGAAAATTTTAATTTTCAAATGGTGTTCTTCTGTTAAATCTTCTTTGATTTTAAGAATAGTTACTTTGTTATTTTTTTTTATTTCAAAAATATCATTTTTATGATTTAGATTATCTTCTAAATTTTTTAAAATTATATCTAATTCCTCTTTAAATTTTGAAGAATAAGTAAAAAGAAGAGAGTGCGCTTCATTTTCAGGATACAATACTAATAATTTTATTAAAATTTTATTTAAAACATTAGCTTTAACAGGTCCAACATCTTCTAGGATTTTATCTTTAATTAATGGATGAAAGTCAATGGCTTTTTTTATTATATGAAATTTGGTTTTACCGATATTAAATTGTTTTAGACATTCGTCAACTTTAATACCTTTTGTATTGGATAATTTATTAAACATATAGCTAAGTTCTAGAATTGATAAATCTTTTCGTTGAGTATTTTCATCTATAGATATATGTTGTAATATTTTTAAAGGAGTTTCTTTTTTTAAAATAATAGCTTTTTGATAAAAAATTTTATTTATTTCCTCTTTATAAAGCTCTTTTAAAGCTAAAAATCTTCTCCAGCCACTAATAATAATATAGTTATTTTTACTTTGTTCTAAAAGGTAAATTGGATTTATTAAACCTATTGTTTTAATAGATTCTAAAAGATTTTGAGAAGCTTCCCTTCCAATGATTGTATTGTCATCATCAAGTCTATTAACAAAAACTTTATTAGAATAAGAGATGTTGTCAATAAGATTGGACGTAATGTTTTCATAATATAAAATTGTTTTTAAGTTTGTCGCTCCAAAGGTAAAATTTTTTCTAATGCTTTGTTGTGTAGAAAAATTAGTATTTAAATTCACTGTATCCCCCTAGTTATTTTTAGTAATTCTTTAAAAATAGAAAAATAAAATTTTGATTTAAATAAAATTTGGGTTATCATCAAAAAATACTTTTCAAAAGTGCTCAACTAAAAAAATTAAATAACAAGTCAAAATAATATTAATACTAGAGTATACCTTATTTTAAATAAAAATCAAGGATCTAAAAAGTCTATGAAAAATACTAATTGTTTAAGATTATTTAGGACTTAAAATTTTTCTAAAGATTTTATCTTTTAAGTGGTTATCTTTTGTTGAAAGTTTTTTTTAATTTAGAGAGTATTCTGATTATTGTAATTTACAAAAAGTTCGCGACGCGGACTTTTTTTGTATGGCGGAGATTGTAGTTGGAGGAGAGAGGAATTTATTTCCGCCTAAACTTTTAAAAAGTTATGATAGATGATATGCCATTCATAGTTACGAGATTATGTGGCTGTGGCCGTGGGCACGAGGTCCTAAGACCGAGTAGAGACCCATCCCCCAAGAGGCGACTAAAATAAAACGGTACCTTAACTGGGGATGCCAGCGAAAGATGTTTTTTTGAAAAATTACCAGGACCGGCCTGTGCTAAAAAAACATCTGGAGCGACGCCGGCGGGGGATGGGCCCCGGCCACAAAGCGAGGCCGCCGTAAACAACGGACTAGCTAAGGCGAGCCGAGCTGCCTTCTTAATCTAGCAATAAATATATTTTATCTTTAAATTTATTTTTTATTTATGTATAATTGGGATATAAACAAGTTTTTCTGGAGGCAAAAATGAAATTTGAAGATTATTTAGACCAAACATCTAAATCAGAAAATTTGAAACCAACTTATTTATCATCAATAGAAAAATTTTATTCTTTTTTAAATAATAATGAATTTTATCCTGATGGAGGAGAAAAAGAAAAAGTTGAATTAATATTATCTGAACAAATAAATTGGAAGTATGATATTAAAACAAAAAGAATATATGATTATAAGAAGTATTTACAAAAAGAATATCCATATCTTTTAAAAAGAAATATAGAAGAATTATCAATTAATGAATTAAAAATTTTAAAAGAAAAAATTTTAGTAAAAGGAGATCAATTATTATATGCAATAAATATGGCTTATGGGCCAAGAGGTTTATCTGCTGCTATTCAAAAAATTATAGATTGGAAAAATAATGGATTAACAAATTTAAAAATATTACAGCTTGAATTTTGGGATGAATTAAGAAAAATATATTTAGATTATAAAATATTAAAACGTCATGAAAATGGAGTAGATATTAAATTTGAAGAAGATCATTATCATATTTATATAGTACATTCAGATAGTAAAAAATTAATAACAATTAAACTTTATATTAAAGATGAAAAAAATTTGTTCGAATTTTATAAAGAAAAAAGAATAACTATAGAAAAACAAATTGGTGGAATTTTAGAATGGAATTTTGGAAAAGGAAAACCGAGTACAATTTGTAAAACATTTAATTTTGATATTCATAATAAACAAATTTGGCCTGAAATGTTAAAAACATTATCAAACGAAATAAGAAAGTTTATAGAAATATTCAAAAAAAATAAAAAAGAAATTAATGTAGAAAAGAATTCTAAAAAGGGGGAAAAAATGGAATATCAAAGAATTGTATACGGTGCACCTGGAACTGGAAAAAGTTATATGTTAAAAAAAGAAAGCGAAGAGACATTTAAGGATATTATCATAGAACAAACTATTATAGATTCAGATGCAAATGATAATACAATTGATAGACAATATTGGTTAGTTGGAGCTTTTTGGGGAGCTGAAAATAAGTTAGATGAATTTATAAAAAATGGTTATTGGCAAAATGGTTGGGAGGATAAATTTTTAAATAAAGTAAAAGAGATTAAATCTGGGGATTATATTGGAATTAAGACTTTAAATAGACATACAAATGAAACAGTAGTTAGAGCTCTTGGAATAGTTATAAAAAACTATAATGATGGAAGTAAAATTGATGTTAATTGGCTTATAAAAGAAGAGAAAGCTTACTCGAATAGAAGATACAGTGCAACAATTCATAAAATAACTGGAACTAGAATTGATATGTTCGCCCCACTAGTAGATTTGGAAAAAAATAATGGTAAACAGATTAAAATTATAGAGGAAATTATAAATCCAATTGAAAGAGTTACATTTTATGATGGCTATACATATGGACAATTTGTAGGAACATATAAACCAGTTCCTAGTGAAAATAATTCAGAAAATATTATATATAAATATGTTCCAGGACCATTAATGACAACTTTAGTTAAAGCTCTTCAAAATCTAGACCATAATTTTCTTTTAATAATTGAAGAGATAAATAGAGCTAAAGCTGATAGAGTTTTTGGAAATATATTTCAGCTTTTAGATAGAAATGAAACTGGTCAAAGTCAATATCCTATAACTATATCAACAGAAGTGGAAAAATATTTAAAAGAACAATTTGAAGATGAAAGTCAATATCAAGAGTATTTTGGAAAAGGATTATCATTACCAAGTAATTTATATATTTGGTCAACCATGAATAATGCGGATCAAGGAGTTTACCCTCTTGATACAGCTTTTAAAAGAAGATGGAATTTTGAATATATAGGGCTTAATGATAATGTGGATAAATTTGGAGATGAAACAATAGAATATCTTATTGATTTAGAGTTTTATGCAGATGAGAAAAATATTAAAAGAATTCCTAAGTCTGCTTCTTGGAATGACTTTAGAGAAAAATTAAATATTTTTTTACTAGAAAATGGAATAAATGAAGATAGATTAATTGCTCCATTTTTTATAAATCCATTACAGTTTACACAAGATGCAGGAGAGAATGAGGATTCATATTGGATAGATGAGTCGCCATATCTTAATAAACTTTTAATGTATATATTTGATGATGTTTTAAAGCATAAAATAAGTGTTAGAAGAAAATTATTTACAGAAGATATATTAAGTTTTTCTCAATTAGTAAAAAAATATAAAACAGGAAAATGCATCTATTCAGACGAATTTTTAGCTAGCTTAGATATACAAGAATGGGAATAGATTGCTATGAAAATATTATATTTTAAAGAGTTAAAAAAATATGCTTTAGATGAATGTTTCCGATTTGAAAATAGTGAGATATTAAATAAGCTAATGGAAAGTAATATAGTTGTCAGAGATAATCAAAGTATAAGTTTTAGATTTGTAGGAATGATTGCTTTAACAGATTGTATAGTTATAGTTTTTCCAAAATATAAAGAAGATCCTTATGAAAGGGTTAAAGAAAAGCAAGATGAATATGCAAAATATATAAAAAATATTTTTAAAGTATTTGAAAAATATGCAAGTAAAAAAAATAAAAAAAACGAAGATAAAAAAACTGACAGCTCATTATTGAAAAAAGATTGTGACGAAGAAGAAGAATATTTAAATTTGTTTTCATTATATAAAAGTTTAATTGATGATTTTATTGAATATGGATTATATGAAAATGAAAGACATGTACATACAATTTGTGGTATGGAAGAGATTGATTGGGATAAAACAATAGATGAGTTAGACAATCATTTCAATACTCTAAAAAATCCAATTTATCTAAATTATTATACTCATGATATTGAAGAAGAACAAGAGAACTATATTAGAAGTATCCAAAAAAAATTATTAACAGATGCAGCCTCATATTTTGAAGAGTTTAGAAAATTTGGATTGGATGGTTTTCAATTTGATTTTCATTTTGATGGAGATTTAATAGGAGATGAAGAGCACCAGATTTATAAGATAGATTTAGAATTAAGAGAAAGCTTTTCTGAAAGAAAAATAAATCTTTTAAAACTAATGAAAAGTATTTTAAAAGAAAAAGTACACAGTATTTACGAAGATATTAATATCTATGGAACTAAATCTTATCATTCAATTTGGGAAAGTGTTTGTCAAAATGTTTTAGGGCACAATTCTACTCTTAGAGAAAAAATTCCTAAGCCTATTTGGAAATCTGTTGATAATGGAGAAGATAATTACAGGAGTTCTTTTATTCCAGATATTGTATTTGAAGAAAATGATAATCTACATATATATGATGCTAAATATTATGAAACAGAATTTGATGAAAAAGGAAAACTAAAAAATAGTGCTCCTGGTATAGGAGATATAAGTAAACAATTTTTATATGAAGAATCATATAGAGCATACTATAAAAAAGTAGGTATTGAAAAAAGTAGATATTATAATGCTTTTTTATTTCCAACAGAAGAAACACAACATAGTTATATAGGAGAAGTTTCTTTTGAAATTTTCCAAGGGAAAAAAATTGAGTTATTTAAATTATCTACAGAAAAAATGTATGAAAATTATTTAAAAGATTTAAAATTGAGGAAAGAGATTAATGATATTAGAAAAAATATATTTTGTATGTGGAGATGTAGAGCAAGAAAAAATTTATAAAAAATATCAGCATAGTATGTAAAGAAGTATAATTTTTTATTCAAGAAACCCCGCCTGCTGTGTAGGCCGATATTCGGCGGGGACAAGCCAGCGATGAGGCACATATCTCCAGTGAGGGATAGGGATGTCAGTCGCTGGCTTTTTTCTTTCATAAAAAATGTGTGGGCTTGGGCCACCCCCGCCGCTCTTCCCCCCAAGCCCCCCTTCCGGCATCCCCCGTCAAGGTACTCCCTTTTTGGGGGGACCGCTCTTGGGGGTGGCCAATGCCTTTCCCTCATTTTGCTCCCTCTGGGATAGAATCAGGCTTTTTTTCGCTGAGATTGTACAAGAGAAAGCAAATCTCAGCAAAGCCCTCATGAGCAAGAGGCAGCAACTTCGC
>NZ_JBOFXD010000070.1:0-11035 GCF_051653945.1 Cetobacterium sp.
TTTACTACTAGATAACATACCTACTTTTACTGAACTTATATCTATATCTTCATACAAAACTTCTATCTGTTTTTTTATAATATCCAAATCTACCTCTTGAACTGCAAAAACTCCCATACTATTTTGTGCTGTAATTGCAGTTATAACACTCATTCCATATACACCATTAGCACTCATAGCTTTTAAGTCAGCTTGAATTCCTGCACCACCACACGAATCAGAACCTGCTATAGTTAAAACTTTTTTCATTTTTTACCTCCTCGAATTTTTGCATAAAAAAAGCTATCCCATCTAGGGATAGCCAAATTATTAATTTTAGTTATACTTTTAACTAAAAAATATTATACTTTGCTACTTCCCTACGCTAGAATTAACTAGATCAGGTTCAAAGAGTCAGTTATTTAAAACTTCTCAGCCTAGTGGCTCCCCTAGTAAACTTTTTTTATTCTTTTAAACACAATATACTATATTCTGTTACTAATGTCAACTGTTGCCATTTCTTTTAGTTTAGTTCTGTACGAAAGAATTCTTTTTTCCCAACCCTTTCCATATAGCTCCCAACTTGTTAAACTTTTATAATAGTTTATCCTCTCTTCTGTTATAAGATCTATAAATCTATCATGATTTTGAACTGAATTTATAACAGCAATTGTTTTGGTCCCTAAAACTCCATCTACAACTACATTTTCTGATGGTTTATATCTTTTCAAAGCCCTTTGAGTTATAACTGCTCCTGCATTATATCCACCATTAAAAAATATATCAAATATCATCATTTGTGAATATGAATGTTTAATCTCATTTAATCGATACTCTGTTAAAAGATGTTCAGCTATTTCTCTAGCCTGTTCCTCTGTGAGAGATTTTATTTCATAGTTCTTATTAAATTTTTTATTATAATCAATTAATAAAAAATTTCTTATTCCATACTTAGAAAGTTCTTTTTGTGTTTTGACAAGTTTATCCCCTTCATGAGACAACACTTCACTTATTATAATCTCTCTAATTTTTGTATCCTCATATCCAAAAACGACTGTAGAATACAACAACGTAATTAAAATTACAAATTTTTCTAGCATACTCTGATTAGCTTCCTCCCTATATATTTAAATAGTTTAATAACTTTTTAAAAAGTAGAGTTTATTATATCATAATTTTGACTAATTTTATAGAGTTTCCGCAACTTTTTGAACTTTTTCTTTAAATTCAACAATATCTTTTATTACTTTTTTAGAATCTACTGTTTTTATTTTCTTATCTTCTACTATTAATTTTCCATTTACTATTACAGTATCCACATTACTTGCATTAGCTGAATAAACTAAAGCTGAATATGGATCATATATTGGATTCATGTTTACTGATTGTGTTTCAACTATCACCACATCAGCTAACTTCCCAACCTCTAAACTTCCTAGTTCATTTTCTCTATGAATGGCTCTTGCTCCACCTATTGTTGCCATTTCAACAGCCTTTTTTGGTGGTAATGCTGATCTATCTTTTGTGTCCAATTTATGCAATTTTGCTACATATCCCATCTGTCCAATTATATCTAAAGTATTTCCACTCATAGGTCCATCTGTCCCAAGCCCTACTCTCATTCCCATATCATGCATTTTTAAAGCTGGCGATATTCCTTTAGCAGACTTGATGTTAGCAACCATATTATGAGCTATTCCTACATCTCTTTTTTTCATTAGCTCTATATCACTATCTGTAACAAAAATATTATGAGCTGCAATAAATCTTTCATTCAATAGTCCTATCGAATCCAAATACTCAACAGGTGTCATCTTATACTCTTTTTTTATTCTATCAAACTCTCCATCAGTTTCTGCTACGTGCATTGAAACAGGCACGTTATATTTTTTTGAAAGTTCCTTAATTTTTAATAACTCCTCTTTAGTTACAGTATGAGGCCCATGTGGTCCAAATCCTGGAGTTATTAACTCATCATTTTTATATTTTTCTACAAAAGCGATTGCTCTATTTAGTGTTTCCCCTTTTTCTTTTCCATCTGCTGTTGGATATTTAATTATATTTTGAGTCATAACTCCTCTTAATCCAACCTCTTTAACAGCTTGAGCAGCACTCTCTTCAAATAGATACATGTCTACCATAGTCGTAACTCCCCCAAGAGCCATCTCCATAGCACCGTGCTTTGCTCCTATGTATGACATCTCTGGACTTACCATTTGATTTTCTAAAGGAAATATATATCTATTCAATCTATCTGGAACATCATCTGCTAAAGATCTAAATACAGTCATTGATACATGAGTATGAGTATTTATCATCCCAGGCATTATAATTCCATCCTCTGCATCTATAACCTTGTTAGCACTATATTTTTTTAATAAATCCTCATTTCCTACAGAGATTATTTTATTATTTTTTATAACAATAACTCCATTCTCTATAATCTCTCTTTTTTCATTCATTGTTAAAAGAGTTCCATTTTTTATTATTATATTAGCTTGCTCTTTTTTTTCAACCAATGAACTACACCCAACTATAAATAAACTTCCTAATAATAATGCACCTTTTAAATAATTTTTCATTAAATAATCCTCCCAAATAAAAAAATCCCAGTAAGCAAAAGCCTACTGGGTTAACCAACTCCCAATTTACTTTTACTTATAGTACCAAATTTAAGGTTTGGTGTAGAAACTTTTGGCCATATTCCAAATATATATAAGCTTTAAATAAATATTTCACGAAATAATTCTAACATATTTGAATATAAAATCAAAGTTTTTTTATTTTATTAATTTTATATATAGAATTCTACACATTAATGGTATATAATTAATATACCACGCAATTTATAGGAGGTAGTTTCATGTTAAAATTTTTAAAAGATACAGATATTGATGTTTACAACGCTATTGAAAAAGAGTTAGATAGACAAGAAAACGGTTTAGAACTTATTGCCTCGGAAAATTTTGTTTCAAAAAGTGTAATGGAAGCTGTTGGTTCAGCTATGACAAATAAATATGCCGAAGGATATCCAAATAAACGTTATTATGGTGGATGTGAGTTTGTAGATGTTGTTGAAACTTTGGCTATTGAAAGAGCAAAAGAACTTTTTGGTTCAAAGTTTGCAAATGTTCAAGCGCATTCTGGTTCTCAAGCTAACATGGCAGCTTATAGAAGTTTAATAGACTTAGGAGATTGTATTTTAGGAATGAGACTTGATCATGGTGGTCACTTAACTCATGGTAAAAATGTCAATTTCTCTGGAAATGACTACAAAGTTATATCATACAGTGTAAAAAAAGATGATGAAAGAATTGATTATGATGAAATTAGACAATTAGCTCTTGAAAATCATCCTAAACTTATTATTGCTGGAGCAAGTGCTTATCCTAGAACTATTGATTTTAAAAAATTTAGAGAGATAGCTGATGAAGTTGGTGCTTATTTAGTTGTTGATATGGCTCACATTGCTGGACTTGTTGCAGCTGGACTACATCCATCTCCAATTCCATATGCTCATATAACTACTAGTACAACACATAAAACTCTTAGAGGTCCTAGAGGTGGACTTATTTTAACAAATGATGAAGAGATTGCTAAAAAAATTGATAAAATTATATTTCCTGGTATTCAGGGGGGGCCTTTAATGCATATTATAGCGGGAAAAGCTGTAGCCTTTAAAGAAGCTCTTTCTCCAGAATTTAAAAAATATCAAGAACAAGTTGTTAAAAATGCTAAAACTTTATCAGATACTTTAATGGAAAATGGAGTTAGAGTTGTTAGTGGAGGTACTGATAACCATCTTATTCTTGTTGACCTTACAAATTTAGATATAACTGGAAAAGATGCAGAAAAAATTCTAGAAAAAGTTCATATAACAGTTAATAAAAATGGAATCCCTTATGATACGAAAAGTCCTTTTGTTACAAGTGGAATCAGACTTGGTACTCCTGCTTTAACAACAAGAGGTATGAAAGAGGAGGAGATGATTTTAATAGGAAATCTAATCGTTAAAGCTCTACAAAATAGTGATAATGACGAGATTCTTAAAAATATCATTGAAGATATTAAAACTCTTTGTAAAAAATTCCCTTTATATAAGGATTAAAAATTAAATAACACTAATAAAATTTTGTTTCCTTGAAATTTTTTCAAATTTGTTTTATAATATAAGTATTATTATATAGAATGGAGAAAAATATTATGACAAAATTACCTAATTGTCCTAAGTGTAATTCAGAGTACACTTACGAGGATGGAAACCTATTTGTTTGCCCAGAGTGTGCTTACGAATGGTCAATGGAATCTACTGAAGAGGACTCAGAGGACTCTCTTATTGTAAAAGATGCTAACGGGACTCTTTTAGCTGATGGTGACACAATCACTGTTATTAAAGACTTAAAAATTAAAGGAAGTTCTTCTGTTGTTAAAATTGGAACTAAAGTAAAAAACATAAGATTAGTTGAAGGCGATCACAACATCGATTGTAGAATTGATGGTATTGGGGCTATGAAACTTAAATCTGAATTTGTAAAAAAAATCTAAGGTCGTATTTCTACGACCTTATTTTTTATCTCTATTACTTTTTAATTAAAATAACATACTCTTTATTTGAATAAAGTTCCTCTAAACTTAAATCAGAAATATCTTTTTTATATTTCTTTTTAACTAAAAGTAATTGTCCTTCATTCATTTTACTTAAATCCTCTAAAGGTATATTTTCTATTGAATTTTTATTTATTTCATTAGAAATATTTTTAGCATCTTCAAATCGATAACTGTAAACTTTTTCACTATTTTCTTTTAAAATCTCTATACTGTCTTTTATAGTAAAGTTTTTATTGTAATATGGTAGTAATCCTGCACAAATAATAAGGACTACACAATTTAAATATAATAAAATTTTATAAATTTTATCTTTCGTTCCACTCCAAATTTTTTCAATAGTTCTCAATGAAATTATAACTATCCCATAATAAAGAGGAAGTAGATAAATATCCAATTTACCACTTATCGAACTAAAAAACACCAAATTTGGAATAAATAAACTAAATGCAATTTTATCAATTTTTTTCCACTTTTTTCTATTTTTAAGATTCCCCAAGTTTTTATAAAGTCCTACTATAAAAAATGGTGCTATTGGCAATGTTGTTAAAGGTAAAAGTTTCAAATAGTAATATATAGGTCTAGTATGTGTTTTTGCTTTAACAACTCTACCCAACGTTTCTTGCCCTAATATTAATCCTATATAACTTTTCCCCTCTGGAAAACTTAACATCATTATAAACCAAACCCCTAAAATAGTTACTATTATTCCTAATCCTAATAATAATCTCATTTTTTTTAGATAACTCAAATTATTATCTAAATACAAATAAAATAATATAGTTAATACAGGAATAATAAAAGCAGCTCCTCCCTTTACTAAAACTCCTAGAGCTATACAGCTATAAAAATATATACTCTTATTTAATGATATCTCTTTTTTATCTAAGTAGGTTGAGAAAAAAAGATAAATACTCCCCATTATAAATGTTGTCATTAAAGTATCCATTCTCAACACTAGCGATACTCCAAATATATATGGTAGTGTTATAAAAATAGCAGTAGATATATATGCCATTTTTTCATTCCA
This sequence comes from Cetobacterium sp., assembly GCF_051653945.1. Lineage (GTDB taxonomy): Bacteria > Fusobacteriota > Fusobacteriia > Fusobacteriales > Fusobacteriaceae > Cetobacterium_A. The sequence continues at coordinate 5,615 of NZ_JBOFXD010000070.1, forward strand.
ATATAGTTTAGAAAGTTTAAAACCTAAAAAAGCAGTTATCCCTGCAGGAATAATATTTGCTATAATTAGAGAGATCGGATAAAAATTATCTCTACTGATGTATCTAACTAAACCTAATATCCAAAAATAAATTGGTGGTTTATCTGGGTAAAGTTCTGTAAAATATTTAAGAATTATAAAGTTTTTAGTTTCTATCATTTGTTCAGTTATTACAAAGTACTTTAACTCATTTCTTATATCTGGAAATCTTAAAAAAGTTATTCCTACAATTAAAGCAAAATAACCTATGAAAAATAGTTTGTATCTCTCTTTATATGTCTCATCTTTAAATCTCATACCCTCTCCTTAATTTTTATTTTTGTCCCACTGGATAGTATTTAAATAAAAATCTCACCTTGCAGTTTTTAGTATGAACATTTCTAAGGTCAAAATAAAACTCACCTTTCATTCTATCTTTTAATTCTTCTAAATTAATTCCTCTAAATTGATTCCATTCGGTTACTAAAACTACCGCATCCGCTTTTTCACTAGCTTCCTCTTCATCTTTACAATATTGTATTCTATCTTTATATTTTTCTAATCTCCATTTTGTTTCCTCTATACCTTTAGGACAGTAAGCCTTTATTTTTGCACCATTTTCTATTAATCCCTTAATTATATCTAAACTTGGGGCATCTCTAACATCATCTGTATCTGGCTTAAAAGATAATCCCAATATACATATAGTTTTTTCCTCTACACCATTCATCTCTTTAATTATCTTATCTATCATTTTTTTCTTTTGTTTTTCATTTGCAGATATTGCAGCAGCAACAACACTCATATTTTCATCATATTCTTTTCCTATTTCAACAATTGCTCTTGTATCTTTTGGAAAACATGATCCTCCATATCCAGGTCCACAATGTAAAAACTTTGGAGATATTCTACCATCCATCCCCATTGCTTGAGCTATTTCTTGAGTATTTGCCCCAACTTTTTCAGCTAATAATGCCATCTCATTTATAAAAGATATTTTTACAGCTAAAAACGCATTCGATGCATATTTTATCATTTCTGATGTTCTTCTATTTGTAAAAACAAAAGGGGTTTTATTAATATATAAAACATCATATATTTTCTTCATCACTCCTAACGCTTTTTTACTTTCAGCTCCTATAACAACTCTATCAGGTCTTAAGCAATCATTTACAGCTTTTCCTTCTCTTAAGAACTCAGGATTTGAAACTACATCAAACTCTAAGTTTACTTTTCTTTTTACTAATTCATTCTTAATAGCTTCCTCTACAAGATCCCCTGTTCCAACAGGAACAGTTGATTTATTAACTATAACTGCATATTTACTAATATTTTGACCGATATCTTTTGCACACTGTAATACATAAGTTAAATCCGCTGATCCATCATCTCCTGGAGGAGTTCCTACAGCTATAAAGATTACCTCTGCATCTCTTAGTGCATTTTCTTTATTCGTTGTAAAATTTAATCTTCCTTCTAAAACATTTCTATCTAAAATATCTTTTAGTCCTGGTTCATAAATTGGAAGTATCCCATTTTGTAGGTTTTTAATTTTTTTCTCATCTATATCTAAGCATATAACCTTATGACCGAACTCGCTTAAAATTACACCTTGCACAAGTCCAACATATCCAGTTCCTATTACAGTTATTTTCATCTTACTTTCCCCCTAAATACCATTTTACAAATTTATTAATTCCATCATCAAATTTTGTAGTTGGTTTATATCCTAAAAGTTCTTTAGCTTTATCTATATTTGCATAAGTTCTTTTTACATCTCCAGGTTGCATTGGTAATCTCTCTATCACTGCCTCTTTATCTAGACATTTTTCAATCGTTTGTACCATTTTATTTAAAGAGATTGCATCTGACTCCCCTAAATTAACAATCTCATAAACATTCTCATGCTTCTCCAAATATTTTACACCCTTTATAACACCATCAATTATATCGTCAATATATGTATAATCTCTATATGTTTCTCCATCTCCAAAGAATGGAATCCCTTCATTTTTTAAAATTTTATCAACAAACTTGTGAATAGCTAAATCTGGCCTTTGTCTTGGCCCATAAACTGTAAAAAACCTAAATTGTAATGTATCTATTTTATACAAATTAAAATATACATGCCCTAAAACTTCACAAGATTTTTTTGTTGCAGCATATGGTGAAATTGCAAAATCAACCACATCAGTTTCTTTAAAAGGAACTATTTTGTTGTTACCATAAACTGAACTAGAAGAAGCTTGGATAAATTTTTTAACTCCATATTTTTTACAGCACTCCAATAGGTTTAAATATCCACCTACATTTACTTTTTCATATTCTAAAGGATTCTCTAAAGATGGTCTAACTCCAGCTAACCCTGCTAAATTTATAACCATATCTATTTTATTTTCATTAAATATCTTGTCTAAACTTTCAATATTTTTTAAATCACAATATTCTAAAGAATAACTATCTAAATTTACTTTTTCTAGTAATGCCTGTATTTTATTCTCTTTTGTATCTCTTGATAAAATCTCTGCAAGATATTCAATTTTATTTAAACTTTCCAAAACATTCTTAACTTTTATATCTTCTGAATAAAAATTATGAAAATTATCTATTCCAATTACGCTATGTCCTAAATTTAACAATTTTTCTACTAAATGTGATCCTATAAATCCAGCTGCTCCTGTTACAATAATTTTCATCTATCTTTCAACCCCTCTATTTTTTTTTTATTAAATATATATTTCTTGAATAAATCAATACATTTGGTGCTTGTCCTAGTATAAATACTGGATCCTTTTTATATACTGCATAAATTAATAAGAAAATACTACCTGATAAACTAAATATCCAAAATGAGAAAGGGATAACACTCTTTTTAGCTTTTTCACTAGCTAACCACTGAATAATAAATCTCATGGAAAAAAGTCCCTGCCCAATAAAACCAATAATTAAAAAAATATTCCAATTTTCTAAACTCATCATAATTATTCCTCTATCTTCCAATTTAATATTCTATTTTTCATCCATCTAACTGCAAAAACATCTTTAAAAGCTTTAAATCCTCTCCCGAAAACTCTATATTTTGACTCTCCATGTAATCTATCATAATGCCTTACTGATACTTCTGTAACTTTATAACCCATATATTTTGCTAAAGTTGGTAAAAATCTATGCATTCCATTAAACAACTTATATGATTTTACAACTTCTTTTTTAAATAATTTTAAAGGACAACCTGTATCTTGAATATTATCACCTGTCACAAAATTTCTAAATCCATTTCCTATCTTTGATGCTAACTTTCTTTTAAAGCCATCCTCTCTAGTTGCTCTTCTTCCATTTACTACGTCATACTCTGGAATATATTCTAGAAGTTTATATACATCCTCTGGATCAGTTTGGAGATCACCATCCATCATTAAAACCAAATCTCCTTGAGATTTTTGAAACCCTGCATCTATCGCTGCACTTTGTCCATTATTTTTTGTAAAATGATAAACTTTTATATTTTTGTTTTCTTCTCTTAATTTATTTAAAAGTTCATGGCTTCCGTCAGTACTTCCATCATTTATAAAAATAATTTCATACTCTTTAAACCCCTTTTTAAATGCCACCTCAATTCTTTCTGCCATAGGAATAATGTTGTCTTTCTCATTGTAAACTGGTATTACTGCTGATATCTCCATTGCTGCCTCCTTTTGTTTTTTTTTAATTATAAAGTTTAAAAGTAAATTTTTAGTAAATTTTTTAAAATAAAACAAATACTGCTACAATATATACCCCACAATTACTTAATTAACAAGTTTTTTAGACAAATTTTTACCATTTTTTTACTTTTTTGTTTTATAATATAATTATTAAAAAATTAAGGTGGAGGAGAGGTCATGTTAAAAAAGAATATACTAATTATTGAAGATGATCCAAAAATTAGAAGATACTTAGAACTTGAACTAGTTCATGAAGGATACAATATTGATTTAGCTGTAGATGGAAATGATGGTTTAAAACTATTTAGAGAGAATAACTATGCTCTTATTCTTCTTGATTTAATGCTTCCATATATAAGTGGAGAGGAGGTTTGCAAAACAATCCGAAACGAATCCAATATTCCAATTATTGTTTTAACTGCTAAAGATGAAATTTTTAGTAAAATAACTCTTTTAGATTTAGGAGCTGATGATTACATCACTAAACCATTTATTATTGGTGAACTTTTAGCTAGAATGAGAGTCACTTTCAGAAATAAACAAACTTTTACAGATAAAAAAATATTAAAATTTGAAAATATATCCCTTAATCTAAATACAAAAGAAGTTCTTTTAGATGATACTCTAATAACTTTGACTAAAACGGAATATAATCTTCTTCATTATTTGATGATTAATAAAAATTTAGTTTTGAGTAGAGAAAATATTTTAGAAAATGTTTGGGGATATGATTATTTTGGGGATGGTAAAATTATTGATATGTACATAAAAGCCCTTAGAAAAAAGCTTGATCCTGATAGTAAATATATTAAAACTATCCGTGGATTTGGCTATTCTTTAAAAAAGGAGGATTAATTTGAAAACTCTTTCAGGTACTTTAAAAAAAAGTTATTTCCAACTAATTTGTTTATTTACTGTTGTTTTAATCTTATCATTATCTATTACTGGAAAATATTTAATTAACTCATCCAAACAGTACTTAAGAAATGCTATGGGATTTTTAAAATATGAAATCTTAGAAGAAGCTAATTCAAAGTCTATGGAAATTTTTACAGGTGATTTAGTTAACCAACTTTTCAGAGTAGAAAATCCTGCTCTTGACGATTTAGAAATAACAATAAAGTATAAAGATTTAGTTTATACAGAAAATACAAATCCTCGTCTTTTAGATGCCACTGTTGAAGATAAAGTAAAAAATGTTCATTGGTATGATTATATGGTCTTAAAAAACGACTTAATCAACAAAGAGGGAGAAGTTTATACTGTTATCCTTGTAAAAAATTTAAGAGAAGAGAAAAAATTTTTCTTTGATATGATTTACATTTTTTTATCTGGATTATCTATTTGTATTATTATTTCTATATTTGCTTTTACAAGATTATTAAAAAAAATTAAAAAACAACTTTCTTTACTAGAAAATATTAATTCAAATATTACTTTAGAAAATTTAAAAGTTATAAAACCTACAAACTATTTTAAAGAGTTTGATAACATCCTAGATTCATATGAAGATATGTTATTAAGACTTGATATACAAAATAAGAAACAGATTGAATTTGTTCACAACTCATCACACGAGCTAAAAACTCCTCTTTTTATAATAGGAGGTTACATAGATATGATTAAGCGTTGGGGTAAAAAAGACCCTGAAATATTTAATGAAGCTTTGGTATCTATCGAAGATGAAACTAAAAGTATG
>NZ_JBOFXD010000071.1:0-32867 GCF_051653945.1 Cetobacterium sp.
GAGCGTCAGCCTTCCAAGCTGAATGTCGCGAGTTCGACCCTCGTCTCCCGCTCCATAAAAAATGCGTCATTAGCTCAGATGGTAGAGCACACGACTTTTAATCGTGTTGTCACTGGTTCGAGCCCAGTATGACGCACCATCTAATGTGTCTGTAGCTCAGCTGGATAGAGCAACGCCCTTCTAAGGCGTGGGTCAGGAGTTCGAATCTCTTCAGACACGCCATAAACGGATCCATAGCTCAGTTGGTTAGAGCACTCGGCTCATAACCGAGTGGTCGCTGGTTCGACTCCAGCTGGATCCACCACTCACCTGCCCCGTTCGTTCAGTGGTAAGGACAATAGATTTTCACTCTATAAACAGGGGTTCGATTCCCCTACGGGGTACCATTAATATGGAAGGTTATCCTAACTGGTAAGGAACCGGTCTTGAAAACCGGCGTCGCAAGACTTCAGAGTTCGAGTCTCTGACCTTCCGCCATTTTAAAGGTACCTATAGCAGGTAACAAAAGATGCCCAGATAGCTCAGTCGGTAGAGCAGGGGACTGAAAATCCCCGTGTCGGTGGTTCGATTCCGCCTCTGGGCACCACTAAAAAATCTATAAGGAAGCATAGCTCAGTTGGGAGAGCACCTGCCTTACAAGCAGGGGGTCACTGGTTCAAGTCCAGTTGTTTCCACCATATGGGGGTGTAGCTCAGTTGGTTAGAGCGCATGCCTGTCACGCATGAGGTCGCGAGTTCGACCCTCGTCACTCCCGCCATAAAAAGATTTTTAAAGATGTAGAAATACATCTTTTTTTTTATACAAAATAAAGTAAAAGGATGAAATAATTTTATTTCATCCTTTTGTTGTTACTATTGAAAATTAATTAAAACACCGATAACGATAAACAAGCAACCTAGTACAAATAAAATACCTTGGAATTTAATTTGTTGCTTAGCCCAAACTCCCCACTCAACTTTTGAAATACCTAAAATGGCCATTAAAATACCAGATGTTGGGACAATCATATTTGTGAATCCATCTCCAAGCTGAAAAGCTAGTACAGCTACTTGTCTAGGCACACTAACTAAATCTGCAAGAGGTGCCATGATTGGCATTGTTAAAGCTGCTTGTCCAGAACCTGATACAACGAAGAAGTTGAATACAGACTGGAAGAAATACATGGCAACCGCAGATATAGAAGCGTGTAATCCACCTAAAATTCCAGCAACAGCATTTAAAATAGTATTTAAAACTGTAGGAGTTCCAGCGTCAACTCCACCTAAAACAAGTACAATACCTTTAGCCATTCCAACAACTAATGCTGCTCCGATAAGGTCCTCTGCACCTTTTCTAAAAGAGATAGCAATATCATTCACAGTCATATCATTTAATTTAAAGATAACTCCAATGATTCCAGAAACAATACCCATAATAGTAAATTGTGCAGCTATTTCAGGTAAGTAGTATCCATGAAAAACAACTCCCCAAACAATCCAAGACATTCCTAAGAATATTGTTAAAAATACAAGTTTATGTCCAAGTTTAAACTCTAAATCCTCAGCTTCATCAGCTTTAAAATCGTCTCTAAAGAATTTATCAGTTTCATAAGAGATTGATAGTTCAGGGTTGGCTTTAATTTTTTTAGCATAATTCATAGTGTAGATAATTCCAAAAGCTGTAAAGAATATCCACATAACTATTCTAAACATAGCTCCAGAAAGTACAGGAACTCCAGCAACTCCTTGAGCAATAGCCACACTAAAAGGGTTCATCCAAGATGTAGCGAATCCAATTTGAGTTGAGATGTAGCACATAAAAATACCAGTTATAGAATCATATCCCATACCTACAACTATAGGGATAAGAATCATAGCAAAAGGAATCGCCTCCTCTCCCATACCAAATACCGCTCCTCCTAAAGAGAATAGAAGGAAAACAAGAGGTATAAGAAGTGCTTCAGATCCTTTAGTTTTTTTGATCATATTAAGTATTCCAGCTTCAACAGCCTTAGTTTTTAAAATAATACCAAAAGCTCCACCAGTGATAAGGATAAAAGCGATAATACCAACAGCAGTTCCCCATTTGTCACCACTAACAAGACCTTCAAATATATAGTTAGTGATACTCATATCTCCACCGGCAGCAAATATAGGAATACCCTTAGTAAGTGGTTGTCCTAAATCGTTTAATGCATATTTAAAACTTCCTGGAACAGGAACTGTTCTAGTCTTCATACCAGCTTCAGTAGCATATTGAATTTTATCCATTGTAAAACTACCAACTGGGATAATGTAAGTAAGAATTGCAGCAAAGACAACTACAAAAAAGATAATGACATACGTATCAGGTATTCTGATTTTTTTCTTCATTGTTTCCTCCTAGTTAATTATTTTTGTTTGTATGAGTATATAATATAAAATTCTAAAAAACAATAGTTAATAAAAAAAATATAAAAAATATATAATAAAAAAAGACAAGAAAATTTTCTTGTCTTTCAATAAGTAAATATATAGTTTTAGAAAAATACTCCTGCTATAACTCCATTTAAAAGAGAAGCTAAGAAACCTGCTAAAACAGCTCTCATACCTACTTGAGCAATTTCGCTTCTTCTATTAGGGGCAATAGCTCCTAGAGCTCCAATTTGAAGTCCTAAAGAGGCTACGTTAGCGAATCCAAGTAAAGCGAAACTCATAATAGCTATTGTTTTTTCAGAAAGTCCAGCTATGTTTTTTGTGAAATCTACATAGGCAACAAACTCGTTAAGTACCATCTTTTGTCCTAATAAACTTCCTGTATAAACAGCTTCGTGCCATGGAATACCCATAGCATAAGTTATAGGAGCGAAAATATAACCTAAAATTGTTTGAAGAGTAAGTTGGATTCCGAATAGATCTCCAATTCCACCTAAAATCATGTTTACTAAAGAAACTAAAGCAATAAATGATATTAAGATAGATCCAATTATAAGAGCGATATTCATACCATCGATAGTTCCCTTTGCAGCAGCTTCGATAACATTAACAGAATCACTTTTTGTGAACTCAATTTTTTCATCTTCTGATTCAGCTTGAGTTTCAGGCATGATTAGTTTAGCAAAAACTAGTCCACTAGGTGCAGCCATAAAAGATCCTGCAATCAGATATTTCATTGGAACTCCAAGAGCAGCATAAGCAGCTAGAGTTGAACCAGAAACAGATGCAACCCCACAAGTTAAAACAGCAAAAAGTTGTGATCTGCTTAAATTTGCTATATAAGGTTTTATAACTAGTGGTGCTTCAGTTTGACCAAGGAAAATATTTGCAGCAGCAGATACAGATTCAGCTTCCTTAGTTCCTAGAAGTTTTGATATTCCACCACCGATATATTTGATAACTAACTGCATAATTCCTAAATGGTATAATACAGATATTAAAGCACCGAAGAAAATAATAAGAGGTAGAACGTTAAAAGCAAAAACGAATGCGATGTTAGTTCCAGGTGTGTATAATCCTCCAAAAACAAATTGTATTCCCTCATTAGCTTGAGCAATTATTTTGTTAAAACCATTAGAAACAGACTCAAGGATATAAGCTCCACCAGACGTTTTCATCACTATAAAGGCAAAACCAAATTGTAGTGCAAAACCAGCTATGATAGTTCTCCATTTGATGTTTTTTCTATCATAAGATAGAAGATAACCTAAAAATAAAATTACAAAAATCCCGAATATACTTCTCAGTATAGACACATTACCAGCTCCTCTATAACTATAATATTATTTTGATACTACTATCAAAAATTACTTTATCCTTTTAATTATATTCTAAAATATATAATATACATAGGACAAGTTGCCTAGTAAAAAAATTATATGTATATAGATAAAAATAATAAGAAAAATTATGTATATCTTTTATTTTGTAAATTTAACAAAAAATACATAATTAATACTAAAAGTTTTAAAAAAAACATAAAAAAATAAAATGTACACTTTTTTATTGTAATAAAATAAAATAATATTTTAATAAAAAATAATAAAAAAATAACAAAAAAAAATTATAAAAAGAATTAAAATTATACTATATGTATTTATATTGAAAAAGAATAAAAAAAGAATAAAAATATATAAAAAGATTATTTTTTGTAGATAAACCCTCATGAAACCATGATAAATCTTATAGAAATAAAGTTAGTTTTATGGTAAAATGTATAATAGACTAAAAATATTTTAGGAGGTAAAAATGCAGGAGATAAAAATTTCTACAGAATTTATTAAATTGGATCAATTTCTTAAATTTACTGGTGAAATTGGCACTGGTGGTCAAGCTAAAGAGCTTATTTTAGATGGGCAAGTAAAAGTTAATGGAGAAGTAGAAGAAAGACGTGGAAAAAAACTTTATCCAGGTGACAAGGTTGAATTTTTAGGATTGGTATTTGTAGTAGCTTAAATCTATTATAGTTTTGGGGTGAAATAAACATTGGAAATTCTTGAAATGAATTATATAAACTTTAGAAATTTAGAGGACAGAAATATACAATTTTCTTCAAGATTTAATCTATTTTTTGGAAAAAATGGTCAAGGAAAAACAAGTATATTGGAAGCTATTTATTTTAGTGCTACAGGAAAAAGTTTTAGAACCTCAAAAAATATAGAATTGATAAAATATAATAAAGAAAAGATGGGAAGTTATATATCGTATAGAGATTTAATTTCTGAAAAAACTTTGAGTGTTAAAATCGATAAAAAACATAAAGAGTATAAATACAATGGAAAAAAAACTCCATTTGATGAATTTTATGGAAAAGTAAATATTGTGACTTTTATTCCTGAGGATATAGAGCTAATAGTTGGAAGCCCCAGTTTTAGGAGAACATTTTTTGATGGAGAGATAGCTCAAAGTAATTATGAATATTTCAAAAATTTAAAAGATTATAATAAACTTTTAAAAATAAGAAATAAATACTTAAAAGAAAAAAATATAAAGGATGAGATGTTTCTAATTTATGAAGAAGAATTTATTAAATTAGCAGCCAAAGTGATTCTAAAGAGAGTAGAATACGTAAAAAATATCTCTATAATATTGAATTTAAATTACCGAAAACTTTTTGATGATAAAAAAGAGTTGAATTTAAAGTATGAAAGTTTTCTTGGTGAAATAAAAGGTTTGACATTATTGAACCTAGAAGAAAAGATAAGGCTTAAAATACAAGAGATAAAATATCAAGAGATTCGATATGGATACTCTTTAGTAGGGCCACAAAGAGATGATTTTAAATTTCTTTTAAATGGAAAAGAAGCTAAGTCGTATTCATCTCAAGGTGAAAAAAAATCAATAATTTTTTCTTTAAAACTTTCTGAAATAGATATGGTAATAAAAGAAAAAAGAGAAACACCAATTTTTTTAATAGATGATATCTCATCATATTTTGATTCTATAAGAAAAGAAAGTATTATAAATTATTTAAAAAAAAGAGAGTTACAAGTTTTCATTAGTTCAACAACTGATTTAAATATAGAATCTAAAAACTTTAGAATTGATAAAGGAGAGATTCAAGATGGACATCATGAATGTAAGTGAAGCATTGGAAGAAGCTATTGTAAAAAGTAGGAAGTTAAAAGAAGGTATAATAAGAGGATATTGGAGAGATATTGTTGGGAAACTTTCTAAAAAAAGCGAACCTCTTTGGATAAAAGAGGGGATTCTATACGTATTGGTTGAGGATAGTATCTACCTTCATCATATGTCTATGAACAAAAATAAATATTTAAAAAAAGTTCAAGAAATTTTAAAAAAAGAGTATGTAAAAGATATAAGATTTAAGATTTCAAAGGTTCAAAGTTGTAACTATATGGAATTTATAAATGAGAAAGTTATTGAAGAAAAAAAAGAGGATTTTATTTCGGAGCTTAAGGATTTAACTTTAGAGGAAAAAATCGAAGTTTTGAAAAAACGAGCAAAAGAGCGAGAAAATGCCTTGAAATTAAAAGGCTATAAAAAATGTGATATTTGTGGAATGATGTTTTTGGGAGAAGGTTTTATTTGTAAACCGTGCTCTTTAAAAAATGTTGCAGATAAGATATTGGAGGATAAAGATGACAACAAATAATTATCAAGCAGAAAATATTACAGTTTTAGAAGGATTAGAAGCTGTAAGAAAAAGACCTGGAATGTATATAGGAACAACTTCAGAAAGAGGACTACATCATCTGGTATGGGAAATTGTAGATAACTCAGTGGATGAGGCATTAGCAGGATATGCAACAAAAATAGAGGTATCAATATTACCAGACAATATAATAGAAGTTGTAGATAATGGAAGAGGAATTCCAGTTGATATACACCCTAAATACGGGAAATCAGCATTAGAAATAGTATTAACAGTTCTTCATGCAGGAGGAAAATTTGAGAATAATAACTATAAAGTTTCTGGAGGATTACACGGAGTAGGAGTTTCAGTAGTAAACGCCCTTTCTGAGTGGACAGAAGTGACAGTAAGAAAAGCAGGTAAGGTTTATTATCAAAAATATAATAGAGGAGTACCAGAAAAGGATGTAGTAGAAATTGGTATCGCAGAAGATAGCGGAACTACTGTTAGATTTAAAGCTGACCATGAAATTTTTGAAACGTTAGTTTATAGTTTTTCAACACTAGAAACAAGATTAAGAGAATTAGCTTACTTAAACAAAGGACTTACTATAGTTTTATCTGATTTAAGAAAAGAGCCTGCAAAAGTTGTTAGTCTAGAGTTTGAAGGTGGAATTTTAGATTATATAAAAGAGATTGAAAAGGATAGTACACCAATAATGAAGACTCCTTTTTATATGAGTGGAGAAGTTGATAATGTTTCTGTAGAAATAGCAATGACATATAATACAAATCAAAGAGAGACAATATACTCTTTTGTTAATAATATAAATACTCATGAAGGTGGAACTCATGTAAGTGGATTCAGAACTGCTCTAACAAGAGTAATAAATGATTTAGGTAAAACTACAGGTCTTTTAAAGGATAAAGATGGAAAACTTCAAGGTTCTGATATAAGAGAGGGATTAACGGCAATAGTTTCAGTTAAAGTTCCTCAACCACAATTTGAAGGGCAAACTAAAACCAAGTTAGGAAACAGTGAAGTAACTGGTATAGTTTCTACTGTAGCAGGAGCTCAAATAAAGATGTATTTAGAAGATGCACCTAATGACTTAAAGGTTATAATCGAAAAAATATTAAATTCAAAAAGAGCAAGAGAAGCAGCTCAAAGAGCAAGAGAGTTAGTACTTAGAAAGTCAGCTTTAGATATAGGGTCATTACCTGGAAAATTAGCAGATTGTTCTTCAAAAAATCCTGATGAATGTGAAGTTTATATAGTTGAGGGAGATTCGGCAGGAGGATCAGCTAAACAAGGTAGAGATAGATCTTTCCAAGCTATTTTACCACTAAGAGGTAAGATATTAAACGTAGAAAAGGCTGGGTTACATAAAGCATTAGAAAATGCAGAGATTAGAGCAATGGTAACAGCTTTTGGAACTAGTATTGGAGATAACTTTAATATAGAAAAAAGAAGATATGGAAAAATAATAATAATGACAGATGCGGACGTAGATGGAGCTCACATAAGAACTCTGATACTAACATTCCTTTATAGATATATGGTAGACTTAATCCATAATGGAAATGTATTTATAGCTCAACCGCCACTATTTAAAATAACTCAAGGTAGAACAGTATCTTATGCTTATACTGATAGACAATTAAAAGAAATCATAGCTGGGCTTGAGGGTGAAGATAAAAGATACACTCTTCAAAGATATAAAGGATTAGGAGAGATGAATCCTGGACAACTTTGGGAAACAACTATGGATCCAGACACAAGAACTTTATTAAAAGTTACAATTGATGATGCAAGAGAAGCCGATATATTATTCGATAAACTAATGGGTGACAAAGTAGAACCAAGAAGAGAGTTTATTGAAGAGCATGCAGAGTTTGTAAAAAATCTGGATATATAAACGTATCGGTACAATAATAAAAATAATGTTCTAGGAGGAATAAATAATGTCTAATGTGAAGAATAGATATATAGAGGAAGAATTAAAGCAATCCTATCTAGATTACTCTATGAGTGTAATAGTTAGTAGAGCATTACCAGATGTAAGAGATGGATTGAAACCAGTACATAGAAGAATTTTGTTTGCTATGAATGAAATGGGAATGACAAGTGATAAGCCATATAAAAAATCAGCAAGAATTGTTGGAGAAGTTTTAGGAAAATACCATCCACATGGAGATTCAGCAGTATATAATACAATGGTAAGAATGGCTCAAAACTTTGCTTATAGATATGAACTTGTAGATGGACACGGAAACTTTGGATCTATCGATGGAGATTCAGCAGCAGCTATGAGATATACGGAAGCTAGAATGTCTAAAATAAGTAATGAGTTACTAGAGGATATTGATAAAGATACAATAGATTTTAGAAAAAACTTTGACGACTCATTAGATGAGCCTATTGTATTACCAGCAAAACTTCCAAATCTTCTATTAAATGGAGCTACAGGAATTGCAGTAGGAATGGCAACAAATATTCCACCTCATAATTTAGGTGAAGTTATAGATGGAATATTAGCTTTAATAGACAATAAAGAGATTACACCTGTACAATTAATGGAGTACATAAAAGGACCAGATTTCCCAACAGGAGCAATAATTGATGGAGAAGCAGGAATTTATGATGCTTATACAACTGGAAGAGGAAGAGTTAGAGTAAGAGGAAAAATTGAAATAGAAGAAGGAAAAAATGGTAGAGAAAGCTTAATAATAAAAGAGATTCCTTACCAATTAAATAAATCTTCTTTAATTGAAAAAATAGCTAACTTAGTAAAAGAGAAAAAAATAGTTGGAATATCAGACTTAAGAGATGAGTCAGATAGAGATGGTATTAGAGTAGTTATAGAGTTAAAAAAAGGTGAAGAGTCAGAATTAGTTTTAAATTCACTATATAAATATACAGAACTTCAAACAACATTTGGAATAATTATGCTAGCTCTAGTTAATAATGTTCCAAGAGTATTAAATTTAAAAGAGATTTTAGATGAATATTTAAAACATAGATTTGAAGTTATAACTAGAAGAACAAAATTTAATTTAAATAAGGCTGAAAGAAGAGCCCATATTTTAAAAGGGTTTATAATAGCTCTTGAAAATATTGATAGAGTTATTGAAATAGTTAGAGGATCAGCAGATGGAAATGAAGCTAGAATAGCCTTAATTGATAAGTATGGTTTCAGTGAAGAGCAAGCAAAAGCAATCTTAGATATGAGACTTCAAAGATTGACTGGTCTTGAAAGAGATAAAATCGATAGAGAACACGAAGAGTTAAAAACTTTAATAATTGAATTAAATAAAATTTTAGCAGATGATAATAGAGTTTATGAGATTATAAAAGAGGAATTAAATGATATAAAAAATAAATATAATGACCCAAGAAGAACAACTATTGAAAAAGAGAGATTAGAGATAAGACCAGAGGATTTAATAAAAGATGATAGCGTTCTTGTTACTATTACAAATAGAGGTTATGTAAAAAGAATGGAGCTAGATAAATATAAGGCTCAAAAAAGAGGTGGAAAAGGAGTTTCAACTCAAAATACTATAGAAGATGACTTTGTTGAGAGAATGGAAGTTATGTCAAACTTAGATACAATGATGATTTTCACAGATAAAGGTAGAGTTTTCCACTTAAAAGTTTATCAAATTCCAGAATCTTCAAAACAGGCTAGAGGAAGACTTATAGGAAACTTAATCAAATTAAAGGAAGATGAGAAAGTTAGAGAAATAATAAAAATAAGAGAGTTTAGCCAAGATAAAGAACTTGTATTTGTAACTAGAGATGGAATGGTTAAAAAGACAAATCTAAGTGAATACAAAAATATAAATACTGCTGGATTAAAAGCAATCAAATTAAGAGATGGAGATGACATAATATTTGTTGGAATCTTACCAGTTGATTCAAAAGAACAGATTTTCTTAGCAACAAAGTTAGGACACTCAATTAGATTCTCTAAAGATGATGTAAGACCAACAGGAAGAGATACAAGTGGAGTAAAAGGAATCTCTCTTAGAGCTAAAGATAAAGTAATATCAGCACTATTAATAGATGATGCAGCAAATGAGACTATTTTAACTATTACAGAGAATGGATATGGAAAAAGAACAAGAGTAGACGAGTATCCATTACAATCTAGAAGTGGTAAAGGTGTTATAAATATAAGATGTAGTGATAAGAATGGAGAGGTTGTAGCAGTTAAACCTGTTAAAGATGAAGAGGAATTAATGGTAATAACATCGTCAGGAATTGTTATAAGAACTTCAGTAAATCAAATTTCAATAATTGGAAGAGCAACTCAAGGTGTAAAAATTATGAGAGTAAATGAATCAGAATCTGAAAAAGTTGTATCAATAGCAAGTTTTAAAGAGGAAGATGTAGAAGAAGCAACTCAAGAATAATTTAAGTCTATAGGAGGAGTTATTATGAAAAAAGTTTTAGTTGTATTTGGAGAAGGATCAAAAAAAAATGTACTGATAGATAGTGCAATGTTTTTTAAAGAGAAATTTGGATACGAAATAGTCCCACTATATGTAAAAGATGTTAGAAGGGATGAGATTATACCAGCAACAATGGATGGAATGATAGTAAACTTAAGTAATAACTCCTTTTCACAAGAAAGAGATGCCTTTGAAGAAGAGGAAGTAAAACATCTACAAGAAAAATTAAAAATAAGAGGAATAAATTCTGTATTAAATGTTGAATTTGGTTTTCCTTGGGATATAATTAAAGAGTACATGAAGCTTGCAGATTTATTGATTTTTGAAAAGGGAGAAGCTTTATCAGAATCAGCTGTAACAGTGTTAAAAAATCACTTTAAACCTATTGTTATGGTAGGAGAAAAAGCTATAACATCTTTAGAAAAAGTTGGAATTTCAAGTGATGATGGTGTAAAAATAAATAAAAGTGTATTTTCTTTTATAAACATTTTTCCAGATATAAAAGACTTTACAATGTTGACTTTACTTTATAAGATAGAGGATAATACATTATTAAAATATTTAAAAGAAAAAGAAAAAGTCGTAGAATGGAAAAACTTTGATGGAGAATCAGCTAAAGAAAAGTATTTAAATGAAGTTAATAATTTAGACCTTTTAATTATGGGAAATTTGAGTAGAGGTTATTTCTTTGAAAAAATTACAGGAAAAAAAGGGTTAAATATTATGGAAAAATCTCAAACATCAATATTTATAGGATAGAATGAATATGAAAATATTAATAATTACAGATTCTCATGGAAACACAAATAAAATTTATGATATAATATCACAAGAAAATCCTAATATAGTAATATGGACAGGTGATCATAGTTGGGATGGAGAGGAGTGTTCTTTTGCGTTCCCAGATATAAAGTTTTATATTGTTAGAGGAAACTGTGATATTTTTGATAGAAAATTTAACGATGATGAAATATTAGATATAGATGGAATAAAAATATTTATAACGCATGGACACCTTTATAATGTAAAAAAAGAGATGTATACTTTGGAAGCGATAGCTGAAAAATATAGCGTAGATGCTGTTTGTTTTGGACATACCCACATACCCTATTATACAGAAAGGAATGGAATAAAATATTTTAATCCAGGTGCTTTAAAAGATAATAGATACGGGGTATTGTTAATTGAAAATAAAGAGCTAATTTTTAGTTATAAAGAGATAAAATAAAAAGCCTTGTTTTAGGAGGAAACAAATGAAAAATAAGCTGAATGCTTTGAAGGATGAAGCTAGTTTAATTATCCAGAAAGCAGTAACACTACAAGAAATGGATGAAATTAGAGTTAAGTATTTAGGAAAAAAAGGTGAATTCACTGAAATTTCTAAATCTATGAGAGATTTATCACCAGAAGAAAGACCTGCTTTTGGACAAATGGTAAATGATGTAAAAACAGTTATAACAACTTTAATCGAGGAAAAAACAACAGAGATTAAAAATAAGGTAAAAAAAGAACAACTAGAAACTGAAACATTAGATATTTCTCTTCCTGGAAGAGAGGTTTCTACAGGAGGATTACATCCAATAACAGAAACTATGAACTTCTTAAAAAATATATTTGTGGAAATGGGATTTGATGTTGCAGAGGGGCCAGAAGTAGAGTTTACTTCTTATAACTTCGATGCATTAAATATTCCAGAAACACATCCATCAAGAGATTTACAAGATACGTTTTATATGAGTGAAAATGTAGTTTTAAGAACACATACATCACCAGTACAAGCTAGATATATGGGTAAGCATCAGCCACCATTTAGAATGGTTTGTCCAGGTAAAGTATATAGAAATGACTATGATATATCTCACACGCCTATGTTTCACCAAATGGAAGGATTAATGGTAGGACCAGAAGTATCTTTTGCCAATTTAAAAGCTATGTTAGAGCAATTTGTAACAAGAGTGTTTGGTGAAACTAAAGTTAGATTTAGACCACATTTCTTTCCATTTACAGAGCCTAGTGCTGAAATGGACGTAGAATGTGTAATTTGCAAAGGTGAGGGATGCAGACTTTGTAAACATAGTGGATGGTTAGAAATAATGGGATGTGGAATGGTTGATCCAGCTGTTTTAGAAGCTGTAGGGTATGACCCAGAAGAGGTATCAGGATTTGCATTTGGAATGGGAATAGAAAGAATCACAATGCTAAGATATGGTATTGATGATTTAAGAGCATTCTTTGAAAATGATGTGAGATTCTTAAAGCAATTTAAATAAAAGGTGGAGGCATATAATGTTAATTTCGTTGGATTGGTTGAAGCAATATGTCGATATAAAAGAGGACATAAAAGAGCTAGAAAACACTTTGACTATGATTGGTCAAGAGGTTGAAGCTATAGAGGAGCAAGGAAAAGAATTAGCAAAAGTAGTTATTGGACAGATAACAGAGTATGGAAAACATCCTGAAGCTGAAAAATTAACACTTTTAAAAGTTAATATAGGTGTAGAAGAGGAGTTACAAATAGTATGTGGTGCTCCAAATCATAAACTGGGAGATAAAGTTGTTGTAGCAACTATTGGAGCAATTTTACCAGGAGATTTTAAAATAAAGAAAAGTAAGATAAGAGGCGTAGAATCTCAAGGAATGCTTTGTTCTGAGGTAGAGCTTGGACTTGGAAACGATGGAGATGGAATTATAATACTTCCAGAAGATGCTCCATTAGGTGTAGAATACAGAGTTTATAAAAAATTAAATGATGTAATTTTTGAATTAGAAATAACGCCAAATAGACCAGATTGTTTATCTTATATAGGAATAGCTAGAGAAATAGCTGCTTATTATGGAAGAAAAATAAAGTGGCCTGAGTTCGAATCTAAAAAGATAATAGAGAGCATAAATACTGGGCATATAGATGTAAGAATTGAAGATAAAGAGAGATGTAAAAGATTCTCAGGAAAAGTTATAAAGAACATAAAAGTACAAGAGTCTCCAGAGTGGTTAAAGAATAGATTGATTTCAATGGGATTAAAACCAATAAATAATGTTGTAGATTCAACAAATTATATTTTATTTGAATGCAATCAACCTTTACATGCTTATGATTTAACAAAAATTAATGACAGAAAAATAGTTGTTAGAAAAGCATTAAATGGTGAAAAGATAGTTACACTAGATGGAGTTGAAAGAGAATTAAATAAAGGTGAACTTGTTATTGCAGATGCTGAAAAACCTTTGGGAATAGCAGGAATAATGGGTGGAGAATCAAGTAAAGTAACAGAGGAAACTACTGAAATTTTCTTAGAATGTGCATATTTCACTCCAGAGAATATAAGAAAAACATCTAAAGAGTTAGGTTTATCAAGTGATTCTTCTTATAGATTCGAAAGAGGACTAGATATAGAAAATACTGCTGAAGTTTTAGAAAGAGCAGCAGATTTAATCTCTCAACTGACAGGTGGAGAAGTTTTAGAGGGATGTATCGATAAATATGTTGAAAAATATGAAAAAATAGAGATTCCTTTAAATATTGAAAAATTAAGAAAGTTTATGGGAAAAAATATAGAGATTGATGTAGTAGGAAAAATACTTACTAATTTAGGTATAAATATAAAAACATTAAATTCTACAACAATAATAGCAACACCACCATCTTATAGAGGAGATTTGACTAGAACAGCAGATCTTTATGAAGAGATAATAAGAATGTATGGCTTTGATAACATAGAAAACAAGATGCCAGAAGAAAATATAAGACCTGGAGTTAAAGATTCAATGACAGTTGTTGTTGATGAAGCTAAAGAGATATTAGCAAAATTAGGATTACAAGAAGTAATAAATTATAGTTTCATTTCAAAAGAAGCTATAAAAATGTTGGGAATAACAGAGCCTACATTGGAAATAACAAATCCAATTAGTGATGATATGGCAGTTATGAGACCAACGTTAATTTATAGTTTATTATCAAATGTAAGAGATAATTTAAATAGAAATCAAAATGATTTAAGATTCTTTGAGGTATCAAGAGTATTTACTCCAAAAGAGGATGGATTAGCAAATGAAACATTAAGAGCTTCGATAGCTCTTGCAGGAAAAACTTTTAAAACATTATGGGATCCAAAGCCAGAAGCAATGGACTTCTACACTTTAAAAGGGTTTGTTGAAAAATTCTTAGAGTATATGGGAGTAACTAGATATCAACTAGATAGATCAGAGGATAGCAACTTCCATCCAGGAAGAAGTGCTGATATAAGAATAGGAAAAGTTAAAATAGGAACTTTTGGAGAAATTCACCCAGAGTTAGCAGAAAATATGGACATTAAAAGAGAGAGAGCATACGTAGCTGAACTAGATTTAACAACTCTATTAAATTATAGAGCTAAAAAAGTTAAATATGAGAGAATTGTAAAATATCCTGAAGTTACTAGAGACTTAGCAGTTGTTTTAGATAGAGATGTACTAGTTGGAAAGATGTTAGAAGATATCAAAAAGTCATCAAATCTAATTGAAAGTGTTGCTATATTTGACGTTTACCAAGGAGAGAAAATAGAAGCTGATAAGAAATCAGTTGCTATAAGCATCGTTTTAAGAAAGAAGGATGGAACTCTTGAGGAAAGCGATATCAATATAACTGTTGATAAAATCTTAAAATTAATAGCTAAAAACTATAATGGAGAGATTAGACAGTAAAATTTTTAATTAAAAGTTCAGGAGGAAAAATGGATTCACTAAGAGAATTATTTAAGGTTGGAAATGGACCATCGAGCTCTCATACAATGGGGCCAGAGAGAGCGGCAAAAAGATTTAAGGCAGAAAACCCAAATGCAGCAAGTTATAAAGTAGAGTTATACGGATCACTTGCATTAACAGGAAAAGGGCACTTAACAGACTATATAATAGTAGAAACGTTAAAGCCTAAATCGACAGAAATAGTATGGATGCCAGAGTATGTTCATCCGTATCACACTAACGGTATGAAGTTTATCGCTTTAGATAATGAAGGAAACGAGTTAAATTCTTGGTTAGTATTCTCTGTTGGTGGAGGAACTATAATGGAAGAAGGACAACAAAGACAGGGTGGATCAAGAGTTTATTCTTTTGGAACAATGGCTGAAATTATGTCATGGTGTGAAAAAAATAAAAAAGAATTATGGGAATTTGTTACTGAAAATGAAGGGGAATCAATTTGGTATTTCTTAGACCAAATAAGAACAGCTTTAGAAGAGTCAGTTCAATCAGGACTTTCTAAAAATGGAATTTTACCAGGAACAATAAGATTACAAAGAAGAGCTCAATCGTTCTATAGAAAAGCAAGAAACGATAAATCTAGAGGTGGATTTATTGGAAGAATATTTGCTTACACACTAGCTGTATCTGAAGAGAACGGAGGAGGAGGTAGAGTTGTTACTGCCCCTACTTGTGGAGCTGCTGGGGTAATTCCTGGATTAATGTACGCCTTAAAAGAGGAGTATAACTTAACAAATGAAGAGGTCTTAAAAGGTCTTGCTATAGCTGGACTAATCGGTAATATTATAAAAGAAAATGCTACAATATCTGGAGCAGAGGGTGGATGTCAAGCAGAAGTTGGATCAGCTTGTGCAATGGCAGCAGCAATGGCATGTTTCATATTAGGTGGATCATTAGAGCAAATCGAATATGCAGCAGAAATGGCATTAGAGCACCACTTAGGATTAACTTGTGACCCAGTTGGAGGGTATGTTCAAATACCTTGTATAGAGAGAAATGCAGCAGCAGCAGTAAGAGCTTTAGATGCAGCACAGTATGCTTTATATACAGATGGAAAGCACAGTATTTCTTTTGACCAAGTTGTAAAAACTATGGGAGAAACAGGAAGAGACTTAAAAGAGGAGTACAAAGAAACTTCTCTAGGAGGACTTGCAAAATACCAATTTGATGGGAATTGCTAATAAAACCTTTTGAAAGAGAGAATCTAAGATTCTCTCTTTCTTTATAGTTATAATTTAGGAGGAAAGATGAAGTTAATAGTTGGATTGGGAAATCCTGGAAAAGAGTATGAAAGAACAAGACATAATGTTGGGTTCGATATAATTGATGAGTTTGCAGAAAAAAATGGATTTAATCCATTCAAAGAGAAGTTTCAAGGACTGTTAACAGAAAAAACAGTGAATGGGGAAAAAGTAATTTTGTTAAAACCTCAAACATACATGAACTTAAGTGGTAACTCAATAATTCAGGTTGTTAAATTTTATAAAATAGACCCAGTAGAAGACTTAGTTGTTATTTATGATGATATGGACTTACCTTTAGGAAAATTAAGAGTAAAAACAAATGGAAGTGCTGGTGGGCATAATGGAATAAAATCTATAATTTCTCACTTAGGTCAGGATTTTATGAGAGTAAAATGTGGAATAGGAAAAGCAAAGAATAAAGATGAAAACATCAATTTTGTTTTAGGTAGGTTTACAAAAGAGGAGTCAGAGGTTGTAAATCCTATGTTTTCAAGTGTAATTTCTTTATTGGATGATGTGTTGAAAGACACTCAAATAGACAAAATTATGCAGAAATATAACAAAAAGTAACACAAAAAAGCAAAAAAACAGCTCAAAAAAGTTGTTAAATATAAATAAATATGTTATTCTAACAATGGAATATAGTTTGTTAACTACAAAGGAGGGAATATTTTTATGAAATTCTTCGGATTCAAAGGGGGAGTACATCCACCTGAAAATAAGATCCAAACAGAAAATCAAGCTGTAGAGATTTTAACAGCACCCAAAATGGTTTTCATCCCACTTCTTCAGCATATAGGGGTTCCTTTAACGCCTTGCGTAGAGATTGGAGAAAGAGTTTTAAAGGGACAAATAATAGCTGACTCAGAAGCTTTTTTATCAGTTCCTGTGCATGCATCAGTAAGTGGTACAGTAAAAAAAATTGAAAACTTACCATTTCCATTAATGGGGAATGTACAAACGATTGTAATTGAAAATGATGAACAGGAAGAGTGGATAACTCTAGAGAAACTGCCAGAGTGGAAAAATTCGACTAAAGAAGAGTTGTTAAAAGTGATAAGATCTAAAGGAGTTGTTGGTCTTGGAGGAGCAGCTTTCCCAACACATGTAAAATTAAATCCACCAGCAGACGTAAAAATAGAGATGTTATTACTAAATGGAGCTGAGTGTGAACCATATTTAAACTCTGATAATAGAGTTATGATTGAAGAGCCTTTAAAAGTTATAGAAGGTATAAAAATAATGAAGCATATATTAAATGTAGATAGTGCTGTTATTGGAATTGAAGATAATAAACCAGAGGCAATAGAGGCTATGAGAAAAGCTTGCCAAGGAACAAATATAGAAGTTATGCCACTGAAGACTATGTATCCACAAGGTGGAGAAAAATCTTTAGTAAAAGCTATATTAAATAAAGAGGTACCATCAGGAAAGTTACCTTCAGCAGTTGGTGTAGTTGTTAACAACACAACCACAGCAGTAGCAATATATGATGCTGTTGTAAATGGATTACCTTTAATAGATAAAGTTGTAACTGTTACTGGAAAAGGGATAAAGGAACCTAAAAATTTAAAAGCAGTTATAGGAACACCTATATCAATACTTTTAGAAAATTGTGGGTATGAAGAGGAAATAGTAGAAAAAATTGTTATGGGTGGACCTATGATGGGTATGGCTCAATTAACTTTAGAGGTACCTGTTATAAAAGGAACTTCAGGATTACTAGCTTTAACGAAACAAGAAACAAACTATTGTAAGCCAAAAGCTTGTATAGGTTGTGGAAAATGTGTTGATGCATGTCCTATGTCATTGGAACCGATAATGTATGCTAGATTGGCAGAGTTTTCACAATGGGAAGAGATGGCAAAATACCACTTGATGGATTGTATCGAGTGTGGTTCTTGTGCTTATATATGTCCAGCTAATAGACCACTGACAGAAGCAATAAAAATTGGAAAAGCTAAACTTAGAACAATGAAAAAGTAGGAGGAAAAAAGTGGCAAAAATTTTAAAGATGGGGCCATCGCCTCATATCAGAACTAAGGAAACTGTTGATGATGTAATGTATGATGTAATATTAGCATTACTTCCAGCACTTTTAGCAGCATGCTATTTTTTTGGAATCAGAGCAATAGTAGTAACAGCAGTATCTATTTTATCTTGTATGGTAACTGAGTTTGTATGTCAAAAATTAATGAAACAAGATGTACAAATTTTTGATGGGAGTGCAATTTTAACAGGAATTTTATACGCTTTTGTAATACCACCATATATGTCTTTAGTGTATGTTATAGTTGGAGCTGTAGTTTCAATAGCTTTAGGAAAAATGGTATTTGGTGGATTAGGACATAATATATTCAATCCAGCTTTAGTTGGAAGAGCATTTGTTCAAGCATCTTGGCCAGTTGCAATAACGACATTTATGTATGATGATGTTGGAGGAGCTACTCTTTTAGATGCAATGAAAAGAGGATTGCCAACAGATAATGCCTTAATAGAAAGTGGAAATCTTTATTTAAATACATTTATAGGTAGAATGGGTGGATGTTTAGGAGAAACATCTGTTTTAGCTCTTCTTCTAGGTGGGGCATATTTAATTTATAAAAAGCAAATAGATTGGAAAGTACCAGCAATAATGATTGGAACAGTATTCGCAGCTTCTCTTATAGCTGGAGCAGATCCATTTTTACATATCTTTTCAGGAGGATTATTTTTAGGAGCATTCTTCATGGCAACAGATATGGTAACATCACCTCATACACCAAAAGGAAGAGCTATTTTTGCTTTTGGTATAGGAGTTTTAGTATCGTTAATTAGATTTAAAGGTGGTTATCCAGAGGGAGTTGCTTACTCAATTCTTATAATGAATGGATTTGTACCTTTAATTAATAGATATACAAGCCCTAAAAAATTTGGGGAGGTAAAATAATGGAAAGAAATAGATTTGTACATTATGGTATTGTTTTAACACTAATAGCGTCAATCTCTGCTGGAATTTTATCTGTAGTTAATGGAGCAACACAAAAAGTTATAAAAGAAAATGAAAAGGCGGCAGTAAATGCAGCAAGAGTAATGGTTTTACCAAAAGCTGAATCGTTTGATGAGAATGCAATAGTAAAAGTAGATGAATTAGAATTTATTCCTGGAAATGGTTCAAATGGAAAGCCTGTTGGGTATGTAGTAACAATTTCTCAGCCAGGTTATGCTGCTAATATAGATTTTGTATTAGGAATTGATAGAAGAGGAAGAGTAACTGGATTAAACATAATAGGAAGTCAAGAAACACCAGGGCTAGGATCAAAAATATTAGATCCAGAGTGGCAAAAGAAAGCTATTGGAAAAGATGCTTCTTATGAATTTAATAAATCAGCAGATGGTTTTGCAGGAGCTACAATATCACCAAATGCTGTTTATACAGGAATTAAAAGAGCTCTAAATAGTTTTAATAGTGGGGTGAATAAAAAATAATGGCAAAATCAAATAAAGAGATATTATTAAATGGAATAATAAAAGAAAATCCTGTATTTGTACTTTTACTTGGATTATGTCCAACACTAGGAGTTACATCATCATCAATAAATGGTATGGCAATGGGACTTGCAACAATGTCAGTAATAGTTTTCTCAAATATGTTAATATCAATGATAAAAAGTTTTATTCCTGATAAAGTTAGAATTCCTGCATTTATAATGGTAATAGCGTCATTAGTTACTATAGTTGAGATGGTTATGAAAGCATATTTGCCAGATTTATATAAAGTTTTAGGATTATTTATTCCTCTGATTGTTGTTAACTGTATTGTACTTGGTAGAGCTGAAAGCTTTGCTTCAAAGAATACTGTATTTAAATCAATATTAGATGGAATTGGAGCAGGATTAGGATTTACATTAGCTCTAACTCTTTTAGGAACAATTAGAGAGATATTAGGAAATGGAACAGCTTTTGGAATATCTGTAACACCAGCTTCATTTACACCAGCTTTAATATTTATATTGGCACCTGGTGCGTTTATAACAATAGGATTTATAATCGCTACTCAGAACTATATTAAAGCTAGAAAGAGTGGGGTGAAATAAAAAATGGATTTTGCAAAAATATTCAGTTTAATAATAACAGCAATTTTTATTCAAAATATAATATTTGCTAAATTTTTAGGAATTTGTCCATTTATGGGAGTTTCTAAAAAAGTTGAATCATCAATTGGAATGGGTATGGCAGTAACATTTGTTATGTCACTAGCTTCAGGAGTAACATGGACAATTTACAACTATTTATTAGTACCGTTACAATTAGAGTATTTACAAACAATAGCTTTTATATTAATAATAGCTTCATTAGTACAATTTGTAGAGATGGCAATTCAAAAAACTTCACCAAACTTGTATAAAGCTTTGGGAGTTTTTCTACCACTTATAACAACGAACTGTGCTGTACTAGGTATTGCTATTTTAAATATTCAACAAGAGTATAACTTTATAGAGTCTGTTATAAATGGAGCAGCTGTAGCAATTGGATTTACATTAGCTCTAGTACTACTAGCAGGAATAAGAGAAAGAATAGAATATGCAGCTATTCCAGGACCATTTAAAGGAGTTCCTATAGCATTTATTTCAGCAGGACTTTTAGCAATGGCTTTTATGGGATTCAGCGGAATGCAAATATAGATTGGAGGTAGGTTAATGGAATCAATATTATTTCCTGTTTTATCGCTAGGAGGAACAGGGTTAGCAATGGGACTATTTTTAGCCTATGCTTCTAAGAAGTTTGAAGTGAAGGTTGACGAAAAAGTAGAAGCTATTCAAGGAATACTTCCTGGAATAAACTGTGGAGCATGTGGATATCCAGGATGTTCTGGTTATGCTGAAGCAATTGCTCTAAATGGAGCAGAAATGACAGCATGTTCACCAGGAGGACCGACAGTTGCAGCAGAAATAGCAAAGGTTATGGGAGCTACTGTTGATTTATCAGGGCCTAAAATGGTAGCAAAGTTACTATGTCAAGGAGATTGTACTAAAACAACAAAGACATATGAATTTGAGGGTAAATTAACAACTTGCTCTGCAATAAATCTATATGCAGGTGGAGATAAATCTTGTAAATACGGTTGCTTAGGATATGGGGATTGTGTTAAGGTTTGTCCAGTAAACGCAATAACAGTTACTGAAAAAGGAATTGTAAATATAGATGAAGAGAAATGTGTATCGTGCAAAAAGTGTGTGTCAACATGTCCAAAAAGATTAATAGAGATGTTACCGATGAATAAAAGAGTAACAGTTAATTGCATGTCTAGAGATAAAGGTGTAGTTGCTAGAAAAGCTTGTACAGTAGCATGTATAGCTTGTGGACTTTGTCAGAAGGCTTGTCCAGTAGATGCAATTGAAATAAAAAATAATGTAGCAAGAATAGATCCGGAAAAATGTGTAGAGTGTGGATTGTGTGCTGTAAAATGTCCAACTAAAGCTATAAATAGCGAAGTTAAAGAGATAAAAAAAGCAGAGATAATTGAAGAAAAATGTATAGGGTGTACAGCATGTGCTAGAGTATGTCCAGTTAAATGTATAGAGGGAGAAGTTAAGCAAAAACATAAAATTGATCAGTCTAAATGTATAGGTTGCCAATTATGTTATGACAAGTGCAAATTCTCAGCTATAAAAATCAATATTCAGAATTTATAAAAAAAGATGAGGATATCCTCATCTTTTTTTATTTTACAGCGATAACTTCGATTTCAACCTTAACATCTCTAGGTAATCTAGCAACTTCAACACATGCTCTAGCAGGTTTAACCTCTCCTAAATACTCAGCATAAACTTCGTTAATAGCAGCAAAATCGTTCATATCTTTAATGAAAACTCCAGCTTTAACAACATCTTTTAATGAATATCCAGCTTCTTCTAAAATAGCTTTAACATTTTCTAATGATTGTCTAGTTTGCTCTTTAACATCTTCTGATATAACAGTCATAGTCTCAGGAACAAATGGAATTTGTCCAGAAACATATAAAGTTCCATTTATTTCAATTGCTTGTGAGTAAGGACCAATAGCTGCAGGAGCTTTGCTAGTGTTGATAACTTTTTTCATTATAAATACCTCCCAATTAAATTTAGATAGTTAAATTTTAACACAAAATTATTATATAAACAACCTAGAAAATACTAATTTATGGGAGTTGTAAAAATAGGTGTTGTGAATAAAATCACATTTTTTCATAAAAAAATGTAGAGTTAACAAAGTTGAAAAGTAAAATAATGTAAAGTATACATTAAATGTGTTAAACGTGTGTTGAAATGTCTTAAAAATAAACATAAAATTTAAAAAAATACTTTACTTTTTGTAAAGTGTAGAGTATAATTGTTTCTGTGAGAAAAAAAGTTAAAATTGACATATTGTTATTTTTTTAACAAGCGTGTCGAAGGAAAGAGGGAAAATGGAATTATTAAAAGGTACAGTGTTATTATTATTGGTTTTAGCATTCTTTACTGGATTTAGTTTAAAAGCACCAAGAGGAATGAAAGCAATGGGTGCTTTAGCAGGAGCAGCAACAGCGAGTTTCTTAGTAGAAGCTTTCCAATTATATGTTGGTGGAGATCTTTTAGGAATTAAGTTTTTAGGAGATGTTGGAGCCTCAGCAGGATCAATGGGAGGAGTTGCGGCAGCAATTTTAGTACCATTAGCTTTAGGAGTAAGTCCTGTTTATGCAGTTATGTTAGGTGTAGTTTGTGGAGGAATGGGAATTATTCCAGGATTTATCGCAGGATACGTAATGTCGTTTATTATACCTAAGTTAGAAGAAAAAATCCCTGATGGATTAGATTTAATTGTAATTATTTGTCTAGCAGCACCTTTAGGAAGAGGAATAGCACAGTTTGTTTCTCCTGGAGTTACATTCGCTTTACAGACAATTGGAGATATAATTATTGCAGCTCAATCAGCTAGTCCATATGTAATGGCATTTATTTTAGGAGGAGTTATAACAGTAGTTGCTACAGCTCCAATAAGTTCAATGGCATTAACAGCAATGTTAGGATTAACTGGTTTACCAATGGCAATAGGAGCATTATCAGTAATGGGATCGTCATTCATGAACTATGTATTCTTTGATAGAATGAAGTTTGGAGATAGATCAACAACAATAGCTGTTGCTATTGAGCCATTAACTCAAGCAGATATAATCTCTGCAAATCCAATACCAGTATTTACAACTAACTTTATTGGTGGAGGAATAGCTGGTATGATCGTTAACTACTTTGGATTAATTAACAATGCTACAGGAACAGCAACACCAATCGCTGGTTTTGCAGTAATGTTTGGATTCAACCCTGCTAAAGATGTATTAATTACAGCTGGATTATGTGCTGTAGCTGGTATCGCAACAGGATATATAGGATCAATCGTATTTAAAAATTATAAAATTAAAACTGTTGCTGAAATAAGAGGGTAATAGTTATGTAAGAAAGTTCCAGTTCTGCTGGAACTTTTTTTTACTAAAAATTTGATAAAATATAAAAAATAATGTATACTCATAAAAATATATAAAAAAATAAAAAGGGGGTAAAAAATGAGTACAAAAACAAAAGGAAGCTTTAAAGGATTAATTCCTTTTTTAGTTTTTATTGGATTTTATTTAGGAAGTGGAATTATTTTAGATTCTATGGGCGTAGAGTTAGCTTTTTATCAATTGCCAGCTCCAGTTGCTATTTTTCCTGGAATAATTGTAGCGTTTTTACTGTTTAAAGGTAGTATAAAAGAGAAGTTTGAAACTTTTTTAGAGGGATGTGGACACCAAGATATTATAACAATGTGTATAATATATCTTTTAGCTGGTGGATTTGCAATTGTGTCAAAGTCTATGGGAGGGGTTGATTCAACAGTAAATTTAGGATTAACTTATGTTCCGTCACACTATATAGCTCCAGGATTATTTGTAATTGCAGGATTTATTTCGACAGCTACAGGAACATCAGTAGGTTCAATTGTATCTTTAGCACCAATAGCAGTAGGGTTAGCAGAAAAAAGTGGTGTATCAATGCCGTTGGTTTTAGCTGCCTTAATGGGTGGAGCAATGTTTGGAGATAATCTTTCGATAATTTCTGATACAACAATTGCTGCAACAAGAACTCAAGGTGTTGAGATGAAAGATAAGTTTAGAGTAAATATAAAGATAGCAGCACCTGCAGCAATTTTGACATTATTGCTGTTAATAGTTTTTGGAAAACCAGAAATAGCTCCGGAAACTGGAGTATATGCTTTTAATATAGTAAAAGTTTTACCATATATATTTGTTTTAACACTTTCTTTAGTTGGAATAAATGTTTTTGTTGTTCTGACAGCTGGAATAGCATTATCAGGAGCTATCGGATTATTCTATGGTGATTTTACTTGGTTAGGATATGCAAAAGAGATCTATAATGGGTTTACTGGAATGACAGAGATATTTTTATTATCTCTTTTAACAGGTGGATTAGCATCATTAGTAACTAAAGCTGGTGGTGTAGATTGGATAATGAGTACAATTGAAAAAAGAATAAAAGGGGTTAAAAGTGCCCAAATGGGAATGGCTTTGTTAGTAACATTAACAGATATGGCTGTAGCTAACAATACTGTGGCCATTATTATAAATGGACCTATAGCTAAGAAAATATCTGATAGATATGGAGTAGATCCTAAAAAGTGTGCCTCTGTTTTAGATATATTTTCATGTATTGCTCAAGGAGCAATCCCTTACGGAGCTCAAATGCTTATAATGTTAAGCTTTGCTGGAGGAAAAGTTTCTCCATTTGATATAATACCATTATTGTGGTATCAAATGATATTAGCCGTATTTACAGTAGGATATATTTTTTATAATCCAAAAGAATCATAAAAAGGAAGATGTCAGATGTCAGTTTCTAAAAATTATCTATACAATGTATTACTAATAATAAGTAATACAATATTTCCAATAATAACATTTCCTTATATTTCTAGGGTGTTAATGCCAGAATATTTAGGAAAAGTATATTTTGTGCAAGGAGTTGTGGCTTATTTTTTAATACTTTCAGTACTAGGTGCTCCAAATTATGGAATAAAAGAGTTATCTAAAGCTAAAGGGATAGGCGATTGGCTAGAGTTTAAAAAAATATTCACAGAGTTATTTATAATGACAATTTTAAGTAGTATAGGATCTTTAATTCTTTTATTAGGTACAGTTCAATTATATGGAAAATTTTATCAAGAAAAATTAATATTTTATATTTTTGCAACCCAAGTTTTGTTTGAGTGTTTTCATATAAACCATTTTTTTATTGTTATGGAAAATCATAAAAGAAGATTAATAAGGTCATTTACAATTAGAATTCTATCATTAGGTTTTTTATTTTATTTTATAAAAACGCCAAATGACTATTATTTATATGCTTTGTTATTAGTTATTCCAGAAGTGCTAGCACGGGTTATAGATGTTATCAGTGTAAGAAAATATTTTTATTTTAAAGACTTAAATTTTAAAAGACATACGAATAGTATGTTTATAATTTTTTTATATATTTTTACAATTGGTATATATGGAAGCATTGATACAACAATGCTAGGAATTATGATAAATGATATTGAGGTTGGATTATATACGGCAGCTGTTAAAATGTATAAAATGGTTTTACCAGTAATCTTGACTTTAGGAACAGTACTATCTCCAAGAATCATTGGAGCTATAAAAAGAAAAGAGAAAGAAAATATCTATAAAAATATGGATGTTTTTATAGATTATTGTTTTATAGTTGGAGTTCCAGCTACTTTACTTATGATGCTTTTAGCTAGAGAGTTTACACTTTTATTTTCTGGAAAAGATTTTAAAGGAGCTATAGAAACGATGATAATAATGTCACCGTGTTTAGGTTTTTTAGCCTTGGGCACTTTTATTGGTGGACAGGTTATGCTACCAAATGATTTGGAAAAAGATATATTGATAATTTCTATATTTGGAGTATTTTTAAATATAGGATTAAACTATTTTTTAATTCCAGCTTATTTAAGAAATGGAGCAGCATTAGCAACATTAATTACTGAAGTGATAGTCGCATTAATTAAAATTGGTAAAATGAAAAAATTATATGTTGATTATAAAATTTTAACAAAAGATAGAGTTTTAACAGTTTTTGTAGGAGTTATAATCTCCTATAGTATTTATTTAAAAATTGGATATATCAGAGAGTTTGGAAATTTAATAACTTTATTAATAATTCCTATATTATATGGAACTATATATTTTTTAATATTGATTCTTTTAAAAAACAAAAGAATTTTAAGTTGGCTTATATTTATAAAAAAAAGATTGCATATTTAGTGCAATCTTTTTTATTTATACATTTTATCTAAGTTTTCCTTAAGTTTTGAGATGCTGTTATTATTTAAGTGAACAATTGGTATATTTTGAGTTTTACAAACTTTATTACAATTATTCAAAAGATTATGACTAACTAAGTTAGTAAAAATTATGCACATTTCACAATTTTTAATTTTTTTACAAAAATTTGGACATTGAGTATTATAAACTTTTCCTTTTAAATTATAAGATTTTAATAACTCTAAATATTCTCGTTCTCCTCTTTTTAGTCCACCAACAATAGCAATCATTTTCTTTACCTCCCCTTTTTATGAAACTTTAGTATTTTTTTTTTAAAATTTATATATGTGATGAATAAAAACTTATATAAGCTGGCTTTAAAAATTTGATATAAAAATATTAACACAATAAACTTTATATGTCAATTATTTTTAAAATCAAAATATTTTTATAAAAAAGTAAAGTGGATTTCCACTTTACTTTTTTAATATTAAATTTTCTATAATTTTTGTCATTCCATTATTATTATTAGAAGTTGAAATAAATTTACAAATATCTTTTATTTCTGGTTTTGCATTTTCAACACAAGCAGGCATACCAGCTACTTTAAGCATTGGAATATCATTATAAGAATCACCAACGACAATTATTTCATTTTGATGTATTCCTAATTTGTTAGCCAGTTTTAGAAGTGAACTGCCTTTATCAACACCTAATTTAGTAATTTCTAAGAAAAAAGGTTTTGATATAGCAATAGAAAATTGATTTCCAAGTTCATTATTTAATTTTTTCTCTACTTGTTTTAAATATTTTGGATCTTCTAACATAATACATTTAACACAATCCTTATCAACTGTAGCTTTAAAATTTTTAACTTTTTCAAAAGGCATTTTAGTCAATTCAACCTCTACTTCAATATATGAGCTATAATCTTCAGAAATAATTGAGTCATCTAAATAAGTTATTATTTCAACACTATTATTTTTACTAAAATCATAGAGAAGATGAATCTCATCTTTAGTGAGAGTTTCTTTTAAAATATTTTTACCAGTTTTACAATTAGTTATAATAGAACCATTATAAGAAAGAATAAAGCTACCGAATTTATCTAATTTTAACTCTTCTGCTAAGTCTCTCATTGCGTATGTTGGTCTTCCAGAAGCAAGAACAAATATAACTCCACTCTCTTGTGCCTTCATTATAGACTCTTTATCTTTATCAGAGATTTTTCCTTGTGAATTTAAAAGTGTATCATCAAGATCAGTAACAATCATTTTATATTTCATTTCTATCCTCCAAAAGTTTTGCAAAAAGTTTAACTCCTTCAAGAAGAACTTTTTCATCAAAATTAAAAGAAGAACTATGTAACGGTGAAATAAAATTTTGTTCTTTATTTCTAGTACCTAATAGAAAAAATATCCCAGGAACTTTTTCTTGATAAAAAGCAAAATCTTCGGCTAAAGCTAAGGTTTCTCCTTGAATAAAATTAAAGTCTTGAGAAATTTTTAAAAAATTATTATAAAGAATATTATCATTTATAACTGGTGGATAAAGAACTCTAAATTCATCAACCATTTTAATATCAAAAGCTATTTCTATTCCGTTATGTATTTCTTTCATTCTTTTTATTATTAGTTCAGTATCCTCTTGAGAATATGCTCTAATTGTACCATAAAAATCTATAGAGTTAGATATTATATTTCGAGCTGTTCCACCACTTATTTTACCAACTGTTATAACACCTGCATTAAAGGGAGAAAGATTTCTAGAAATTATACTCTGATAAGAATCTATAATTTTAGTAAAAGGTATAAGGGGATCGTTTGTTTTTTGAGGTATTCCTCCATGACCTCCCTTACCAATAACTTTACAATCAAATTCCGTAGCTTGTGCAAAGAAAGGTCCAGCTTTAGTTGAAATAGTTCCTTCTTCTAAATCTGGAAATAAGTGGAAAGAGTATATCTCTTTAACGTGGAATTTTTCTAAAATTCCAGTGTCACATATAAATTTAGCTCCACCTGGGCCCTCTTCAGCAGGTTGAAATATTAATAAAACACTGTAGTTCTGTTTTGCTTTTGTTGTTAGGTATTTAGCAAAGGCTAAAAGAGCAGCTGTATGACCGTCATGTCCACAAGCATGCATAAATCCAGTATGTTTTGAAGTAAATATACAATTACTTTCTTCCTGGATTGCGAGTGCATCTATATCAGCTCTAAAGGCAATACACTCTTTTTTTATTCCTGGAATATATATATAAACACCAGTTTCACAAATTGTATATGGAGAATATCCCATACTTTTTAGTGTATTTATTATATACTTTTGAGTTTTAAACTCCTTAAAGCCTACTTCAGGTATTTGATGTAGGTCTCTTCTATATTTTATAACTTCATTTAATAAGAAATTCATAGCTACCTCCTGTATAAATAATTAATTAATAATAGTATTATTTTTTTATAAAAACAAATATAAAAAATAAAAATTCATAATATATGAACTTTTATTAAATTAAAAATTATTAAAAAACAAAATATATTTATAAAAATAATGAACAAAAAAAATAAAAAATTGATAAATTAAAAATCATAATTAAAAGAAGTAAAATATAGAAAACAAAGTAAGAGGTGAATTTATATGAGAGTAGTATTAAAATATGGTGGAAGTTCAGTAGCTACTTTAGAAAAAATATCTAAAATAGCTAACTATATAAAAGAATTAAAAGAAAAGATAGGTGAAATAGTTATAGTAGTTTCAGCAATGGGAAAAACAACAGATGAATTGCTAAAAAAAGCATATTCTTTAGCTGAAACTCCTAATAAAAGAGAGATAGATATGCTGATAAGCACAGGAGAGCAACAAAGTGCAGCATTGTTATCACTATCTTTAAATTCTGTTGGGTGTGATGCTATATCTTATACAGGATATCAGATAGGATTAAGAACAGTTGGGGAATATGGAAATAGTGAAATTCTAAGTATAGATAAAAATTTTTTAGAAAAACAATTAAAAGAACAGAAGATAGTTGTAGTAGCTGGATTTCAAGGAATTAATGAGATTGGAGATATAACGACTTTAGGAAGAGGTGGTTCAGATACAACAGCAGTAGCTTTAGCTGGAGTTCTAGGTTGTGAATGTAGAATTTATACAGATGTAGATGGAGTCTATACAGATGATCCAAGAAAAAATAACTTAGCTACTAAAATTGAAAAAATATCTTATGATGATATGGAAAAAATGTCGAAAAATGGAGCTAAAGTAATGGAAACTAAAGCGGTAATAATAGGAAAAAAATATAAGGTTCCAATTTTTGTAGGTGAAAGTTTAGGAAGTGAACAAGGAACTTGTATAGTTGAATAAACAGAAAAAATAAAAAATGAATTGAAATTTTTATCCATAGAAGATAAGATAAAAGGAAGATAGCGGATGAAGCTATTTAATCACAACTTAGTAATGGAGGGTAGCCAATGTTTAAAGGATCAGGAGTAGCACTAATTACACCATTTAATAAAGATATGAGTGTGAATTATTTAAAAGTATCAGAATTAGTAGAATATCATTGTGAAAATAATACAGACGCTCTTATAATTTTAGGAACAACAGGGGAAGCAAGTACACTAACGGATGATGAAAAAGTTAAAATTGTAGAAACTGTACTAGAAGCAAATAAAAAGAGACTACCTATAATAGTTGGAGCAGGTAGTAATAATACAATCCAAGCAATTGAAATGTCAAAAAAATATGAAAAATTAGGTGTGGATGGATTGTTATTAGTAACTCCTTACTATAATAAAGGAAATGAAGATGGAATATATAAACATTTTGTTTCTATAGCTGAGTTTGTGAATCTTCCAATAATGTTATATAACGTTCCAGGAAGAACAGGAGTTAATTTATCAATTAATTTATTGAAAAAATTAGCTAAACATAAAAATATAATAGCTTTAAAGGAAGCCAGTGGAGATATATCTTATGCATGTGAAGTTGCAAGATTAGTTCCAGAGCTAGCATTATACTCAGGAAATGATGATATAACTATTCCTTTGATGTCAATAGGAGCTGTAGGAACAGTTTCAGTTTTAGCTAATATAGAGCCTAAAGTAGTTCATAATATGGTTGAAAATTTTTCCAGTGGTGATTTAAAAGAAGCTCAAAGATTACAATTGAAATATAATGGATTAGTTAAATCTTTATTTTTAGAAGTGAATCCTATTCCAGTAAAAGAAGCAATGAATATTTTGGGAAAAAATGTTGGGAAATGTCGTTTACCTTTGGGAGATATGGAAGAGAAAAATATAGATATATTAAAAAAAGAGTTAGAAGAAGTAGGTGAAATAGTTTGAGAATAGCTATGCACGGAACGGGAGCGATGGGAAAAACTATTCGAGATATTGGTAATGATAAAATAGTCGCTTTTGTAGATAATATTGAGGAAATAAATATAAATGAAAAAATAGATGTTGTTGTAGATTTTTCACATTTTAGTAAATTAAATGATTTATTAGATAGATGTGTAGAGAGAAATTATCCTTTAGTAATAGCAACAACTGGTTATAGTGGTGAAACTTTAGAAAAAATTGTAGAATCTTCGAAGAAAATACCAATACTATTATCGTCGAATACTTCTTTAGGAATAAATGCTATAAATAGTGTATTAGAAAAATTGGTTCCAAAATTAGAAGAAAATTTTGATATAGAAATAATAGAAAAACATCATAATAAAAAAATAGATGCACCTAGTGGAACTGCAATTACTCTTTTAGAAACAATTCAAAACTCTTTATGTGAAAAGTATGATGTTGTTTTTGGAAGAGAAGGGGTGGCTAAAAGAGAAAAGAAAGAGATTGGAGTTCATGCAGTAAGAGGTGGAACGATTGTAGGGGAACATACAATAATTTTCGCAGGAGAAGATGAGATTATAGAGATATCTCATAAAGCTTTATCGAAAAAAATATTTGCAGTTGGTGCATTGAAATGTGCTGATTTTATTCTAGGTAAGCAACCTAGATTATATACAATGACAGATATCTTTAATTAGGAGAGTGATATAAAGTGAGATTAGAAACAGCTGAAGAATTGATAAATTTTATAAAAAATTCGCAAAAGAAAACTTTGACTAAAGCTTATATAAATGGAGTTGTAGATTTTAAAAATGAAAATATTTTTGTTTTTAAAGGTGAAGAGGGAAGCATTTTAATCGGAGATTGGAAAGAAATTGAAGAGGTAATAGAAAAAAATAAAAAAAGTATAACAAACTATTTTGTAGAAAATATTGCTAGAAATTCTGGTGTTCCACTTCTTGATACTAAAAATATAAATGCAAGAATTGAACCAGGTGCTATAATAAGAGATAAAGTAAAAATAGGTGACAATGCTGTTATAATGATGGGTGCTGTAATAAATATAGGAGCAGAAATTGGCGAAGGAACTATGATAGACATGAATGTGGTGCTGGGTGGAAGAGCTATTGTAGGAAAAAGATGTCATATAGGTGCTGGAACAGTCTTGGCTGGAGTAATAGAACCACCATCAGCTCAACCAGTGGTAATAGAAGATGATGTTATGATAGGTGCAAATGCAGTTGTTATAGAGGGTGTAAGAGTTGGAAAAGGTGCGGTAGTAGCAGCAGGAGCCATTGTGTTACAAGATGTTCCTGAAGGTGCAGTGGTAGCAGGAAACCCTGCTAAAATAATAAAATTAAAAGATGAGAAGACGATTGAAAAAACAAAACTTGTTGATGACTTAAGAAAATAAAATGAAAAAAATTTAAAGATAGAAAATCTAAAACTTTCTATCTTTTTTTTATGTCTAACAAAAAAAATAAAAAAATTTTTAAAAAAATAAAAAAAGTAGTTGACGAAGTTTAAAAATTATGGTACTATTATTTTTGTCAGCGGGAAACACCGCAGACGAAAGTTAAAGATAAGGACATTAACAACCGAATAGAGAAAATAGTCAGAAGTTATGAAAATAACAAAACGCCAGAAATGGCAAACCAATAAATGGTGTAAACGTAAGTCTTAGGACTTTAAATATATTTGAATGAAGAGTTTGATCCTGGCT
>NZ_JBOFXD010000072.1:0-15428 GCF_051653945.1 Cetobacterium sp.
ATTTGATTCAGATTGTACTACTTCTTTAGAATTTTTAAGAGAGCTAAATATAGATTAAAGTATTGAAAATAAAGGGGTCATAGATGGTCAGGAAAATCCTTAGCGTTGTTATTCCGCGTTTTCCTGACGGGACCCCTAATATAATTTTTTTAAGTACTATTATTATTCAGATTTTTATATCTATATTTTTAAGAAATTTTTTCTCTTTAAACTCTTTAAATTATATAGAATATTTAAAAATTATATCTTTTAGCTTATCAATAATAGTTTTTTCAGAATTTATAAAATTTTTTAGAAGGATTTTTAATAAATAAAAAACTCCATCTCTATATTTTTGAGATGGAGTTTTTCTTTATAAATCCTTACTTTTTGCGTATCCTGCTTTTTTATCTATAATATCTATACTTTTATGCTTTTCAAGAAATTTTGCATTTCCAACAAACATATCTTGAATCTCAGGAATTTCACCAAGAGGAATAAGTTTAACATTAACTTTAAATCCTACCTTTTCTAAATTCTCTTTCCATTCTCCTGCAATATCGTTTTTAGCATGATCTCCCGCAACAAACATCATTGGCATTAAAACAATCTCTTTTTTGTTATCCTTTTTAAGTTGTTTTACTACAGTTTCAAAAGTTGGATACCCTTCAATAGTTCCAACATAAATTGGTTTCTCCATATCTTTAGCCATATAATCAAACATTGCATAAGCAGATGTTGCTGAATTATATGTTCCATGTCCTACTAAAACTACAGCTTCTTTTTTATTTAAAGGTCCTGCTGTCTTCATAACAGCATTAATTGTATCTTCATAATGATGAGGATCACTTAACAAAGCATCTCCAACTCTTAAATTATTAAAATCTTTTGCATGAAGTTGAGCTTCTTTTTTTATTGATTCCATTTCTACACCATCAATTACATTTGTTGGTTGTATAATTACATTCTTATATCCTTGTTTTTTTAGAGATATTAAAACTTCACTTGGACTATATTTTTTTATACCCTCATTTGCTACCACTCTCTTAGTTACAATTCTAGATGTATATGCTTCAAATACATCTGCTTTTCCATCGAAAGCTTTTATAGCTTTTTGATTAATTGCATCAATAGTTTTAGCCCTCGTGTCTGAATGAGTTGTTCCAAAGTGTGTCATGACAACTGCACTTTTTCCACCAGTATAAAACTCAGCATCTTCAAAAGCTTCTTCTCCATGAGCTAATAATAAAGTAGTAGATAAACAAAATAATGATAATAATAATTTTTTCATAGAAATATCCTCCCAAATATAATTTAATTTGGAAGAAGAGTCTCCTCTTCTCCGTCCTCGCAGATTTTATAATGGCAGGTCTCCTGACTTAGATTCATCCTACTCGTATCCCTTCCCAAATAAAAATATTCAGTGGTTTTTATACTTTCGTCCTCTTTACAGTGGCGGGACCGTCTAAGTTTTTCACTTAGTTCCCTTTTAATCTTTAGAACCATTACAGAGGTATATTATCACTAACATGTTTTTTTTTCAATCATTTTATAAAAAAAGAATACTCTTTTATTTATGTATATATTATATTGATCTTATTCCTTTCTATTTTTATAAAAATAAACTATGTAAACTCTTGATAAAATTGCTCCTACTAAAGCTGCAAAAAATCTATGACCACTATTTTGGGCTAAATAATAAAATCCAGCTAAAAGAAGAAAAATTCTTAGTAATGAAGTTACAAAAATAAATAATGAAGGATTTTTAAATTTTTTAATTTCATTAGTACCAAAATTTAAACTATAAAAAAATAAAAAACCTAAAATAATTCCACCTATAAATGCAATAACCATAATGCTCTCCTCCTTTTATAGCTTTACATATTTTCGCTATTATTTATCAATATTTACCAC
Source organism: Cetobacterium sp. (assembly GCF_051653945.1). Lineage (GTDB taxonomy): Bacteria > Fusobacteriota > Fusobacteriia > Fusobacteriales > Fusobacteriaceae > Cetobacterium_A. The sequence goes on from NZ_JBOFXD010000072.1 coordinate 1,894, forward strand.
TAAAAAATTGTTTTCCTTGCTTTTTTTTATTTTATTTACTTTTTCTTATTTCATCTACAACTTCTAATAAGAATTTTTTACATTGATCATTTTTAATTGTATAGTAAATATCATGAAATTGTGGCGATGGAAACTCCGCTAAAAGTATATTCATAACCATTCTATCTCTGTAGATATCAGATCTATTTAAACTTCTTTCAATTTTTCTTAAACTTTCCTCGTTATCTTCTAAAAGATTATCTACAATTGTATTAGCATTTTTAATTAAAATATCTAAATTTGTAAGTCTTTCTCTTCTATTTCTAACTTTATTTTTTTCATAAAATGTTTTCCCTTTGTTTAACTCTGTTAAAAGTCCAAATAAATTAAGTGTTGGATCTTTTTCTAAAATATTTAATATTTTTCCATATATTATATTACTCTCTTTATCCTCTAAACTTTGATTTTTTAAATTTTTTATATATTTTTCTGAAATTTTAATTAATATATCATTCATAAAAGTTTCCTCCATAATATTTTCTTAGACTTATAGTATAACATATTTTATAAAATATATAAATAACTTATAGATAATATTGCAATTATACGACATTCGTAGTATATACTATATTAAAACAATAAAGGAGGTTTATATGTATCATACAATCGTAATTGGTGGTGGAGCAGGTGGACTCACAACTTCAATTGGTCTTGCTTCTGCTGGAAAAAAAGTTCTTTTAATTGAAAAAGATCATTTAGGTGGAGAGTGCACTTGGGGTGGTTGTGTTCCATCTAAGAGTTTTATCTCTGCATCTAAAACTGCTTCAACTTTAACAGAAGCTCTAGAAATGGCTCTTAAAAATGTTCATACTATTGGCGATAGTGAGCTTCCTCATATTTCTAACTTCAAAAATATAGATTTTATAAAAGGTGAAGGGACTTTTATTGATAAAAATACTATTTTAGTCAATGGACAAAAATATATTGGAAAATATATTGTTATTTCTACAGGAAGTTCACCTTTTATTCCCAATATAAAAGGATTAGATAAAGTTAGTTATTTAGACAACCATAACTTTTTTTATGAAAAAGGCGACTATAAAAGCATTACTTTAATTGGTGCTGGAGTAATCTCTTTAGAACTAGCCTTTCCTATTAAAAAATTAAATATTGATGTAACTATTCTTGAAAAATCTGATATTTTTCTACCTATGATGGAAACCGAAGTGAGAGATTTTTATCTTAATAAATTAAAAGAAGCAGGAATTAATTTAATATTAAATTGTACATCTATGGAGATTGAAAATATAGATAATAATATTCTAATAAAAACTAATAATGGTAATTTTTTAAGTGAGAAAATATTTATATCTGCTGGTAGAACTCCAAACATACAAAATCTTAATTTAGATAAAGCTGGAGTTAAGTATGATATAAAAGGAATTTCTGTGGATGAATCTATGAGAACATCTGAAAAAAATATATTTGCAATTGGTGATATAGCCTCTTCTTTGAAATTTTCACACGTGGCTGGTTATCAAGGAGAAATTGTCGTGAGAAATATTCTTTTCCCATATATTATGAAAAAAATAGATTACTCTTTTATTCCTTGGACACTTTTTGGAGATATTGAAGTTTCTAAAGTTGGTTTAAATGAGGAAGATGCTAATAAAAAATATAAAAAAACGTATATCTATTCTCTAGATTTAAATAATGATAGAAGTTTAATTACATTTGAAAAGGCATTTTTTCTAAAAATTATTTGTGATAACAAATTTAATATTGTTGGTGCTACTTGTATCGGAGAAAGAGCTGGAGAAATTATTGGATTCCTACAACTGATGATTGGAAATAAAATTAAATTCTATAAAGTTATGAATTCTGTACAAGCATATCCAACATATACATATTATATTAGAAATTTAGCTAAAAAAGCTTATATTGACTATCTTAGAAGTTTTTTACCGTAAGTATTAAATAAAAACTTAAGGAGGTGTTAATATTTTAAAAAAGTATCTATTTTATTTTAATAAAAGAAAGAATGACACTTTAGTTACAAATACTTTTAATATCGAAAAAATTAGAAAATGTATATCTATTTCTAAAAATGAAAATAGTTTTTTAGCTCTTTTGAATGATAAAAATTTTTTCTTTTATCCTTCTGATTCAGAAGAATGTTGTTTTATCATGTATGGTGTAAAAGGTAACTCATATATAGCAATGGGAGATCCTATAGGTAGAGTGGAGCTATTTGAAAAAGCAATTGAAGAGTTTATTGAATTTTGTAAAAAAAATAGAAAAAAGTGTATTTTTTATGAAGTCGATCATGAAAATATTGGTGCCTATATTAAAAATAATATGATTGTTTCAAAAATAGGCGAACGAGGAAAAGTTATTTTAAAAAATTTCACTTTAGATGGTTCTGATATGAGAAAACTTAGACATCTTTACAACCATCTAAAAAAAGATAGTTATAATTTTAAAATTATACCAAAAGATAATCTTGATGCTGTTTTAGTAGAGTTAAAATCTATCTCTCAAGAATGGCTTGATAGTAAAAATACTTCTGAAAAAAGATTTTCAATTGGTCATTTTTCTGAAGAATATATCAAAAACTTTGATTTAGCAATTTTAGAAAAAGATGGAAAAATTATCTCTTTTGCTAATATATACGGTACTTCTGAAAAAGAGTGTTTAACACTGGATCTTATGAGGCATAGAAAAGGTCTTGAAAATAGCATCATGGAATATTTTTTTATCTGTCTAATTCAATATGCCAAAGAAGAAAATTTTAACTTCTTTAGTCTAGGAATTGTTCCTTTATCTGGAATTGAAAAAGAATGGTTATCACCTTATAAGAGTGTTGAAAATTTTATTTTTCATTATGAAAAACATTTTTATAACTTTAAAGGTCTTAAACTATTTAAAGATAAGTTTAATCCTCAGTGGAATCCTGTTTATATAACTTATTATGGACACTCCATTTTCCCTTTAATTATAAAAGATATTATCTCTTTAAGTAGCAACGGTTTAATTAATGCTATTCGAAAAAAACGACAATTCAAAAATCAAAATAGTGAATCAAAAGGCTAAGTAAAAACTTAGCCTCTTCTTTATCTTGATAAAAAATTTACTTTTATATTCTCTAATTTTTCTTTATTTAAAATTAAATCCAATCCTAGTAAAGCTAGAGCTTTTCCTCCTAATATTACAGCTTCATCCCCTCTAATAGACCCTGCAGCCTTTGCAAATTCGTGAGTGTGACCTGAAACACTACAATCACAAATTTTTATATTTGGATGAATTGTTGGTATTATATGGCTAACATTCCCCACATCAGTTGATCCCATTCCTTTTTTTGAATCTACAGAAACTTCTACTCCTAATTTTTTCATAGTTTCTACATAAAGTTCATCAAAATATCTCGTTGGTATAAGATTATCAACTCTATTTTGAAAACTAGAAATTTTTGCAGTACATCCTGTCATAAGTGCTGCACCATGAGCTATAGCCTCTACTTTTTCTGTAACTTCATCACATCCTTCTTTTGTCGAAGATCTAATATAAAATCTAGCCTTAGTGTAATCTGGAATTATATTTGGTGCATCCCCTCCATGAGTTATTATTCCGTGAATTTTTACATCTGATTTAACATGTTGTCTAAGTGTTGCAATTCCGTTAAAAAAATGTAGTAATGCATCTAAAGCATTTTTACCATTTTCAGGAGAGCCTGCAGCATGAGAAGATTTCCCAAAGAATTCAAAATCCAAAGGATTTACTGCTAAACTTTTTTTAGTTATTGAATGCTCACTCCCTGGATGTATTATCATTGCAACATCCACCCCTTCAAAAAGGTTTTCACGAACAAAAGAACCTTTAGAACTTCCATTCTCTCCTCCCTCTTCTGAAGGACAGCCATAAACGATAACTTCCCCTGAAACATTATCTAATAACTCGCCTAAGCCGACTGCTCCAGCCACACTTATAGCTCCTATTATATTGCGTGACCTAAATTTGGAAGTGCATCATATTCAGCTAAAAAAGCTATTTTAGGATACTCTCCATTTTGGGATTTCTTTCTAGCTATAAACCCTGTCTCATGTCCTGCTATATCTCTTTCAACATTAAACCCTTTCTCTTCTAAAAACTTTGTTAATAAATCCGCTGCAAAATATTCCTCATTTCCAATCTCAGGATTTTGGTGTATTTTTTGACTAATATTTATAAAAATATCTCTATTATTATCTAAAAAATCTATTATTTTCTTTTCCATCTTATTCCCTCCAAAATTTATCTAATCTCTTTTAATTTTAACTTTAAAATACAGCTATTGAAGACCCTTTATAATAGTCATCTATTATTTTTTTATTTTCAGCAGTTTGATAAACTTCTAAAACTCTTTTTATCTCTGGTTTATTTTGATTATCATCTCTTGAAGCTATTATATTAAAATACGGCTTTAATCTCTCATTTTTAAAATCTTCAATAAAGATTGAATCTACCAGTGGAGAGTACCCAGCTTGAACAGCAACACCATTATTTATAGCAGCCACATCTACATCTTCTATTGATCTTGGAATTTGAGTCGCTACTAACTCAACTATTTTTATGTTCTTTGGATTTTCTATAATATCTTTAACTCTTGGAAAAGCTCCTGCATCTCTATTTAAACTTATAAGTCCTGCATCTTGAAGTAAAAGCAGTGCTCTTCCACCATTTGAACTATCATTTGGAATAGCTACTACTGCTCCATCTTTTAACTGAGATAAATCCGTTAATTTTTTTGAATAACCCCCCATTGGAGCCAACACTGTATATCCTAAATTAACTATTGATAGCTTATGTTCCTTTTTAAAATTATCAAAATATATCTCTGTTTGAAATGCATTTATATCTATCTCCTTATCTTGAAGAGCTAAATTTGGTCTTATATAGTCTGCAAAATTTATAAATTTTAGTTCTATATTCTCTTTTGCAAGCTGATTCCTCACATTTTCCCATATTATATTTTCATCTCCGTTAATTCCTAATTTTACCACTTTTTTCTCTGTTGTTGACGAATCCCCTGATGAGTTCTCGCATCCTAAAAATCCTACTGTTGATAGTACCAAAAATATAACTACCTTTAAAATCTTTAATATTTTCATAACTCTTTCCTCCCTATAGTTTTAATTTTTTATTTTAACGTTTTATTTTTTTTAATATTTTTTCTCCCGACCATTGTATAAAAGTTATCAAACTTACTAAGATTATAATCGTTACTACCATAATATCTGTTTTAAAGTGTTGATATCCATATCTAATAGCAAAGTCACCAAGTCCTCCTCCACCAACTGTTCCTGCCACAGCTGAAAAGCCAATTAAACTAACTGTAGTTATAATAAGAGCGTAAATAATCTCTGGTAAAGCTTCTCTCAATAATACTCTATAAATTATTTCAAATGGAGATGAGCCCATTGCATAAGCTGCTTCTATTACTCCTGAATCAACACTTAATAATGCCGATTCTATTTGTCTTGCAACAAATGGAGCTGACCCAAATATAAGAGGAACAATTGCTCCTTTTAAACCAATAGTTGTTCCCATGAAAAATCTTGTTACAGGAATTAAAGCTGCCAGTAGAATTACAAATGGAATTGACCTAAAAATATTTATAAATTTTCCTAAAATATTATTAATTAAACTGTTTTCTAAAATTCCACCTTTTCTAGTTATAACTAAAACTATTCCCATAATTGTTCCAATTAATGTTGAAACAGTTCCTGCTATAGCAACCATTGTTAGTGTTTCTCCCATGGCACGAATCATTTCGTCTTGATACTTTATTACATTTCCTAAATAACTATATAATTTTTCTTCCATTTTTTAAAACCTCCACATATATTTGATTTTTATTTAAATACTCTATTGAATCTATAATATTTTTTTCATCTCCTCCTAGCTTTATAACTAAGTTTCCAATTGGAGTTTCTTTTATAATCTCTATATTTCCAAATAAAATACTAGCATCAATATTGTACTCTCTAGAAACTCTTGAAATGTAAGCTTCCTCTGTGTTATTTCCAACATAAGATAGTTTTATTATTTTTTCATTTTGTTTAACTGACATATTTTCTAAGTAGCTATTTATTTTTTCTGTATTGAAAATAGATGATAGAAACCTCTTTGTTATTGGCTCTTTGGGTCTTGAAAAAATATTAATTACATCTCCTTCTTCTTTGATAACTCCTTCTTCCATGACAATAACACTATCACAAATTTCTTTTATAACTTCCATTTGATGAGTGATAAGGACTATTGTTACTCCTAGTTCTCTATTAATTTTTTTTAGTAACTTTAAAATAGAAACTGTTGTTTCAGGATCTAGGGCTGATGTTGCTTCATCACATAAAATTAAATTTGGCCTATTTGCCAAAGCTCTCGCTATCCCTACCCTTTGTTTTTGTCCTCCACTAAGTTGAGATGGATAACTGTATTTTTTATCTTTTAATCCAACTAAATCTAAAAGCTCATCAACCCTTTCCTCCATCTCTTTTTTAGAAAGACCGCTCCCTTTAAGAGGATATGCTATATTTTTAAAAACATTTCTACTTCTCATAAGATTAAAATGTTGAAATATCATTCCTATTTTTTTTCTAGTTTCTCTCAAATCTTTAGCTTCTAGTTTATTTAGGATAACTCCATCTATTATAATCTCTCCCGAACTTGGTGTTTCTAAAAGATTTATACATCTTAATAGAGTACTTTTTCCAGCTCCTGAATACCCTATTATTCCAGTTATCTCTCCTTTCTTAAAATCAAAAGATAACTCTTTTAAAGCTTCAATACTTTGACCTTTATTTTCATAAGTTTTAATAATATTTTTAAGTTGTATCATCTGTTCCTCCTTGTAATATATTATGAATTTTGAAAATTTAATAAAAAAAAAGCTTGAGATTTAAAATCCCAAGCTTTATGTTAACAACTTTATTCCTTGGGAGCTTCTCATTTAGTAAAGCAAAAATGAGTTCGTCCCAAAATTAAAAATTAATTTTTGGTTCCAACTCCCATAGGCATCATCATATTCATCATTGTAGTTTTTGATATTAAATTGTATGTCGTCATCTCAACCACTCCTATAAATTATTTTCAGTTATATTAACATATGAAAATTTTTATGTCAAATTAATTTTTTATTTTTTTATTTAACTTCTATATTTTTTATTATTTTTGCTGGATTTCCACCTATTACAACATTATCAGGAAAACTTTTTGTAACAACAGATCCTGCAGCTACAACAACATTGTTTCCTAATGTTACTCCTGGAGCTATAACAGATCTTCCTCCTATCCAAACATTATCACCTATTTTTACTGGTTTTCCAAACTCTTTTCCTGAATTTCTCTCATTTGGATCTAGCGGATGTGTTGCTGAATAAATATGAACTCCTGGAGCTAACATAGCATTGGCACCAATCACAATTGGACAAATATCTAAAAGCAAACAATCATAGTTTGAATAAAAGTTTTCTCCAATTTCAACATTATATCCATACTCAACTCTAAAATTTGATTCAATATGTAAATCCTTTCCTGTTTTTCCTAAAAAGCTTTGAATCATTTTTTTTCTTAAATCATAGTTTGTATCATCTGTTAAATTATACTCTCTACAAAATCTCTTAGCAGCCTCTTTATCTTTTACCAGCTGTTCATCGTTAGGATTATACATCTCCCCAGCTATCATTTTTTCTCTTTCAGTTTTCATACATCTCCCCTTTTATTATATTCTATGATGCTTTCAAATACTTAACTTCTTCGATTATTGTATCATATTTTTTTATTTTTAAACTATTTATTACTTTCTATAGAAAAATTAATCTCATTTTTATAAAAAATTCATTTATCAACTATTCAACCTCTTTACACTTTTTCTTTCTAAAAATTCAAATTCTATCTTTTGAATTTTTGGAATACTCTCTTTATTTAAAAGTTTTACAATACTTTCTGCTGCTAATTCTCCAGTTAAAGAGTTATAAAACTTTATTGTTGTAAGAGAAGGAGAAATTAAATCTGAAATTTTATACCCACCAAATCCCACAACTGATACCTCTTCTGGTATCTTTATTTCCAACCTATTTAAAGCTTTTATTGCACCAAAGGCCATGTTATCGGTTGCACAAATTATACAAGTAGGTTTTCTTTTTTTCATATAGTTATAAATAAGTTTTTCTGTAGAGTCCATTGAAAAATCACTAATCTCTACATCAACCTTTATATTATTCATTAACATTTTATCTAGTACAGCTTTTTTTCTCACTATTCCAACTAAAGTATCATTTTCATCAACACTTACATAAAGAATATCTTTGTGATTAGAGTTTAATATGTACTCTCCCATAACCTGTCCAGCTTTTTCTTCATCATTAACTATGCAATAAGTTTCCTCACAAATTTGACCTACAAAAAGCACTGGGATTTTACTTTTCTTTACAAAATCTCTATGTTTTTTTGTGACTTCTGTGGCTACCAATATTATTCCTTCCACATTTAATCTAAATAGATTTTCTAAATTAGATATCTCTAAGGAAACATTATGATTTGTATTAATTATTAGAGGAATATAACCCAACTCTCTTAATCTATTATCTAAATTCATCAAAATAGTGGATGTAATTGTAGAATCTAAGCATGGTACAATTACCCCTATAAATCGATTATTTTTTGCTTTTATCCCTCTTGCAAAAACATTTGGTTCATAGTTATTTTCATTAATAACTTTCTCTATTTTTTCTCTAAGACTTTCGCTTACATAACCATCATTAAAAAATCTAGATACAGTACTTTTCCCAACCCCTGAAAGTTCAGCTATCTCTTTTATTGTTAATTTTTTTCTCATTTTATACCACCTATTTTTTTCATTAAGTAATTATAATATTTATTTTTTAAAAAAACAAAATTAATTTTTTAATGCTTTAAAATAGAAAAAATAGTTTGATTTTCAAAAGTAAAATATTATTTTAAAAATAATATATTGACTTTTTTAAAAAAATATATTAAATTTAATAATATATGGGAACGGTCCCATATATAGAAAACTATTTTTATTTTTGGAGGAGAAATGGACTATCAAAAAATTGCTGATTTTATTATTGAAAATATTGGAAGTGAAAAAAATATCTCTACTATAGGACATTGTGCAACAAGATTGAGAGCTGTTGTTAAAGATCAAAATATTGTTAATTTAGAAAATTTAAAAAAGAATCCTGATATAAAAGGAGCTTTTTTCTCAAATGGACAACTTCAAATTATCTTAGGACAAGGTGCAGTAAATAAAGTTTGTAGTATTATTTTAGGAGAAGCTCATATTGAGGAATCATCTTTAGAAGATATAAAAAAAGATCAAATAAAAAATTTAAATATTTTCCAAAGATTTGCTAGAACTTTATCTAATATTTTTGTACCTATTATTCCAGCTATTGTTGCAAGTGGATTATTAATGGGTGTTTTAGGTATGGGGAAAACTTTTGGTTGGTTTACTACTGACTCATCTTTATTTGAACTTTTAGATATGTTTTCTAATACTGCCTTTGTTTTTCTACCTATTATCCTAGCTTTTTCTGCTGCCAAAGAATTTGGAGCTAACCCATATCTTGCAGCTGCTCTTGGTGGAATTCTAATTCATCCAGCTCTACAAAATGCATGGACAGTTGGAAGTGGAATTTCAGGTTATTTTACTCTATTTGGCATGAATTTTGCTAAAATTGGTTATCAAGGAACTGTTTTACCTATTTTAATTGCTGTTTGGGTTATGAGTATAATTGAAAAGAATTTAAGAAAAGTAATTCCTAATATGTTAGATATTATTCTAACACCATTTTTAACGATTTTAATAACAGGATTTGTAAGTATCACTTTAATTGGACCTTTAGGTAGGGTTGTTGGTGATGGGATATCCTTTGGCTTAGAATATATTTACACAACTTTAGGAGTTTTTGCTGGTATTATTTTAGGTGGAAGTTACTCATCTATTGTTATAACTGGAATGCATCATAGCTTTCATGCCATTGAAGCTAATCTTTTAGCTAACCCTAATATTGGTAAAAACTTTTTACTTCCTATTTGGTCTATGGCTAATGTTGCCCAAGGTGGAGCAGCTATGGCCGTATTTTTAAAAAGTAAAAATACAACACTTAAATCAATAGCATTACCTGCAGGACTTTCTTGCTTACTTGGAATTACAGAAGCTGCTTTATTTGGAGTTAATTTAAGACTTGGTAAACCATTTATTGGAGCTGTTATTGGTGGTGCTCTTGGCGGAGCATATATTACGCTAACTAAGGTTACTATGAATGCTGTTGGTGTTACAGGAATCCCAGGTATATCAATTGTTCAACCTGAATCTATGCTAAACTATATCATTGCACTTTTAATAAGCTTTATTGGAGCAGGAATTGCTACGATTATTCTTGGATTTAAAGACGAGGTGTAAAATATGTGGAAAAATAAATTTCATATCTCTCCACCATTTGGATTATTAAATGACCCCAATGGTCTTATCTTTTGGAATAATGAGTACCATATTTTTTATCAATGGAATCCCAGTGCCTGTGAACATGGATCTAAACATTGGGCTCATTTAAAAAGTAAAGATTTAGCCAGTTGGGAATCCTTACCGATAGCTTTATCCCCAAACGATTGGTTTGACAAAAATGGTTGTTATTCTGGAAGTGCTATTGAAAAAGATAATAAACTTTATCTGTTTTATACTGGAAATGTTAAAAATAATAATATCAGAGAAAGTTACCAATGTTTAGCAATCTCAACAAATGGTATTGACTTTGAAAAGAAAGGTCCTGTTATTCACGATAAAGATATTCCTAAAGAATATACTAAACACTTTAGAGATCCTAAAGTGTTTATGAAAGATGGAGTTTATAAAATGGTGCTTGGGGCTCAAAGAGTCGATTTAACTGGAACTATAGTTGTTTTTTCATCTCATAATTTAATCGATTGGAGTTTTGAAAAAGAAATTATCAATGGGGACTTGGGATTTATGTGTGAGTGTCCAGATTTTATTGAAGATAATAACAATAAAGCTCTAATTTTGTCACCCCAGGGAATTAAAGCTAATGGGGATTTATTTAATAATAGATATCAATCTGGCTATATAATTAGAGATTTATATGATGTTGAAAAAAATGATTTCATTGAACTTGATAGAGGATTTGAATTTTATGCACCTCAAACATTTAAAGATGAACATAATAAAAATGTTTTAATTGGCTGGATAGGAATGCCTGAAGAATTAGAGCATCCGTCTATCGAAAATGAAAATTGGGTACACTCTTTAACTATCCCAAGAGTATTGGAGATTAAAAAAAATAAGATTTTACAAAAACCACATAATAATTTGAAAAAATTAAGAAAAGAAAAAATTGTGATAGAAAATTTATATTTAGAAAATGCTATCGACCTTTCAAAATATAATATTTTAGGAGATACTTATGAACTTATAATATCTTTAGAAAATTTTTCTAAAGATATAGAGATTGACTTAAGAAAAAACGGAGATGAAAGAACTACTTTTTCTTTTAATTCTATTGAAAAAAAAGTATCTTTAAATAGAAATTTTTCTGGTTACGGTTATAAAGGTATTAGAAAATGTTATCTTAAGGATTTAAAAAAAATACATATTTTTGTAGATAAATGTTCTATTGAAATATTTTTAAATGATGGAGAAGAAGTCTTTACTGGAAATATCTATCCAAATAAAGATAGTTTAGGTATTGAAATTAGAAGTAAAATGTTGTTTACTATACCTAAGGTAGAATTTTATAAATTTTAATTGGAGGATTTTATGAAACTAGGAGCTATTGAAGCTGGAGGAACAAAGTTTGTATGTGGAATTGCTGATGAAAATGGTAATATTTTAGAAAGAGTTAGTTTTCCTACTGAAACACCTGAAATCACGTTACAAAAAGTTTATGAATTTTTTAAAAATAAGGGAGTTGAAGCTATCGGTGTTGGTTCATTTGGTCCAATTGATCCAAATCCAAACTCTGAAACTTACGGATATATAACTAAAACTCCTAAAAAATATTGGAGTGACTTTAATTTAATTGGCGAGTTACAAAGAAACTTAAATATTCCCATGGCTTTTGATACAGATGTTAATGGTGCTGCATTAGGTGAAGCTACTTGGGGAGCTGCAAAAGGATTAAAAAATTGTCTTTATCTTACAATTGGAACTGGAATTGGTGGAGGAGCACTAGTTTCTGGAAAATTAGTTCATGGAATGCTTCATCCTGAGATGGGACATATTTTTGTTAGAAGACATAAAAATGATTCATATGTAGGAAAATGTCCATTTCATAAAGATTGTTTTGAAGGATTAGCATCTGGGCCAGCTATTGAAGAAAGATGGGGAGTGAAGGCTTATGAACTTCCTATTGATCATGAGGCTTGGGAACTTGAAGCTTATTATATTGCTCAAGCCCTTGTAAACTATATTTTAACTATTTCACCAGAAAAAATAATTCTTGGTGGGGGAGTTATGAAGCAATCTCAATTATTTCCTCTAATTAGAAAAAATGTAAAAGAGATGTTAAATAATTATGTTCAAACTAAAGAGATTCTAGAAAATATTGATGAATATATTGTTTATCCAGGTCTTGAAGATAATGCTGGGCTACTAGGTTGTATAGCTCTTGCGTTAAATATATAATGGAAAAGCTAAAAATATAAATTAACTTTAATAATATTTACTAAACCAGTGAACTACCACCGCCCTAATAAAGGGCGGGGCTTCGTGGGAAGTATCTGACTCATGTCGGATATATTAATCACGCTCTTCGGGTAGTTCCTACCCTGATATATGCTTTAATAGGCTAGTAGACTTCTACCAACCTCACGAATATTTATACTTGCGTTTAGATCTCTATCTATCTCCAAGTTACACTCATCGCATTTGTAAACTCTTGACGATAGTGGCAATTCAGTTTTTACTGAACCACAAAATGAACAAGTTTTAGAAGATGGAAACCACTTGTCTATTTTTACTACTTGTTTTCCTAAAAACATAGCTTTGTATTGAAGCATAACTGTGAACATGCCCCACCCATTATCAGCGACAGATTTACCAAAGTTTAATGCCTGACTCATACCTTTCATATTAAGGTCTTCAATTATTATGGCGTTATACTTATTTATAAGTTCATGTGATAATTTGTGTAAAAAATCTTTTCTACTATTTTTGATAAGGTTATGAATTTTAGCAACTCTCAACTTTGCTTTATACCAATTTTGTGAGAATTTAACTTTACGAGATAATTCTCTTTGAGCTTTAGCGAGTTTAGTTTCTAACTTTCTGAAAAATCTAGGATAGTCAGCTCTTTGGTTATCGGAGCTAACAAAAAGTTCAGACATAGCAAAATCAAGCCCAACAATATTGTTATCGCTTGGAACTTCTTTTATATCTTTTTCAAATTCAGTTAGTAAAGAAACATAGTAAGCACCGTTAGGCTCTTGGCTAATGGTAGCTGATTTAATTACATAATTTTGAGGTATCTGTCTATGAA
>NZ_JBOFXD010000073.1:0-48560 GCF_051653945.1 Cetobacterium sp.
GCCAGGAGACAACATTGAGATGACGGTAGAGTTAATCCACCCGATTGCAATGGAGCCAGGATTAAGATTCGCGATCAGAGAGGGAGGAAGAACAGTAGCTTCTGGAGTTGTTGCAGAAATTACTAAGTAATCTTACTTATTAAAATATTGAGAGTTAAGTTTTAAACTTAACTCTCTTTTTTATTTTTTCATTTAAAGAAATATGATATAATATGAAAAAATAGAAAGGATATTGCATGGTAATAGATTTTACAAAAGTTATAGAAGTTTTTGAATCTATGAGTTTCATAGGATTAATATTGATTTGGATGTCTTTTTTAATAGGATTAAAATTTCCCGATTGGGATTTTAAATTAAAGATAAAACACAGAAATATTTTAACTCATAGTCCAATAATGCTCTGGATAATGATATATTTTTATAATGCTCAAAAGGATGTTGAAGTTTTTAGATTTTCAATAATGGGTTTTGCATTAGCATTGGGATTGCATATGATTTTTGACTTTTTTCCTAAGGGATGGTCAAGAGGAGCTTTAATATATTTTCCATATTGTAGAATATGTCTAGGTGTAAAAGGAAGTAAAGGGTTTATTTTTTTAACAGGGATATATTGTATCTTTTTATCGATAAAATATTCTCAAACTTACATAGAAGTTATGATTTTGGCTTTATTAGGAGTGTACACAATTGTAAAAAATATAAAAAAAGAAGAAAAGTTTTTCAGACCATTTACCTTTTTTGCGGGAGTTTGTGTATTTTTAAGTGCAGTAAAATATGATGAAATAAGTAATTCAATCAGTTTTATTGTACACTTAATATTTGAAAAAGTTAAAATCCTATTTTAGTACATGGAAATTTGTAGAAATCCTGGACCTTAACTTGACAAAAGAAGTTAATTTTTAATATAATTTAACTAAATAAAAGGATTGAGAGGAGAAAAAATGAGAGACATTAACTTTTTAGTAGAACAAGCTACTAAAATTAGAAAAGACATTGTTCAAATGATTTGTAAATCAAAATCAGGTCATCCAGGAGGGTCACTATCAGCTGCAGATATAGTAACAGCACTATATTTTTCAGAAATGAATATTGATCCTAAAAACCCAAAAATGGAGGGAAGAGACAGATTTGTTTTATCAAAAGGACATGCAGCTCCAGTACTTTACTCTGCTTTAGCTGAAAGAGGATACTTTGATAGAGAACTTTTAGGAACGTTAAGAGCTTATGGATCACCTTTACAAGGACATCCAGATATGAAAAAACTTCCAGGTATAGAGATATCTACAGGTTCTTTAGGACAAGGATTGTCTGTAGCAAATGGAATGGCATTATCAGCTAGAATCTCAGGAGAAAACTATAGAACTTATGTTTTAATGGGAGACGGAGAATTACAAGAGGGGCAAGTATGGGAAGCGGCAATGTCAGCAGCACACTTCAAGCTTGATTCAATATGTGCTTTCGTTGACTCAAACAATCTTCAAATAGATGGAAATGTAGATGAAATTATGGGTGTAGAGCCTCTAGATAAAAAATGGGAAGCTTTTGGATGGAATGTAATTAAAATAGATGGGCATAACTTCCAAGAGATATTTGATGCTTTAGATAAAGCGAGAGAAACAAAAGGGCAACCTACAGTTATTATTGCTAAAACTGTAAAAGGAAAAGGAGTTTCATTTATGGAAAATGTTTGTGGATTCCATGGAGTAGCACCAACTTGTGAAGAGACAGAAAGAGCAATAGCAGAGCTAGAGAAAGTATCAGAGATATAATAAATTTGGAGGATGAAATAATGAAAAAATCTACAAGACAGGCTTACGGAGAAGCATTGGTAGAGCTTGGAAGACAAAATAATAATATAGTTGTTTTAGATGCAGACTTAACAAAATCAACAAAAACAAATCTATTTCAAGAGGCATTTCCTGAAAGACATATAAATGTTGGAATAGCTGAAGCAGATTTAATTGGAACAGCAGCAGGACTTGCTACATGTGGAAAAATACCATTTGCTTCTACATTTGCGATGTTTGCAGCAGGAAGAGCATTTGAGCAAATAAGAAATACAGTAGCTTATCCAAAATTAAATGTAAAAATAGCTCCAACACATGCGGGAATTTCAGTAGGAGAGGATGGGGGATCACACCAATCAGTTGAAGATATCTCTTTAATGAGAAGTATTCCTGGAATGGTTGTATTATCGCCAGCAGATGCTACAGAAACTAAAAAAATGATATTTGCAGCAGCAGAGTACAATGGACCAGTATATATAAGAATGGGAAGATTAGATGTACCAGTATTATTTGATGATTCATATGACTTCCAAATAGGGATAGCAAATACAATAAAAGAAGGAACTGATGTTACAATATTAGCAACGGGACTTATGACAGCAAGAGCTTTAGAAGCAGCAGAAAAGTTACAAGCTGAAGGAGTTTCAGTAAGAGTAATAAATGTTGGAACAATAAAGCCTTTAGATGGAGAGACAGTTTTAAAAGCAGCTCAAGAAACAAAATTTATTGTAACAGCTGAAGAGCATTCTGTAATAGGAGGACTTGGATCAGCAGTATCAGAGTTCTTATCAGAGACACATCCAACATTAGTTAAAAAAGTTGGAATTTACGATGTATTTGGTCAAAGTGGAAAAGCTGAAGAGTTATTAGAGAAGTATGAATTAACAGCAACAAAATTAATATCAGTAATAAAAGAAAACTTATAGAAAATATACAGTATAGAGGCGAGTTAAACTGGCCTCTATATTTTAATTAGGGAGAAGAGATGGAAAGAAGAAAAGGGGCAAGAACATTTATAGCATTGACATTGAGTTTTATTATATTTAATATATTTATTTCATTATCTTCTAATAGCTACTTTATTGGGAAAATATTAAAGAGTGATTATTTTTTTACTATCGAGTTACAAAATGATAACTCAAAAGAAAAACTACAAGAGTTTGAAAAATTTCTTTTAGAAAATGAAAATGTTAAAGGAACGAGATTTTTATCAAAAGAGGAAGCTTTTAGAAATTTACAAAAAGAATTAGAGATAGTTATACCTAAAAGTGAAAATCCATTACCAAATTCAATAATTGTATATTTTAAAGATGAAAAAAAACTTCATGCCATTCAAGAGTTATTAGATGTAAATCCTATGGTAAGAGAGATATATATAGATAGTCAATTTTTACAAAATACTCAAAGAAAAATTAGTGCAGCAAATATGTCACTATTTATTTGCTTGTTGTTATCGCTAGGAATGTATTATCCAATAACAACTATTTTAAGAGGGGTTATAATCAGAGATTATATGATTTTTGCAATAAAAGCTCCTCAAAATAGAAGGAATTTTTCTGTAGCTAGGAATAAAAATTTAATACCATTTTTTGGAAGTGCTTTAGTTGGAGGCATGATATTTTTTAATATGTATGTTATTCTTAGAGACAAGTATCAACAGATTTTATTGACATTAATACTTCAAAGTTTTAAACAAATTATAGTAATTGAAATTGTAGCAACACTAGCACTTCTGTTTTTAGCTTGGAAATCAACAGGTAAGCTAAAAAAAGATGAGGTTTAATTATGAAAGGAATAATAATTTTTTTTATTTATTCAACTTTTATATTTGGAGATAGTGTAGATAATCTGAAAAATAAAATGAAAAAAATAGAGAGTGAAATAAAGCAAAAAAGCAGTAGAATTGAAAATATAGACTCTGAAAAAATAAGTATTGCAAAACAGATTGAAAATATAAATTCAGAGATTAAAGATATAGAAAAAGAAGCAGAAAAACTTCAAGAAGAGGTAAAAATAGTTAATAGAAATATTGAATATGGTGGATTAAATTTAAATGTAAGTAGTAAAGCATTAGATAGAAAGAAATCAGAATATAAAGCTAAAATGATAGAGGTAACTAGAAAATCTAGTTTAGAAAGCAGTACTAAGGATAGAAGTATTGCAAAACGAAGTTTTTCAAGACTTTTATATGGAGATCTAGAAAGTATGGAACATATAAAAAATGTTCAAACTTCAATAGAACAAGTAAAAAAGAATATTGAGAATGATCGACAAAAGTTAACAGTACTTAAAAGAAAATTAGATTCTAATAGAAGGTCTATCGAAGTAAAAAAACAGGAAAAAAATAGATTGATAACTAGATTGAACCAAGAAAAAACAACTCATGTAAAAACAATAAGTAAGTTAGAGGTTCAAAAGAAAAATATAGAAAAAGAGATTGAAAGAATTATAAAGGCAAGAAGTGTAACAGCTAAAAATGTAAAATTAGACACTGCAGTGCTTAAACTTGGAAAATTTCAAAGGCCTATTTCAGGAACTATTGTTGTAAAATTTAGAGAGAAGAAAAATGGTGAAGTTGTTAGTAACGGTATTGAAATAGCTGGAAAAATGGGAGCTAGGGTTAAGGCCACAACGAGTGGAAAAGTAATTTATGCCGATAAATTTCAAGGACTTAATAATGTGGTTATGATAGATTATGGATATAATACAATTGGTGTATATGGTAACTTGATTGCTGTAGGAGTAAAACTAAATCAACAAGTCCAAAGAGGCCAAGATATTGGAGTTTTAGGTTTGAATACTGATAGTAAAGCAAATCTTTACTACGAGGTAAGATTTAATTTAAAACCAATAAATCCAGAAAATCTATTTTAAGGGAGGAATAATGAAAGGAACTATAATTTACAATGAGGATAAAAAAGAAGCAGTAAAGCTATATCATCAATTAACAGAGTTTTTTTTAAAAAGTGATATAGAGATAGTTCCTGAAACTCATGTATTAGAAGCAAAATTTGCTGTTGTTATAGGAGGAGATGGAACTCTACTTAGAGCTTCTAAAAGGTTAATAAAAAATAAAAATATAGATATCTTTGCAATTAATGCAGGGTCTTTAGGTTTTTTGACAGAAATAAAAATAGAGGAGTTTGAACCTACTTTTATTAACTATTTAAAAGGAATAGTAAGAAAAGAGAGTAGACAGCTCTTGGAGATAGTTATAAAAGGAGAAAAAATAGATGTGTTAAATGAGATTGTTATTTCTAAAAAAATGGCTAGTTCAAAAATTTTAAATATATCTATGAATACAGAAAATACTAAAATATGTGATTATAAAGCAGATGGAATAATAGTTGCAACACCAACAGGCTCCACAGCGTACTCTCTTTCAGCTGGAGGGCCAATAGTTATGCCACAAATAAAGGCAATAGTAGTAACTCCTTTAGCTCCTCACAATTTGGCAACAAGGCCTATAATAATAAGTGGTGATGAAAGGTTAATATTAACTTTAAAACCTGGGCAAAAAGGTTGTATAATAGTAGATGGTGAAATAGAAAGAGAGATAGAAGATGAAGAGGAGATATTAGTATATTATTCTCAAGAGAAAATAAATCTTATTTTACCAGAAAATAGAGATTACTATGGGATTTTGAGAGATAAGTTAAAGTGGGGAGATAATCTATGTTAAAAGAGTTGAAAATTGAAAATTTAGCTATAATAGAGAAAGTAGATTTAGAGTTTAAAAGTGGGTTAATTGTTTTAACTGGAGAAACTGGAGCAGGAAAATCAATAATTTTAAGTGGAATAAATCTTTTAATAGGAGAAAAAGCCAGTGCTGATATGGTAAGGGATGGAGAGGAATACCTTTTAGCACAAGGTGTATTTGCAGTTAATGAGGAGCAAGAAGCTGAATTAAAAGAGTTAGGTATAGAAGCTGAAGATAATGAAGTTATTGTAAGAAGGCATATAGATAAGAATGGAAAAGGAAAAGCTTTTGTAAATAATATAAGAGTACCAATGTCTAGTTTAAAAGAGATAATGGGAACTTTAGTTGATATTGTAGGACAACATTCCCATCAAATGCTTTTAAATAAAAGTAATCATCTAAGACTTTTAGATAGATTTTTAGGCGATGATGGAATTAGTATAAAAAAACAATTAGAAGTAATCTATAATGAATATTCAAGTTTAGAGAGAAGAATTCAAGATGTGGAAAAAAATAAGAGAGAAACTCTTGAGAAAAAGGAATTTTATGAGTTTCAACTTCAAGAAATTGACAAGGTAAATTTGAAGGATGGAGAGGATGAAAAGCTTGAAGAGGAGTATAAAAAACTTTTTCATGCGGGAAAAATAAAGGAAAAGCTATCATTAACAGAAAATATATTAAAAGATGGAGAAAAAAATGCTTTAAATATAATTTATAATAGTAGAAAAAATTTAGAGACAATCTCAAAGTATGGAAAAGAATTTCAAGAGAATCTAGAAAGACTAGAAAGAGTTTATTATGATTTACAAGACTGTGTGGACTCCATTAGAGATTTAAATGATGATATAGAAGCAGATGATATGAGGTTAGAAAAAGTTATCTCAAGGCTTGATGCAATAAATCGTTTAAAATCAAAATATGGAGATGATATTGGTACGATACTCCAATATAGAGAAAAAATTGATGAAAAACTTCAATTATTAGATGAAAATAGTTTTCAAGTAAAAAAATTAGAAAAAGATAGAGATGAAGCTAAAACAAAATACTATACTTTAGCTAAAAAGTTAAGTGATATAAGAAAATTAAAGGCTAAAATTATAGAGGAAAATCTCCAAGATGAACTAAAAGGATTAAATATGGGAGATGCTAATTTTAAAATTGAGTTTGAAGAATCTTCGTCGATGACTTTAAGTGGAATAGATCAAGTGGAGTTTATGATATCAACAAATGTTGGTCAAGGATTAAAACCTCTATGGAAAGTTGCTTCAGGTGGAGAGGTTAGTAGAATAATGTTAGCTATAAAAGTTATTTTTTCTAAAGTAGATAACATTCCAATATTAATTTTTGATGAGATTGATACAGGTGTTGGTGGAGAAACTGTTAGAAAGATAGCCAATAAACTTCAAGAGATAGGAGAAACAACACAAGTTATGAGTATAACTCACTCACCTGCTATAGCTGCAAAGGCAACTCAACAATTTTATATAGAAAAAAAACTTTTAGATAATAAAACTATAACACAGGTAAAAGAGTTAGATGAAGATGAAAGAGTCAAAGAGATTGCTAGAATGTTAGCAGGAAAAAATATATCTGAAGCAGTAATAGAGCATGCTAAAGAATTATTAGGTGATGCGTAATGGAACTATTAGAAAATTTTATTAAATATAAAGCAGATTCAAAAAGTTTAAAAAAAGAGACTCTTGATTTATATCATGGTGATATAAAAGATTTTGAAAGTTTTATAGAGAAAGATTTTTTGGATGTAAAAAAAGAGGATGTTTTAAAGTATGTAGAGTTTTTAAAACATAACTATCAACCGAATTCTATCATAAGAAAAGTAAGTACAATTAAAACATTTTATAAATATCTTTTAGAAAAAAGATTTATTAATGATAATCCTTCAGAAGGAATAATAATTGAAAAAGCTCCAGAAAAAGAGTTAGAAACTTTAGAACTTTGGGAGATTAACAATATTTTAGATGTCTGTGGAAAAGATTATAAAGGTATAAGAGATAAATTACTTATAAAGCTTTTAGTAGAAACTAATTTATCGATTAATGATATTCTTAAAATAAAGGTATCAGATTTAGAATTAGTTTCATATAAAATTATATACAATGATGAAAAGGGAGAAAAGATAGGAATATCTGATGAACTTTCAAAAGAACTTGAAAACTATATAAAAGATATTCGAACACACTTAGCTGGTGGCAGTAGTAATCTTGTATTTTATGGATTTAGTAGACAATCATTTAGAGCTAGATTTATCTCATTGGGAAAGAAATGTGGTATTGAGAGAGAGATAACTCCAAATATGTTGAGAAATACTTTGAAAACTATGGTAAAATATAATGATGAAACTAACGAAGAACAATTTTTTTTAGACTTAAAAGAGAAGTATTTTAAAATAGGAATAGGAGATGATTAAGAGTGAAAGCTGGATTTATAGCAGTTGTAGGTAGACCAAACGTAGGAAAATCTACATTAATAAATAAACTTGTAAATGAAAAAGTTGCTATTGTTTCTGATAAAGCAGGAACAACAAGAGATACAATAAAAGGTATTTTAAATTTTAATGGAAATCAATATATATTTGTGGATACTCCAGGAATACATAAACCGAAACATTTGTTAGGTGAACATATGACAAACAGTGCTTTAAGAGTATTGAGGGATGTTGATGTTATAGCTATGGTTATTGATGCTTCTCAAGAGATCAGTACTGGTGATTTATTTGTATGGGAAAAGGTAAAGGATGCGAAAAAAACACCAAGAATACTTATAGTTAATAAAATAGATAAAATAAATGATGAAGAATTGATGAGAAAAAGAGAAGAGATAGCAGAAAAGCTTGGAGATTTTGATGCTATTGTAGAAATAGCGGGTCAATATGCTATTGGTGTTCCTAAGTTATTGGAAGCACTAGATCCATTCTTAGAAGATGGAATAAAATACTATCCAGATGATATGTATACAGATATGCCTACGTATAGAATAATAACAGAGGTTGTTAGAGAAAAAATATTGGAAAGAACAAGGGACGAAATTCCTCATTCTGTAGCTATTGAAATTATAAATGTAACTAGAAGAGATAATGGAAAAGATAAATTCGATATTAATATTTATGTGGAGAGAGATTCTCAAAAAGGTATTATAATTGGAAAACAAGGAAAGATGCTAAAAGAGATTGGAACTGAAGCTAGAAAAGAGATTGAAAATCTTTTAGGTATTCAAATATATTTAGAGCTTTGGGTAAAAGTGAAAGATGATTGGAGAAAGAAGAAGCCATTCTTAAAAGAATTAGGATATGTAGACGAAAAATAGAGAAATTAAAAGTAGCTGTAGTGGCTACTTTTTCTTTTGAAAAGATTTATAGATTTGTTTTGATGTATTAATTATGTTATAATAGAAAACAGATAAAAAATAGTTGATGATGGAGGAAAGGATACAATGCATTTATTATTAACAGAAGGAATGGGTTGGATAGAAGTTGTAACTGGAAGTATGTTTTCAGGAAAAAGTGAAGAGTTAATTAGAAGAATGAGAAGATCAAAATACGCAAATCAGAAGATTTTAGTTTTTAAACATTCAAGTGATGATAGATATGATGATACAAAAGTAGCTTCTCATAGCCAGGCTTTCATTGAAGCAGTACCAGCTTCAACAGTGAAAGAGATGAGAGATATAATAGAAGCTGAATATAAAGATGTGAGGGTTATAGGAATAGACGAAGTTCAATTTTTTGGAGAGGATGTAGCTGAATTTTGTGAAGAGCTGGCAGATCAAGGGAAGAGAGTTGTTGTAGCTGGATTGGATCAAGATTTCAGAGGAGAACCATTTAAACCAATGGATAGATTAATGGCAAAAGCTGAATATGTAGATAAATTTAATGCTATTTGTGCTTGTTGTGGGAATCCAGCATCAAGAACTCAAAGATTAGTTGATGGAGAGCCAGCATACGAGGATGACCCTATTGTATTAGTTGGAGCTAGTGAAAGCTATGAGGCAAGATGTAGAAGATGCCATATTGTTAGAAAAAGAGGAGAGTAATGAATTTTAGAGGTATTGAAAAAACTGATAAATGGGGATACATATTTACAGTTTTTTATAATGGAGAAAAATTTCATTCTTTTGATGAAATGGCGGAAAAAATAACTGTAAAAGGTGAATTTAGAAGAGTAATGAATGAACTAGGATTTACTTGGGCAAAGGGAATTCAACAGGGTGGAAGGACAGATGCTAAAGTTTCTGCTGAAAGAAATCTTTTATATGTAAGTAGTAATTTTAATGGTGACTTAAGTGAGATAATATTTAAATTTAACGAAAAGATGAAGGAATCTATTTTTATAAGAAAAGTACAGAAAACTTTTCCAAATTTGTCTTTTCCAGAATATGTAGAAAAGAGAGAATACTTATATAGATATCCTAAAAAAAGAGTTAAAAGATCAATAGAGGATATAGAAAAAACTCTTTTAGAGATAAGTGGGACTTATGATGTAAGTAAATTTACAGATAAGAAGGGATTAGAATTAAAAGAACATGAAAGAACAGTTCAAGTTACTTTTCAAAAAGGAGTATTGAAATTTATAGGGAATTCATTTATGCCTAAACAAGTTAGAAATATGGCAGGATATATTTTAACTGGAGAGGTTGAAACTTTTCCTGGAAAATTTTTAACTTTAGAAAATGTGTATTTAAAAGAAGAGTTAACGGATAAAATGATACTGTCATGTGATAATCTTAAAATATCTGGAGTTGAAAAAATAGAGAAAACAGTTGATGATGAGATTACAATATTATATGTAAAAAAGGAAAAAAAAGGAGAAGTAATAGGAAGAAATGCTTCAAATATAAAGTCCTTAAGAAAAGAACTTGGAAATATAGTAATAAGGGAGATTTAAATGCTTTCTAGACTAAAGCAAGTATATAGATATATATTTTTAAAATTTAATAAAAAAAATGAAGAGGAAGTAAAAAAGATTCTTTCTATAGAAGAGTTTGAGATTTTTACTAAGATGCGAGAGTATGATAAGTTACATTCATTTTTAGTTTATAAAAAATGTAGTGAGAATAAAATTTTAAAAAATAATAAAAATTATTTAAAATTAGCATTATTACATGACTGTGGAAAAGGTAATACAGGTCTTTTAAAAAGAGTAAAAAAAGTTTTAATCGGAGATGAAAAATTAGAAAAACACTCTGAAAATGCCTTTGAAATATTAAAAGATATCAATATAGATGTAGCGAGATTATGTAGAGATCATCATAGAGATGATGGGGAAAATGAAATGAAAATTTTCCAAAAAATTGATGATGAATAAAAGGAGAGATATGAGAGTAGATATAGGTAAATATTTAATGTCAGTAGAAAAACCAGCTCAGTATTTAGGAAATGAAATAAATAGTTTTCATAAAGATTTAGATTCAGTGAAGGCTAGAATGTGTCTATTTTTTCCAGATATTTACGAAGTGGGGATGTCTAATTTAGGAATAAAATTACTTTATGCAATTATGAATAAAGTTGATAATTTCTATTTAGAAAGAGGATTTGCTCCTATGGAAGATATGGAAACTTTAATGAGACAAAATAATATTCCAATGTTTTCTTTAGAGACAAAAACAGAGTTAAAAGATTTTGATGTTATTGGATTCTCATTATCATATGAGATGTGTTATCCAAATGTTTTAAATGCTTTAGATTTATCTGGTATTCCTTTGCATGCAGATGAAAGAGGAGAGGAGTATCCTCTTATAATGGCTGGTGGAACTTGTATGATGAATCCAACTCCAATGGAGAAATTTTTAGATTTCTTTGTAATTGGTGATGGAGAGGAAACTATGACAAAATTAGCTCAAACATTAGTTGCTCTTGCAGGAAAAACAAAGGCTGAAAAACTTGAAGCTATAAAAGATTTTGAGGGAGTTTATATTCCTAAATTACATAAAGGGATAAAAAGAATAAAAAGAGCTATAGTTCAAGATATAGATAATACACCATCATATTCTGAGCAATTAGTGCCATATATCCAAATAGTTCATGATAGAGCTTCTGTGGAGATTCAAAGAGGTTGTACTAGAGGATGTAGATTCTGTCAAGCTGGATATGTTTATAGACCTGTAAGAGAAAGAAGTCTTGAGAAAAATATGGAATTAATAGAGGATATGCTTTTCAATACAGGTTATTCTGAAATATCATTATCCTCTTTAAGTAGTAGTGATTATACAGGAATAAGTTCTTTAATAGATGGGTTACAAAAGAAATATGAGAATAAAAATTTAGCAATTTCATTGCCATCTCTTAGAATGAATACACATTCAGTGGACGTAGCTGTTAATATCAGTGGTGGAAAAAGAACTGGGTTCACATTTGCTCCAGAAGCTGGAAGCCAGAAGATGAGAGATGTTATCAATAAAGGGGTAACAGAGGAAGAGATTATAGAGACAGCGGAAGCAGCAGTAAAAGCTGGTTGGGATAATTTAAAGTTTTATTTTATGATAGGGCTACCGTTTGAAACAGATGAAGATGTTATGGCAATATATGAGCTAGTAAAAAGAGTAACATATAGATGTAGAACAATTAGAAGAAGAGTTAATATAACAGCAAGTGTTTCAAATTTTGTACCGAAACCTCATACACCTTATCAGTGGCATGAGCAGATGAGTGTTGAAGAAACAGAAAGAAAGCAAGGGATGTTAAGAGATGCTTTTAGAGGGATGAAGGGAGCAACTTTAAGAATGCATCCACCTAAAAAATCTTATTTAGAAGGTTTCCTTTCAAGAGGAGATGAAAGAACAGCTGATTTAATAGAAACAGCCTTCAAAATTGGTGCAAAACTAGACGACTATAAAGATAATTTTTCTATTTGGAAAGAAGCAATGGAGGAGTTAAATATATCTGAAAAAGATTATTTAGGTGCAAGAGATTTAGATGCTATTCTTCCGTGGGATCTTGTAGATACAGGAGTTAGTAAAGAGTTTTACATAAGAGAATTAGAAAAAAGTGAAAAACAAGCTTTAACAGTTGATTGTAGAGAGCAGTGCTCAGCTTGTGGAATGAAAAAAGATATTAAAGAGTGTGGATCATTAACTTTAGATAAAAAGTAATTGGGAGATTTGTTATGTTAAAAATAGGAAATGATTGGGATGAAATATTAAAAGATGAGGTTAAAAAAGAATATTTTGTAAAAATGAAAGAATTTTTAAAACATGAATACTCAGAAAAAATAGTATACCCAGCAAAAAAAGAGATATTTACAGCCTTTCAATTAACTCCTTATAAAAATATAAAGATAGTGATACTAGGACAAGACCCATATCACGGACCAGGACAAGCTCATGGATTAGCATTTTCAGTAAAAAGAGGAGTTTCATTACCTCCATCTTTAAGAAATATATATAAAGAGATAATCAGTGAAGAGGAGGGGGAAATATTCAATAGTGGGTGCTTAGAAGATTGGGCAAAACAAGGAATATTTCTTTTAAATGCCAGTTTAACTGTAAGAGAGGGTGAAGCTAACTCTCATAGTAAAATAGGTTGGGCTACATTTACAGATGAAGTTATAAGAAAAATTAATGAAAAAAAAGAGCAAGTAATATTTGTTCTTTGGGGTAATAATGCTAAAGATAAAAAGAAATATATTACAAATCCCAACCATATAATTCTTGAAGGTGTTCATCCAAGTCCATTGTCAGCAAGCAGAGGATTTTTTGGATGTGGTCATTTTAAAACTATAAATAGTATATTAAAAGAAAAAGGTAACAAAGCTATAACATGGGATATAATTTGATAATCAAAATTAATTGACAAAATATATTTAAATAGTTTAAAATATATTAAAATGGGTTGAGGAGGGAATATGAAAAAACTTTTAATGTTATTAACAATAATCGGTGCAGTAGCTTATGGAGCGGAACATAGAAATGGAACTTATAGAGGGGTGTTTATTTCTGGACAAGAAACTCAAGTTGAGATTCAATTTGATTTAAAAGATGATAAAATTGAAAATCCAAAGTTTAGAACACTTTTTTATAAAGAGCAAAATTATTTAAAGAATAAAGATTTAACAAAAAATAAAGATCAATATGAAGCTCTATTAAAAGCTATAACAGGAAAAAATGTTAACGAAGGAATGGAAACATTATATGCTCCAGGAGATATCGAAAACGCTGGAGCTTCAGTAAGAGCAACAAAAGTAAGAGCAGCAATAAAGGATGCTTTAAATTCAGGAGTTTATACTCCAGCTAAATAGTAAATATGAAAACAGAGGATTTTTTCCTCTGTTTTTTACTTTAAGTATATATTGTTTTTTTTTGAAAAGTGTTATAATAAGTTGAATAATATATAGCGAGGGATGAATATGGAAAGATTATTTAAAGGAGTAGATTATAAAATATTAAAATCTACAGAAAAAGATATATATAATGGAAACTTAGAGTATGACTCAAGAAAGATAAAACAAGGAGATATATTTATTGCATTAAAAGGAGCTTTAGTAGATGGACATAAATTTATTGATAAAGCTATTGAAAATGGAGCAGCAGCAATAATTATATCAGAAAAATTAACAGAGCAAAAAGAGGGAATAGGATATTTTTTAGTTGAAAATCTAAGAGGAAAATTAGGGAAAATTGCATCTAATTTTTATAAAAATCCAGAAAAAGAATTAAAAATAATTGGTGTAACAGGAACAAATGGGAAAACAACAACAACCTATTTAATAGAGCAAATTTTAGGAGAGAGTAAGGTTGCTAGAATAGGAACTGTGGAGTATAAAATTGGAGACGAGATAATAGAAGCACCAAACACAACTCCAGAATCTTTAGATATCATAAAAATGTGTAAAAAATCAGTGGATAAAGGATTAGAATATCTAGTGATGGAAGTTAGTTCTCATGGATTGACAAGTGGAAGAGTAGATATGCTAGATTTTGATGTAGCTGTTTTTACCAATTTAACACCAGAACACTTAGACTACCATAAAGATATGGAAGATTATTTTAATGCAAAAAAAATACTTTTTGAAAAATTAAAAGATTCAAAAAATGGTGTAATCAATATAGATGACGAGTATGGTAGAAGAATATATAGTGAATTTGGAGGAATGACATACTCTTTAAAAGAAAAAGCTGATTTGGATTTTGAGTTAATAAAAGAGATAAATCCATCATTACTAGGAAAGTTTAATATGTATAATTTATTAGCAGCAATTGGAGTTGGAAAAATATTAAACATAAATCTAGATACAATAAAAGAAAGAGCTAGAGAGATAAAGGGAGCTCCAGGTAGATTTGAACCAGTTTTAGCAGGTCAAGAGTTCAAAGTAGTTGTAGATTATGCTCATACAGGAGATGCACTAGAAAATATTTTACAAGGAGTTACTGATTTAAAAACTAGTGGTAAAATAATAACTGTATTTGGTTGTGGTGGAGATAGAGATAGAATAAAAAGACCTGTAATGGCAGAGGTTAGTGAGAGATATAGTGATTTAGTAATTGTAACTTCAGATAATCCAAGAACGGAAGATCCTAATAAAATAATAGAAGATATAATAAAAGGATTTAAAGATAAAAATTATATAGTGGAAATTGATAGAAAAGAAGCAATAAAAAAAGCAGTTTTAAAAGCTGAAAAAGATGATATAATACTGATAGCAGGTAAAGGGCATGAAACTTATCAAATTTTAGGAACAACAAAGATATATTTTGACGATAGAGAGATTGCCATAGAAGCGATAAAAGAATTAGAAGAGGTGAAATAATTGAAGATAGTTCAAGAGGTAAAAAAAGTTAAAATAGCGAATAAATTTGAAATTGGTGGAGACAATAGATTTACTTTAATAGCTGGACCATGTGTAATTGAATCAGAAGAGTTAGTTATGGAAGTAGCTGAAAAAGTAAAGGATATTTGTGATAGATTAGGAATTAACTTTGTATTTAAAGCATCTTTTGATAAGGCAAATAGATCTTCTATACATTCATATAGAGGACCAGGAATTGAAAAAGGTTTAGAGATATTAAAAAAAGTAAAAGAGAGATTTAATGTACCAGTAGTGACAGATGTACATGAAGCTTGGCAATGTAAAGAGGTTGCTAAAGTTGTAGATATAATTCAAATACCAGCATTTTTATGTAGACAAACAGATCTGCTTATAGCAGCAGCTGAAACAGGATTACCAGTAAATATTAAAAAAGGACAATTTTTGGCACCGTGGGATATGAAAAATGTAGTTGTAAAAATGGAAGAGATGAATAATCCAAATATAATGCTTTGTGAAAGAGGGTCAACTTTCGGATATAACAATATGGTTGTAGATATGAGAGGATTTGGAGAGATGAGAAAGTTTGGATATCCAGTTGTGTTTGATGTGACTCATGCAGTTCAAAAGCCAGGTGGATTAGGAACTGCAACATCTGGAGATAGAGAGTTTGTATTTCCTTTAATGAGAGCTGGATTAGCGATTGGAATAGATGCAATATTTGCAGAGGTTCATCCAGATCCGACAAATGCTAAATCAGATGGTCCAAATATGTTGTTCTTATCAGATTTAGAGGAGATATTAAAAGTAGCTGTAAAAATAGATGATTTAGTAAAAGGAAGATAGTATGGACGTAAAAAAAATAGCTCAAGATCTATTTGATAAAGAGATTTGTGAATTAGAAAAAGTCAAAAGTAAAATATCAGATTCATTAGAAACTGTTGTAAATTTAATACTAAATTCTAAAGGGAAAGTTGTAATAACAGGTATTGGAAAATCTGGGATTATTGGGAAAAAAATAGCAGCAACACTTGCATCTACAGGAACATTAGCTGTTTTTATGAACTCAGCAGAGGGTCTTCATGGGGATTTAGGAATGATAAATAAAAATGATATAGTAATAGCTATATCTAATAGTGGAAATAGTGACGAAGTTATTTCGATTCTTCCATCAATAAAAAAAATAGGTGCAACATTGATAGCCATGACAGGTAATCCAAATTCAAGACTTGGAAAAGAAGCAGATGCTATACTAGATATAGGTGTTGAAAAAGAGGGGTGTCCATTAAATTTAGCTCCAATGTCTTCAACAACGAGTACCTTAGTTATGGGAGATGCACTAGCAACAGTATTAATAACTGCAAGAAACTTTAAACCTGAAAATTTTGCTGTTTATCATCCAGGAGGAAGCTTAGGAAGAAGACTGCTTATGAAAGTAAGGGATGTAATGCATAAGGATTTACCAATAGCTCAATTGGCTAGTGATATGGATACAGTAATAATGACGATGACTAAAAAAAGATTGGGTGTAGTTTGTATAGTAGAAAATGATGAACTTTTAGGGATTATAACAGAAGGGGACATCAGAAGAGCTTTAAAAATGAGAGATAAATTCTTTACCTTAAAAGCTGAGGATATAATGACTAGAAATTACACTTATGCCACTGAAAATATAATGGCATTGGACGCTTTAGATCTTATGGAAAATAGAGAGAGTCAAATATCAGTATTACCTGTTTTATCAGGTAAACAGGTTGTTGGAGTTGTGAGAATCCATGATCTATTAAATGTTGTTGGAAAATAATTGACAAAAAAAGTAAAGTTTTATATAATAAAAAAGTAATAGAAAGAGAATGTAGGAGGAGTAAAAATGGTAACTAAAGATATGAATATTTTAGAAGCAGTTCAAAAGCATCCAGTAATTTCAATGGTATTTAAAAAGCATGGATTAGGATGTGTAGGATGTATGGTAGCAGCTGGAGAAACTTTAGGAGAGGGAATTGCTGCTCATGGGTTAGATGCAGATGCATTAATCGAAGAGATGAATATCTTAATAAAAGAATCAGAAGCTAAGTAATAATTAAGTAAAAGGACTCTAATTAATGGAGTCCTTTTTTAATTTCTTGCTAACCCTTAGAAAATTTGATATAATATATTTCAGAAAAAATTTATATATGAGGGAAAAGGGTATGGAATCTAATTTAAAAAAAATAAAAGAGTCACTATTTTTTACTTTAACTTGTGACGAAGTAGGAACATATGTTTCTTTAGTAGACAGTAACGGGGATATCGTAGAAAATATAGAAGAATATGAAATTAGTGATGAAAATGACTTGAAAATTATTGATTTAATTCAAGAGATAAAAGAAGATAGCTTTTTCTCTGGATGGGATAACGAAAAAAATGAGCTCTATATAGATGAAAATATAGAAATTTTAGATTATCTAAAAAATAGTAAGAAGGTAGTAACAGGGGATATGAACCCAATCAAATGGGTTTTGAATGGAAATAAAATAGTATTGAAAATTAATTTTGTAGAAGATGAGTTTGATTTATGTGAAGGAAAACTTCTTTTAAATGGTGAGAAAGATTTTAAAATAGTTTCAGATAACTATGTTATAAGTGAGGATACAATCTATTATATAGATATTCCTAAAGATACTATACATATTTTAAAGGAGATGGAGTCTAAGTTTTCAAAACCAGAATTAGAAAAATATTTGACATTAGCATCTTCATTTGGTAGTGGAATAGAAATTGAATGTCTAGATTATGAAATTGTAGAGGATGGAAATTTAAAACCAGTTCAAGAATTAATAATAGAAAAAATATCTCAAGATAATAGTTTATATTTAAAAATAGGGGCATCAATTTCAACAATTGATTATGAATTTTTAAAAGCGCATAATTTAGAGAAAGCTTTAGTTATAAAAGATGATTTAAAAAGAGTTGAAATAATAAAGGTTGAAGTGGCTTATTTAGATGAAACAGTGGAAGAGATTGTTAAAAATATTGTAAAGCATCAAAAGAACTTAAAAATAAAATCTAGTTTTTACGTAGATGGAAATTTTATAATTTTACAAGAAAAGTTAGCAAGAGAGTTTGTTACACAAGAGCTTCTTCAATTAGCGGGTAAATATAAAGTTGTAGGAACAGATAATTTAAAAAAATACAGTGTAAAAGCTGTAAAACCAAAGGTTGTAGGAAACTTTAAACACGGAATAGATTTTTTAGAAGGAGATGTTCATTTAGAAATTGAGGGAGAAAAATTCTCAATAGTGGATGTTTTAAATAGCTTTAAAAAAGATTCATATATTGTTTTAAGTGACGGAACAAATGCACTTATAAACAGAAAATATATGGAAAAGTTGGAAAGAGTATTTAAAGATAATGGAAAATCAAATGTAAAAATTTCATTTTTTGATTTACCAATTATAGATGATTTAATTGAGGATAAAGTATTAGCAAATGAAATTAAAAAAACTAAGAGTTTCTATAGAGGTATCAATCAAATAGAAAACTATAATGCACCAACACCAATTATAAATGCTACCCTAAGAGAGTATCAAGAGTATGGTTATAAGTGGTTAAGATATTTAATGGACAATAGTTTAGGTGGATGCTTAGCAGATGATATGGGTCTTGGAAAAACGTTGCAAGCGATAACATTAATAACAAGTTTACATTTAACTCCTAAAAGAAAAACATTGATAATTATGCCTAAAAGTTTGATATATAACTGGGAGAGCGAAATAAAAAAGTTTAGTCCAGATCTTAAATGTGGAATATACTATGGAAACTTTAGGGATAAGTCTATTTTTAATAGTGTAGAAGTAATAATAACAACTTATGGTACAGTAAGAAATGATATTGAATATTTAAAAGAGATGAAATTTGATTTAATAGTTTTAGATGAATCTCAAAATATAAAAAATGTAAATGCACAAACAACAAAAGCAGTTATGTTATTGGATTCAAAATATAGATTAGCTTTAAGTGGTACTCCTATTGAAAATAATTTGGGAGAACTATATTCTCTATTTAGATTTTTAAATCCATCGATGTTTGGAACTTTAGATGAGTTTAATTATCACTATGCTAATCCAATTCAAAAAGAGAATGACAAAGAAGCGATAGAGGAATTAAAAAAGAAGATATATCCATTTATATTAAGAAGAGTAAAAAAAGAGGTTTTAAAAGATCTTCCTGATAAAATTGAAAAAACGTTGTTTATAGGAATGAATCCAGAGCAGAAAAGATTGTACGAAGAAAGAAGAGCATACTATTATGGGATGATAAATAGTCAAATAAAAACTCAAGGATTAGGGAAAACACAATTTTATATATTGCAAGCTTTAAATGAGCTGAGACAATTGACAAGTTGTCCTGAGATGAAAAATCCTAATGTACTTTCTAGTAAAAGAGAGGTTCTTATAAATAATGTTCAAGATGCGGTAGAAAATGGACATAAAGTTCTTGTATTTACAAACTATATAAAAAGTATTGAAAGTATAACATCAGATTTAAGAAAAAGAGGAATAAAGTATTTAGAAATGACAGGAGCGACTAAAGATAGACAAGGTCTAGTAAACTTATTCCAAAAAGATAAAAAATATAAAGTTTTTGTAATGACATTAAAAACTGGTGGAGTAGGACTTAATTTAACAGCAGCGGATACTATATTTATTTATGATCCTTGGTGGAATAAAACTGTAGAGAACCAAGCTGTAGATAGAGCTTATAGACTAGGACAGGATAGGACAGTATTCTCTTACAAGTTAATATTAAAAGATACAATTGAAGAAAAAATATTAAAATTACAAGAAAGTAAAAGTCAGCTATTAGATAATTTAATTTCTGATGAGGGAGCGACTTTAAAAACTTTAACTGAGAAGGATATAGAGTTTATTCTTGGAGAATAGGAGATGATATGGGAATAAGTAGAGATAGATTTAGAAAAGCTTTAAATGAAAGCTATTCAAAAGAGATTCTTTTTAAAATTTTTAAAAGATATTTTTTAGATTGGATAGCTGACGGATACATCGGAAGTAATTTAGGATTGTTTGAAATTTCTTTAATATCAGAATCTACAAATAAACAGACATTTTTAGAACTGATGGAACAAATGTATTCAAAAGAAGAGGTATTTAAAGGTATTTTTTCTTCATTACCAAAAGAGGTTCAAGAGATATTTGAAAGTATAGCTTGGAAAGGTAAATTTAAAATAAAAGATAGGGATGTTTATTTAAAAGATGAGGAAGGATACAATATAAAATCAGAGTTAAAAGATGAGTTTCTATTTTTTACTAAAAATGGAGATTCAAAAAGAGGAGAGTATTTAACGCTAAACAATGATATTGTAAGAGTTATGAGACAGTTTATGAATAAGCCAAGAGAATATTTTATTCATAAAGTTGGAAACTGTGAGTGTGAGTTTAGAGAAAATAATGAGGAAAAAATCCAAGAAAATTTAAGAAAATATTACTCTTTTTTTAAGGACGGAAAAATGCAACTTTCAAGTAGTGGAAAACTATTGAAAGAATCAAAAAATAACATGAAGAAGTATTGCAATATTCATGAGTATTACGAAGGAATAAAAGATTTAGAGTTTTTAAAAACAGAAACTATGGGATTATTTTTATTTCTTTTTAAGGATGAGTATTTAAATGATGAATTTATAAGATCTAGTAACTTAAAAGCTATTGTAAAAGGGTTTTTAGATGGTAGTATTATAAAAAGTGAGGATAATACATATATAAGCTTATATTTAAATTATTTAAAGGGAATAAAAAATGTAGGTAAATCAAATGATGAAATAAAAAGAGGTTTAGCAACTATAAATAAGATTTTATCTGAGTTTCCAGATGATGGATTTGTATCTATAGATAATATAATAAAGAGTATACTTTATAGAGATGAATTTATAGAAATTATAGATTTAGAATCAGCTTTCGCAACACTATATATTAATGAGGCAAATTATGAAAGAACAAAAATAGTAGGATATGATAAATATTTAGCATATGTTGTTGAACCATTTATAAAATCAGTATTTTTTATTTTAGCATCATTAGGAGTTTTAGAAATTTGTTACGAAAAACCATCATCAGCAAATTCACTATATTTAAAAAATGGATATTTAAGTAAGTATGATGGAATAAAGTATGTTAAATTTACAGAGCTAGGTAGATACATATTTGATAGAGTATTAACATATGATTTTAAAGTTTTAGAGGATGAGGGAAAAATAGTTTTAGATGAAGATAGATTAATTGTTACTGTTATAGGAGAAAGCCCTCTTAGAATGATGACTTTAGAAAAACTAGGGAATAAAATAGCACCAAATAAATTTAAAATATCTGAAGAAACTTTAACAAAAGGTTTAGAAAATTTAAACGAGGTTCATGGTAAGATACAGGAGTTCAAAGAAAAGATAACAAATGATTTACCAATGAATTGGAATAGATTTTTTGGAGATGTTATTGAAAAAACAGAGTTAATAACGCATGTTCCTGATTATAAGGTTTTAAAGTTAAAAAATGATAAAGAGTTGTTATCAGCAATAACAAAAGATAAAAGATTCAAACCATTAATCTTAAAGGGTGAAGATCTTCACATAATGGTAAAAAAGGAAAATTTAGACGAAGTATCAGGTTTATTTAAAGAATATGGATATTTTGTGAACTTATAAAAAATAGGATAAAGCTAAAAATAGCTTTATCCTATTTTTTTAAAAACAGATGTAAAGAGTTGTAAAAATGTGGTAAAATTAAAGTACGAATAATTTTAGGAGGTATGTTTTATGAAAAATGCCTATTTTTATGAAGTACAAAAAATATATGAAAATATAAGAAGTAGAATAGAAGAAAGATTAGAAGATTATAGAAAAACATGGAAAGATGGAGATAACAAAGATATCTTTTGTGAGTTAGCTTTTTGTATTTTAACTCCACAATCTAAAGCTAGAAATGCCTGGAAAGCAATAAGCGAACTGAGAGATAATAATCTTTTATTTACAGGAAGCGAAGAGGAGATGCTTCCATTTTTAAATATTGTTCGTTTTAATAGAACTAAGGCTAAAAATCTTTATATACTTAGAAAGCAGATGACGGATGAGAATGGAAAATTTATAACAAAAGATTTTTTTTCAACATTTAATTCAGCATTTGAAATGAGAGAGTGGATTGTAAAAAATATAAGAGGGATGTCATATAAAGAGGCTAGTCATTTTTTAAGAAATGTTGGTTTTGGTCAAGAGTTAGCAATTTTAGATAGACATATTTTAAAAAATTTAGCAGCTTTAGATGTAATAAAAGAGGTTCCTAAAACAGTGACTCCTAAGTTATATAAAGAGATAGAGGAGAAACTAAAAGAATATTGTAAAGAAATAGATATTCCTATGGAGAATATAGATTTGTTGTTATGGTATTTAGAAGCTAAAGATATATTTAAATAATGTTTAGCTAAAGAATTATTGATAAAAGTTGTACTACTATGGTATAATTTTTAACATGTTTAGGTAGTAATTTGTTAAAAATTTGGAGGAAAAAAATTGAAAAATGCAGTAATAATAACATACGGTTGTCAAATGAATGTCAACGAAAGTGCAAAAATAAAGAGTATCTTACAAAATATGGGATATAATGTAATTGAAGATGTATCAGAAGCAGATGCAGTATTTTTAAATACTTGTACAGTAAGAGAAGGAGCAGCTACTCAAATCTATGGAAAGCTTGGAGAGTTAATGGCTGTTAAAGAGGAGAGAGGAACAATCATAGGAATAACAGGTTGTTTTGCTCAGGAACAAGGAGAAGAGTTAGCTAAAAAATTCCCTGTAATAGATATTGTAATGGGAAATCAAAATATTGGAAAAATTCCAACGGCAATTGAGAAAATAGAATCAGGAGATTTTAAACATGTTATCTATACAGGTGACGAAGATGATTTACCACCAAGATTAGATGCAGAGTTTGATTCTAAAAAAACAGCGTCAATTCCAATAACATATGGATGTAATAATTTCTGTACTTATTGTATAGTTCCTTATGTAAGAGGAAGAGAAAGATCTGTTCCAATGCCTCAAATTTTAGATGAAGTTAAAGTTTTTGTGGAAAAAGGATATAAAGAGATTATGTTACTAGGTCAAAATGTAAACTCATATGGAAATGACTTAGAAACTGGTGAGAATTTTGCAGTATTATTAGAGGAAATTTGTAAAATAGATGGAGATTTTTTAGTTAGATTTGTTTCTCCACATCCAAAAGATTTTGGAGATGATGTAATTGATGTTATAGCTAAAAATGAAAAAGTTGCAAGATGTCTACATTTACCGCTACAGTCAGGGTCATCAAGAATACTTAAGCTAATGAATAGAAAGTATACTAAAGAGCAGTATATAGAGTTAGCTGAAAAAATAAAATCAAGAATTCCAGGAGTATCATTAACAGCGGATATAATAGTAGGATTCCCACATGAAACAGAGGAAGATTTCTTGGATACTTTAGATGTTGTAGACAAAATTGGATTTGAAACTTCATTTATGTTTATGTATTCACCTAGAAAAGGTACAGCTGCAGCAAAAATGGATGGTCAATTAGACCAAGAAGTGAAGAAAGAAAGACTTCAAAGACTAATAGATCTACAAAATAGAAAATCAAAAGAAGCTAGTGATAGTTATAAAGGGAAAGTAGAAAGAGTTTTAGTTGAGGGGCCAAGCAGAAAAAATGAAGAAGTTCTAACAGGAAGAACATCAACTAATAAAGTTGTTTTGTTTGCAGGAGATAAAGAGTTAGAAGGAACATTTGTTAATGTAAAAATAAATGAGTGTAAAACATGGTCGCTATACGGAGAGATAGTAGACTAGTAACCTTGGAGGTACAATGGAGAAGTTAGAAAATTTTTTGCTAAAAGAGTTACAAGAGATTGCTAGACAAATGGAGATTGATTATTCGAGTAGAACTAAAAAAGCGGAGATTGTGGAATTAATAAATGAAGCGATTGATGCTAAAGAGGGAATGCATTTAGCTTGGGGAAATCTTGAGGTAATGGCTGATGGATATGGTTTTTTAAGAAATACAAATGTTGAAAAAGATGTCTATGTATCAGCTTCACAAATAAGAAAATTTAAATTAAGGACAGAAGATTTTGTATTGGGTGAAGTAAGAGAGGCTGTTCAAGGTGAAAATAACTATGGACTTAGAAAAGTTCTTTTAATAAATAATGGAAGTATTCAAGAGGCGGAGTCAAGAATACCATTTGATGAGTTAATACCAGCTTATCCAACAGAACAGTTAAAGTTGGAAACAGATGCAAAAAATATCTCTGGGAGAATAATAGATTTAATTGCACCTATAGGATTGGGTCAAAGAGGATTAATAGTAGCTCCACCAAAGGCTGGTAAAACAGTATTGATTAGCAATATAGCAAACTCTATAATTGAAAATAATAAAGATATTGAAGTTTGGATTCTTTTAATAGATGAAAGACCAGAAGAAGTTACAGATATAAAAGAAACTGTAAAAGGAGCACAGGTTTATGCTTCAACTTTTGATGACGATCCAAGAAATCATATAAAAGTTACTGAATCTCTTTTAGAAAGAGCCAAAAGAAAGATTGAAAACGGTGAAAATATAGTTATCTTAATGGATTCTCTAACAAGATTAGCTAGAGCATATAATATAGTGATACCATCAAGTGGAAAATTAATTTCAGGTGGAATTGATCCAACGGCTTTATATTATCCAAAGAAATTCTTTGGATCAGCAAGAAATATAAGAAATGGTGGAAGCTTAACTATTTTAGCAACAGCCTTAATTGATACTGGAAGTAAGATGGATGATGTAATATATGAAGAGTTTAAGGGAACGGGGAACTTAGATATACATTTAGATAGAAACTTAGCTGAGCTTAGAATCTATCCATCTATAGATATTCAAAAATCTGGAACTAGAAAAGAGGAGCTTTTAGTAGGGAAAAAGAAATTAGATTCTATTTGGAATATAAGAAGATATTTATCATCTCTAGATAAAGCTACCGCGACGAAAAAGTTAATTGATACTATTTCATCAACTGAAAGCAATGATAAACTTATAGAAATGTATGAGAAGTCTTTTGCAAGGGGGAAATAGTGAAAGAGGTATTTAAAATATTTGCTATAATAGTAGCAGCGTTTATAGCTATGTTAATATTAGTTTTTAAACCTTATAAGTCAGAAGTAGTAGACTTAAAAAAGTTTACAGAATATTATTCAGAGACAACTACTATAGAAGATGGTGGTGGATTGGAACTTGTTGATGGTAATTTTTATACAATAGAAAAAGAGTATAAAATAGGTGAAGATGAATCAATAGAGGGTGTTCTTCTTGAAGATTTAGACTTGAAACAAGCATATGAAATCCCAAAGCTAGAAAATTATGTAGTCGCTAATGGAGATACTTTAGGTGGAATAGCAGATAAAAATGGAATATCTTTAGAGGTTTTAAAGGCTAATAATCCAGGAATTTCCAATAATTTAAAAGCAGGACAAAAAATAAAGATTGTAAAATCTAATGGTGTTTTTTATAAAGTTAGAAGAGGGGATTCCCTTTTTAAAATAGCACTTACTTATAAAATAGATGTAGACGATTTAAGAAAATATAACAATTTAAGAAATGATAATATAAGAGTTGGAGAGGAACTATTTATATATAATCCAAGTGAAGAGAGTTTGAAAAGACTTACTCGTAGCGGAAGTGTAAATAGAACAACCGTACAGAAAAATTTTACAATGCCAGTAAAATGGGCAGGAGTGACAAGTCCTTTTGGTAAGAGATTCCATCCTGTTTTAAAAAGATATATTCAGCATGCAGGAATTGATATGAGAGCAAGATATGTTCCTCTTATGGCTTCAAAAGATGGGACAGTAGTTTTTGCAGGATATATGACAGGTTATGGAAAAATAATTAAAATAAATCATGGGAATGGTTTTGAAACAAGGTCAGCTCATTTAGATAAAATGTATGTAAAAACAGGTGATAGAGTTAAGGCAGGTCAAGTTATAGGGAAAACTGGAATGTCAGGAAGAGTAACAGGACCACATTTGCATTTTGAAATTAGAAAAAACGGAAAAGCTAATAATCCAATGAATTATTTAGTTAGATAGCCCTAGGATTATACTAGGGCTTTTTTAAATTTTGTGAGAGGTGAAAAATGAGAGATTCTAAAGTTATAAAAGTTGGAAATATATTGATTGGTGGTGGAAATGATGTTATTATTCAATCGATGACAAATACTCCAACAGCAGATGTAGAAAAGACAGTTAATCAAATAAAAAAACTTCAAGAAGAAGGTTGTCAATTAGTTAGAGTCACAGTGAACACAGAAGAAGCTGCAAAAAAAATAAAGGAAATAAAAGAAAAAATAGATATACCATTAGTGGCTGATATACATTTTGATTATAGATTAGCTTTATTAGCTATAGAGAATGGAATTGATAAGTTAAGAATTAATCCAGGAAATATAGGTAGTGATGAAAAGGTTGAAATTGTAGTTAAAAAAGCTATGGAAAAAGGTGTGCCAATTAGAATAGGTGTAAATTCAGGATCATTGGAAAAAACGATATTAGAAAAATATGGAAAACCAACATCTGATGCTATGGTAGAGAGTGCTTTATACCATATGAGACTTTTGGAAAAATTTAATTTTACAGATATAGTAATCTCTTTGAAGTCAAGCAATGTAAAAATGATGGTTGAAGCCTATAGAAAGTTAGCTAAATTATGTAACTACCCTTTACATTTGGGGGTTACAGAGGCAGGAACAGCATTTCAAGGAACTGTAAAATCGGCAATTGGGATAGGTTCTTTATTAGTTGATGGAATTGGGGATACAATTAGAGTTTCTTTAACAGAAGACCCTGTGGAAGAGATTAAAGTTGCAAAAGAGATATTGAAAGTTTTAGGCTTAAAAGAGGTTGGTGTAGAGATTGTGTCTTGTCCTACTTGTGGAAGAACTGAGATAGATTTAATAGGACTTGCACATCAAGTAGAAAAAGAGTTTG
Source organism: Cetobacterium sp. (assembly GCF_051653945.1). Lineage (GTDB taxonomy): Bacteria > Fusobacteriota > Fusobacteriia > Fusobacteriales > Fusobacteriaceae > Cetobacterium_A. Next base: position 27,280 of record NZ_JBOFXD010000073.1, read on the forward strand.
AAAAAGTAGATAAAAAAATAAAAATAGCTGTTATGGGGTGTGTTGTTAATGGTCCTGGAGAAGCAAGAGAAGCAGACTATGGTGTAGCTGGAGGAAAAGGAGTTGGGGTTTTATTTAAAAAAGGAGAGATAGTTAAAAAAGTTGATGAAGGGGATATTCTAAAAGAGTTAAAAAAATTAATTGAAGATGATTTTAATTAAAACTTTTTTAAGAATTTTGTAGTCTAAAATTATAAAGCTAAAATAATGAGGTATTTAAATGGATTTTGATCAGATATATAATGAGTATTTTGATAGAATATACTATAAAATACTATCAACAGTAAAAAATGCCGAAGATGCCGAAGACATAGCTCAAGAAGTTTTCATTAGTGTTTATAAAAACCTTAAAAGCTTTAGAGAGGAAAGTAATATTTATACTTGGATTTATAGGATTGCTATAAATAAAACGTATGATTTTTTTAGAAAAAAGAAACTTAATCTAGAGTTAAATGATGAAATTTTAAGTGTTGAAAGCAGTGAGGACTTTAATATTCCAATCCTTTTAGAGGAGAAGTTAAAAGAACTACCTTTCCAGGAGAGAGAGATAGTTGTTTTAAAAGATATATATGGCTATAAACTGAGGGAGATTGCAGATATGAAAGAAATGAATATATCAACAGTAAAAACGATATACTATAAGGCGATTAAAGACATGGGAGGTGTGATATAAATGGTATCTCCAAAAGAGAGAGTAAGAGCTAATATTTATAAATCATTACTAGAAGAGGAGAAAAAAAGAAATAAAAAGATCTCATTCTTTTCTTTATCTCTTTTTGTAGTTGGAGTCTTTACGGGGACTTCTTATGATTTAGTTAAAAGAAATATTTCTCCTACAGAAAAGTTGGTAGCTTTAGAAAGTGGGGAGCTACAAAGAAAAGTTTCAGATAAAAAAGAGGTTGGTTTTACAATCGATGATCTATTTCAAGCAGATGAAATAAGGATAAATAAAAGAGATTTTAATACTGAAAATCTTTTTGTAACAGATCTACAAATTTAGTGGAGGATTTTATGAAGAAAATAGTGATGGGACTGTTGATACTTGTATTTAGTGTATCAGCCTATGCAACATCGGGAATAGGGATAGTTAAAGATGACGATTTCAAAGCTGTAGGGGTAAGTCAAGATAATATTGATAGAGTTAAAATTATAATTGAACAAGCTAGTATTCAATATAAATTAAAAACATTGGATAAAAAAGCATTGGAGATTGAAATTAATAAATATATTTTAGATGGCACAGAAAAAAATCTTGAAAAATTAAATGAATTAGTAGAGAAGGTTGGACTTTTAGATGCTGAAATTATAAAGGATAGATTGAAGTATCAGATAGAGGTTCAAAAACATATAACAACAGATCAGTATTTAAAAGCTAGAGAGTTATCGTTAAAAAGAATAGCGCAATCAAGAGAAAAACAATAGTTGAAAATCTTCTTCCTTAATAATGATGGAAGAAGATTTTTTATTTTATTTTTAAAGTAAGTATGGTATAATTTATAAGTTAAAGTATAGATATAAAAAGGAGTGAAGACAGTGTTTACTAAATTAGAAGAAGTTGTAGTAAGGTTTAATGAGTTAACAGAAGCTTTAGGTTCTCCAGAAGTTTTAAGTAATCCTAAAAAAATGATGGAGTGCAACAAAGCATTAAATGATATAACACCTATCGTTGAAAAGTACAAAGAGTATAAAAGATATCAAGAAGATTTAGATTTTATAAAAGAAAATATCAGGGGAGAGAAAGATCCTGATATGAAAGAGATGATGCAAGAGGAGTTAAAAGAGATTGAAGAAATAATTCCTAATATAGAGCAAGATATGAAAGTATTATTACTTCCAAAAGATCCTAATGATGATAGAAACGTTATAATAGAAATCAGAGGAGGAGCAGGTGGAGATGAAGCTGCTTTATTTGCTGGAAACCTATTTAGAATGTATATGAGATATGCTGAAAGACACAAATGGAAAGTTGAAATAATTGAGAAACAAGAGATTGGTGTTGGAGGAATAAAAGAGGCGGTATTCTCTATAAATGGACAGGGAGCATACTCAAGACTTAAGTTTGAATCAGGAGTTCATAGAGTACAAAGAGTACCTGAAACTGAATCATCTGGAAGAATCCATACATCTACAGCAACAGTAGCGGTTTTACCAGAAGTTGACGAAGTTCAAGGTGTAAAGATAAACACATCAGATTTAAAGATTGATACATTTAGAGCATCTGGAGCGGGAGGTCAGCACGTAAACATGACAGACTCTGCAGTTAGAATAACTCACTTACCTTCAGGGGTAATTGTTCAGTGCCAAGATGAGAGATCTCAGTTAAAAAATAGAGAAAAAGCTATGAAACACTTAGCTTCAAAACTTTATGAGATGGAATTAGAGAAACAAAGATCTGCTGTTGAAAGTGAAAGAAGACTTCAAGTAGGATCGGGAGACAGATCAGAAAAAATAAGAACATACAACTATCCACAAGGAAGAATAACAGATCATAGAATCAAATATACAGCTCATCAATTAGAAGCCTTTTTAGATGGAGATATAGATGGGATGATAGATGCTCTAACTACATTTGCTCAAGCAGAGATGCTTTCAAGTTCAGCGGAGTAATTATGAAATTATTAGATATATTAAAATTTTCTGAGGAGTATTTGAAAAAATACTCCTTTTCAAAACCCAGATTAGAAAGTGAAAAGATTATATCTCATGTGCTAAATTTAGAAAGAATAACTCTTTATGCTTATTTTGATATGGAACTTAATTTAGAACAAAAAGATAAAATAAAAAATTATTTGAAAGCTATGGCTAGAAATAGATTAACTTTTGATGAGCTTCCAAAAGAAGAGGTAAGCCTAGTTGAAGAGAAAGATTGTAGTTTTGAAAATAGAGAACTTTTACAAAAGAGTATAGAATATCTAGATAAAAATGATGTAAAAGATAGCAAGTTAGACGCAGAGTATATATTTGCTCATGTTTTGAAAGTAAAGAGAACAATGCTATTTATGAATTTGAGAAAAGAGATTTCTTTAAAAGAAAAAGAGGAGATAAAAGATTTACTCTATAAAAGAGCAAAGGAAAAAAAACCTTTACAATATCTTTTAGGAGAGTGGGAGTTTTATGGGTTACCTTTTAAAGTTGATGAGAGAGTTTTAATCCCAAGAGCAGATACAGAAATTTTAGTAGAACAGTGTAAATTTATTTTAAATGAGATAGAGAATCCTAAAGTATTAGATATAGGAACTGGAAGTGGAGCGATATCTATAACTATAGCTAAAGAGATACCAAACGCTATGGTTTTAGGAGCAGATATAAGTACAGATGCATTAGAGGTTGCTGTAGAAAATAGAAAGATTAATAACGTAGAGAGTAATTTAAAGTTTATTAAATCAGATATTTTCTCAAATATAAAAGATAATGACTACGATATGATTATATCAAATCCGCCATATATACCTAAAGAGGAGTATGAAGAGTTAATGCCAGAGGTTAAGCAACACGAACCTCAAGGAGCTCTGACAGACAATGGAGATGGTTACTATTTCTATAAAAAAATATCAGAAGAATCACCAAAATATCTTAAAGAGAAAGGGTATTTAGCTTTTGAAGTGGGATATAATCAAGCACATGAAGTAAGTCAATTTATGAAAAAAGCTGGGTTTGAAATAATAGCAATTGTAAACGATTATAGTGGAATAGAAAGAGTAGTAATAGGAAGAAAGAGTGGTGAAGAGGATGTCAACAAAGTTAGTTGATTATGATTATCATTTACCAGATGAGCTTATAGGTCAAAAACCGAGAGAGCCTAGAGATCACTCTAAATTAATGGTAGTAGATAAAAAAAATCAAACGTTAGAACATAAAGCTTTTTTTAATATAATAGATTATTTAAAGCCAGGAGATGTTTTAGTAAGAAATTCAACAAAAGTTATACCAGCTAGACTTTTTGGAAAAAAAGAAACTGGTGGAGTTTTAGAAATACTTTTAATAAAAAGAGTTAGCTTAGATACTTGGGAATGTTTATTGAAGCCTGCTAAAAAATTAAAAGTGGGACAAAAGCTTGAGATAGGTGAAAATAAAGAGTTAGTAGCTGAGCTATTAGAGATAAAAGAAGATGGAAACAGAGTACTAAAGTTTGAATATGAGGGAGCGTTTGAAGAGGTATTAGATAAACTTGGAAAAATGCCGCTACCTCCATATATAGTAGAGGCCTTAGAAACAAAAGATAGATATCAGACGGTTTATGCAATAAAGGGAGAATCAGTTGCAGCACCTACAGCTGGATTACATTTTACAAAAGAACTTTTAGAAAAAATAGAAGAAAAAGGTGTTGAAATATTAGATGTATTTTTAGAGGTTGGTTTAGGAACGTTTAGACCAGTTCAAACTGAAGATGTTTTAGACCATAAAATGCATGAAGAAATTTTTGAAATTCCTTCATCTACTGTTGAAAGAATAAAAAAAGCAAAAGAAGAAAATAGAAGGGTAATAGCTGTTGGAACAACAACTGTTAGAGCATTGGAATCATCTGTGGATATGGATGGGAACTTAATTTCTAAAACAGGAAGTACAGAGATATTTATATACCCAGGGTATAAATTTAATGTTATAGATGCATTGATAACTAACTTTCACTTACCTAAATCAACACTTCTTATGTTAGTATCAGCTCTTTCAAATAGAGAGTTTATGTTGGAAGTATACAAAGAGGCTGTAAAAAAGGAGTATCATTTCTTTAGTTTTGGAGATGCAATGTTTATTTATTAATAAAAAAGAGGTGAAAAGATGAGAATAATAGCAGGAGAAGCAAAAGGAAAGAGATTAGAATGTAGAAAAGGTACAGATACAAGACCTACTCAAGATAGTATAAAAGAATCTCTATTTTCAATAATTGCTCCATATATGACTGATGCTAGATTCTTAGATCTTTTTAGTGGTACAGGAAATATAGCTCTAGAAGCTTTAAGCAGAGGAGCTAAAAGAGCTGTAATGATAGAAAAAGATCAAGAAGCGTTAAAATATATAATAAAAAATATCAACAATTTAGGATATGAGAACAAATCAAGAGCTTACAAAAATGAAACTTTAAGAGCTGTTGAGATTTTAGGAAGAAAAGGTGAAAAATTCGATATAATTTTTATGGATCCTCCTTATAAAGATGAGGTTTGTGAGAGAGTTATGAGAGCTATATCAAAAGCTGGATTATTAGCAGAAAATGGATTAATAATTTGTGAGCATCATATGTATGAGGATATGTCTGAAGAAGTTGGAGAATTTAAAAAGACAGACGAAAGAAAATACGGGAAAAAAGTTGTGACATTCTATACAAGATAAAAAGAGGGAGGATCCATGAAAAAAGATAGTTTTGAGTATAATATTAGTGAAATTGATATGATAATTGAAAAATTAGATAAAGGTGAGTTATCTTTAGATGAATCAATTAAAGAGTATGAAAAAGCTATGAAGTTATTAAAAAAATCCTCAGATATTTTGAATAAAGCAGAGGGAAAAATAATCAAAGTAACTTCAGAAAATAATAATATTCAACTAGAGGTTGATGAAAATGCTTAAAAATTACTTAAAAACTAAAAGAGAACTTGTGGATTCAAATATAGAATATCATTTAAATAAATTAAAATATCCAAATGTAATAGCAGAAGGTATGAGATACTCTGTTTTAAACGGAGGAAAAAGATTAAGACCAATTTTGTTATTAATGGTATTAGAACTTTTTGATAAAGAAATAGATTTAGGGTTACCAATAGCTGTTGCAATAGAGATGATTCATTCTTATTCTTTGGTTCATGATGATTTGCCAGCTCTTGATAATGATGATTATAGAAGAGGGAAATTAACAACTCATAAAAGGTTTGGAGAAGCTGAAGCGATACTAATAGGAGATGCTCTATTGACACATTCATTTTCTGTTGTAGCAGATGAAACAAAAGGAGTAGCTTCAGATAAACTTGTAAAGATAATAGGTATGATATCAAGATATGCTGGAATAAATGGTATGATTGGTGGACAAACAGTAGATATAGAAAGTGAAAAAAAGAAAGTATCTTTAGAAACTTTAAAATATATTCACGAAAATAAAACAGGAAAATTAATAAAATTACCAGTGGAGATAGGTGCAATAATTTCAGAAGCAACAGAAGAGGAGTATAAAGCTTTAGAAAACTATGCAGATGGAATAGGATTAGCCTTTCAAATCAAAGATGATATATTAGATATAGAGGGTGACTTTGAAAAAATAGGTAAGCCTGTGGGTAGTGATTTAGAACTGGAAAAGACAACATATCCGAGTATATTTGGAATTGAGAAAAGTAAAGAGATATTACAGGAAGTTATCTCAGATGCTAAGAGAAGTTTAAATATTTTTCCAGAAGAAAAAATTAAAGTTTTTTTAGAATTAGCAGATTATATAGGAATTAGAGAGAATTAAAAAGGGAACCATTATTGGTTCCCTTTACTTTTATTTTGTAATTCAGCTTTTCTAGTGTTTTCACCATTTAAAATATAAATTAAATCACTTGCTAAATGTATTATGTGATCTGACAATCTTTCAAATTTTTTATCTAAAAGCATAAGCTCAGAACCACCAACAACGTTATCAGGAGTTTCTTTCATTTTAGTAAGGAAATAATCTGTATTAGCATTGATTAAGTCATCAATCTCTTCATCTAGATAAAGAACATTATATAGTAAACGTACGTCTTCATTTAAAAAAGCATCAACATACATTTGAAAAAGACCTCTGATTTTTTTTGCGATTGGTAAAACTTTCTCACTTAAAGCGTAAGCTAAGTTTGGAGATTTTTTTTCGATATCTTTAATTAAAGATAAATTCGCTTTTAAAAGATCACCCATTCTTTCAAGTACTCTTACGCTATTGATAATCATTACTAACTTTCTAAGATTTTTAGCTGCTGGTTGAAATCTAGCCATTGTAATAATAGAATCTTCTTTTAATTTCACTTCAAAAGAGTTAATAAAATCTTCTATCATTTTAGCTTCTCCATAAAGTGTAGGATCAAAACTATTGTTTTGTAACATCTCTAAATTTACATCGAAATTTCTACCAACATATTTTAATGTTTCTAAATAATGTTCGTCTAAAGCTTTTAAAGATTCGTTTAAAGTTCTCATAAAATCTCCTTTTTATCCAAATTTTCCTGTTATATAATCTTCGGTTTTCTTAACACTAGGTGTAGTAAATATTTTTGAAGTCTCATCGAACTCTTCTAAAACACCTTGATAAAAAAATCCAGTATAATCAGATATTCTTGATGCTTGTTGCATATTGTGAGTAACAATAACTATACTATAATTTTTTGCAAGCTCAACAATTAACTCTTCGATTTTAGCAGTTGATATTGGGTCAAGAGCTGAAGTAGGTTCATCCATAAGAAGTATCTCAGGATTGATAGAGATAGCTCTAGCTATACAAAGTCTTTGTTGCTGTCCTCCTGATAATCCAAGGGCAGATTGGTGAAGCTTATCCTTTACCTCATCCCAAAGAGCAACTGCTTTAAGAGATGATTCTACAATTTCATCTAATTTTTTCTTATTAGTTTCTCCGTGTAATTTAGGAGCATAAACTAAATTTTCATAGATAGATTTAGGAAATGGATTTGGTTTTTGGAAAACCATTCCTACTTTTTTTCTAAGTTCAACAATATCAAATTGTTTATCAAATATATTTTGGTCATCAAGTAGGATTTCCCCCTCGTATTTAACACTTGATATAAGATCATTCATTCTATTTAAAGATCTTAAAAATGTTGATTTACCACATCCAGATGGACCGATAAGTGCTGTAACTTTATTCTTGATTATATCCATATTGATACCTTTTAAAGCTTTGAAATCACCATAATAAAAGTTAAAGTTTTTAACAGATATTCTAACGTCTTGTTTCATACTATATATTCCTCCAAAATTATACGAGATTATTATTTTTCAAATTTATTTCTAATATATGCACCAATAAGGTTAAATCCTACAGTTATAAATACCAGAACAAATAGAGTTCCATGCATGTTGCTTTGAGGCATATTAGGTACTTGTGTTGATATAACATAAAGATGATAAGGTAAAGCCATAACCTGATCAAATATTGATTGAGGTAAAAATGGCAAATAGAACGCTGCAGCTGTAAATAAAATAGGTGCAGTTTCTCCAGCAGCTCTGGAAATACTTAAGATAACTCCAGTTGAGATTCCAGGTAATGCCGCAGGAACCACAACTTTGGAAATTGTTTCCCACTTTGTTGCTCCAAGAGCAAGAGATGCTTCTCTTAGACTATTTGGAACAGCTAAAAGAGCTTCTCTCGTAGCTGTTATAATAACAGGTAAACACATAATACCTAAAGTTAAAGATCCTGATAAGATTGAAACACCTAATTTAAAGTATATAACGAATAATGACATTCCAAAAAGTCCATATATAATACTAGGTATTCCAGCCAAGTTGATAATAGTTAAGTTTATTAATCTAGTTAAGACACTGTCTTTAGCGTATTCAACAAGGTATATTCCAGTAAAAATTCCGAATGGAACAGAAACGGCAATAGTTCCAAAAGTTAGGTAGATAGTCCCGACAATAGCGGGAAAAATTCCTCCTGCCCTCATTCCTCTTTTAGGAACCTCAGTTAAAAATTCCCATGAGATTGCAGGAACGCCTTTATAGATAATGTACCCTAATATCAAAAATATTGGGACTACTGCTAATAAAGCAATTGTCTTAATAAGTAATTCGATAGCGAAACCACTTTTTCCTTTTAAAATTTTCATTTAAATACTCCTCCTATTTACCCATCAGTTTTCTTGATTTTCTAATATATTTATCTGCAATACTATTTGTTAAGAAGCTTATTGCAAACAATACTAAACCGATGGCGAATAAAGCATGGTAGTGCTGACTACCTTGAACAACTTCTCCCATTTCAGCAGCAATGGTAGCTGTTAAAGTTCTAACAGGAGATAGTGGAGATGTTGCCATTATAGGAGCATTTCCAGTTATCATTAGTACAGCCATAGTTTCACCAATGATTCTACCAAACCCTAGCATAATACCTGCGAAAATTCCAGGAAATGCTGCAGGTAAAAGAACTTTAAAAACTGTTTCAAGTTTATTAGCTCCAAGGGCAAGAGATGCTTCACGATAAGATTTATCAAGGGCGTTTAGAGCATCGTCAGATAAACTTACTATAGTAGGAATAGCCATGAAAGAAAGCATGATTCCTCCAGTTAAAGCATTTAATCCACTTGGTAAATTAAATGAATTTTTTATAAAGCCAGATAAAACGTATAGTCCTAGATACCCTAAAACAACTGATGGTAAAGCAGACATTGTCTCTATGATGATTTTAATGATTTTTTTTGTTTTTTTATTAGCAAATTCAGATATATATATAGTAGTTATAATTCCAATAGGAATAGAGATACAAAGTGCAACTAGTGTTACCCAAAATGATCCAACTAAAAGGGGTAGAAGCCCATATTTACCTGAAAGAGATATCCATTCTGTTCCAAAGAAAAATTTTGAAATAGGGTAGTCTTTAAAGAAAGATAAACTATTAACTAAAATAAAAATGAATATAAGTATAACAATTAGAATGTTAAAAATTCCAACGATAGAGTGTACTCCACTCATAAAAGAATCTTTAACTTTTCTTATATTATGCATGATAACCTCCTAAATCTATGTTAAAAAATTAAAAAAAATTTAAACTGAATTTAAACTAAAATTAAACTACATATGAATATAATATATCCTGCTTGTTAAAATAAGATTAATTGTATGTAAAAAAACTGTAAAAAATTTTTTACAGTTTTTTTACACTAAATTTAAACTGGATTAACATTGATGTTCTATACTACTTACAAGGCTAGAAAAATAAAAATTTAAATAAAGATAAATTTAGGAGGAGTTGAAGGATGAAAATGAAAAAGTTTTTTCTAATGGGGTTAATGGCTATGATGGGAGCATATTCAACAACAGCAATGGCATCGAAAGTTGTTCAAGTAAAAGGATCAGATACAATAGTAAATGTTTCTCAGTATATTGCTGAAGAGTATATGGGAAAAAATAAGGATGCTAGAATTGCTGTTACAGGTGGAGGATCTGGAGTGGGAATTTCATCTTTAATAAATGGAACAGCAGATATAGGAATGGCATCTAGAAATATTAAGGATAAAGAGATGAAAGCTGCAGAAGATAAGGGATTAAAATTAAAAGAGGTTGTTTTAGGATATGATGGTATAACAGTAGTAGTAAATGATTCGAATAAAGTAAATGATTTGACGCATCAAGATTTGGCTAAAATATTTAGAGGAGAGATTACTAACTGGAAAGAGGTTGGAGGAGATGATGCTACAATAGTTGTTTTATCAAGAGATTCATCATCTGGAACACATGAGTTTTTTAAAGAGCATATTATAAGAGAAGAAAATACAAAGAAAGATGCTGAGTACGGTAAAAATACTTTGTATATGCCTTCAAATGAAGCTATAAAGCAAGAAGCAAAGAGTAATAAATATGCAATTGGATATATAGGGATGGGATATATGGACAAATCTGTAAAGAGTTTAAAAGTAGATTCGATAGAAGCTAGTGTACAAAACGTAGCAGATAAAAAATATCCAATCGCAAGAGAAATCTATTGGTATGTTATAGATACGGATAATAAAAATGTAAATGGATTAGTTGACTTTGCATTATCAGCAGATGGACAAAGAGTAGTTGCTGATGAGGGATTTGTTCCAGCAAAATAGTAGGTAGAGGTGTCCTAATGAAAAGAGGACACCTTTTTTATATTTGTGATATAATAAAAAGAAAAAATAAGGAGAGATGATATGAAGGTACTAGTAGTTGAAGATGATTTAGAAATACAGGCGTTAATAAACTATTATTTCACAAAAGAGGGTTATAAAGTAACTGTAGCTTCTGATGGATTAGAAGGTTTGAAGTATTTAAAAAAAGATAAACATGAATTAATCATCTTAGATTTAATGTTACCTAATTTAGATGGAATAAATTTTACGAAGATTGTAAAAGAGATGGAAGATGAATACGGAACTCCGTATATAATTATGTTGACAGCTAAGACAGAGGTTGAAGATGTATTAAAAGGTTTAGAAGTTGGAGCAGACGATTATATGAAAAAGCCATTTGATCCAAGAGAGCTTCTATTGAGAGGAAAAAAACTTCTTAATCAACAGGAAAAAAATAAAAAAATAAGAAATAGATTTTTAGATTTAGAAATAGATGAGGATAAACATTTAGTTACAAATAATAGTGAAGAGGTAGAATTATCTAAGAAAGAGTATGATTTACTTTTGCTTTTAGTTAAAAATAAAGGAATTGTAGTAAGTAGAGAGAAAATTTTAGATAAAGTTTGGGGAAGTAATTACTATTCAGGAGATAGAACTGTAGATGTGTATATATCTAAATTAAGAGAGAAGATACCATTTTTAACAGAGTGTATAAAAACAGTGAAAGGAGTGGGATACAGATTAGAAGAAAAGAGATAATTGCCTTATTTTTTATAGTTATGATTGAAATAATTTTTGTAATAACTAATATTTCATTTCTATCTCACTTATACAAAGATGGTGTGAAAAACAGCTTAAAAGAAAATATTTTTATCATATCTAATTTAATAAAGGAGTACGACAAGAAAGATTACCAACAAATATTTGAAAACTCTGATATGAGATTTAATATAATCGGCTTAAATGGAAAAGTAATATATGATTCGAGAAAATATAATGAAGAAGGAAAGTTGGAAAATCATAGTAATAGAAGGGAAGTTCTTGAAGTTAAAAATACTGGAATAGGATTTGACATAAGAAAAAGTAGTATTTCAGATGAAACTATGGCATATTATGCAGTTGAAAGAACTAATAAAGAGGGAGAAAAAGTAGTTGTAAGAGTTTCTAAAAATTATGGAGATACTTTAAAAATGTTAAATATAATTTTAGTTGCAGAACTTTTATTTTTTACATTTTTAAACTTTATAATACATGCTTTTTATAAAAAGTATTTAAAAAGAGATCTTTATAGAAGGATAGAAGTTATTGAAGATTTTTTAAAAGAAAAAGGAAGTGGAGAAAATCTATATTTTGAAAAAGACCCTTGGATTCTTAATTTGTGGGATATTGTCCAAAAGTGGCAAAAACAAAATTTAGAAAATATAGTTAATCTCAATAGAGAAAAGAGAATTTTACACCAAATAATAACATCTATAGATTCTTCTATATGTCTTTTTGATGAAAATTTACAGTTGATAATTAAAAATAGTAGATTTAATTACCTTTATGAAAAGGATAAATTGAGTTATTTAAATTTGATAAAAGATATTGAAATTATAGATATAGTAAAAAAAAGTGTGAGAGAAAAACAAAATCAAAAATCAGAGGTTTATATTTTGAGGTTAAAAAGATACTTCAGTGTAAACGTAAAATTTTTAGATCAAGATCAAAGATACTTACTGTCTATAAAAGATATAACTCAAACTAAAGGAATGATAGAAATTCAAAAAACATTTATAAGTAATGTAAGTCATGAGTTAAAGACACCTTTAACAAATATAAAAGGTTATGTAATTGCATTAGAAGATGCACCTGAACCATTAAGAGTTCAGTTTATAAAGACTATAAAAAATAATATAGATAAGTTAGAGAATATTATCGCAGATTTTTTAAATATAAGTAAAATTGAAAGCTCAAATATTGTCAATATTGAAAAGATTCCAATAGCAAGGTTAAAAACAGAGTTACATGCAATATTAAATGAAAGAATTAAGACAAGTGAAGCCAATATAACGTATAATCTAAACCTTTTAAATAAAGAGGGAGAGTTAAAAATTGATTTTGAAAAAGTTTTGACTATTTTAAAAAATTTAGTTGAAAATGCCATTATATATAGAGGAGATTTAAAACCAGAAATAGAAATATCAATAATAGAAACGAAGAGTATGTATAAAATAGGTGTAAAAGACAATGGAGTGGGAATCTCTTCAGAGGATGTTGAAAAAATATTTGAAAGGTTTTATAGAGTGGATAAAGCAAGGACGAGTAACAAGGCTGGAACTGGATTGGGACTCTCTATTGTAAAGGAACTTGTAGAAAGATGCGGAGGAAAAGTGGATGTTATTTCCAAAGAGGGGAAAGGTACTATTTTTATATTTACAATCTCGAAATAAAAATTTACAAATTAAAAGAGGTATGCTATAGTAAATTAGAACAAAACAACCAAAAAGGGGGATAAGATGGCTAAGGTAAAAAATATAGTAGTTGCACATGCAGCTCAAATGAGTCAACAAGTAGGAGGAGCTGTAGATATATTTGGCTCTTTTGATAATATAATTCAACCGATATTTCCTCATCCTATGATGAGATTATCAATCGTTTTAACTTTTGAAGAGGTTACAAAACCAACAGTATTTGAAGTTAGATTAAATGGACCTGATGATGATTTAATATCAAGAGGGGAGTTAACACCGATGGTAGATCCTTTAGGTGTTGGAAAAAAGATTGTAGATATTGATAGATTTTTAGTTAAAACAAGAGGAAGATATACAATAGATATATTTGAAAAAGAGGGAGAAGAGTTAAAGTTTTTAAAAACAGAAACTTTATTCATAGCAGAGTACCCACCACAAAGAAGATTCACTCCAGAACAAATAGAGGAGATCTCTAAAAATGATGAGTTAATTAGAAGTGTAAAAACAGAGTTTAAACCGTTTGGATTTGAGAATGGTATAAAAATTCAACATAACTTATTAAAAGATGCTCCAATAGAAGATGGATTCTTAGCTATTCCTGAGAATGATAGATTAGAATTTGATGGTCAAGTAGTAGAGTTGACTGGAGTTAGAAGACAAATTGAGTGGATGTTTGGAAATCCTATTCCAAAAGAGGAAGAAAATAAAGAAGAAGTAACTGAAACAACAGGTACTGAAGAAAAATAGTTAATTAAAGCTGCTTTTAAGGCAGCTTTTTTTTTAAAAATAAAAAAAGTATTTGACAATTAACAAAAAAAATGATACTATCTTTGTGTACGGAAGGTTATCCTAATTGGTAAGGAACCGGTCTTGAAAACCGGCGTCGCAAGACTTCAGAGTTCGAGTCTCTGACCTTCCGCCATAAAGGATGGTGAAGTGGCAGAGTGGCCTAATGCACTCCCCTGCTAAGGGAGAGTACGGTTAATCCCGTACCGTGGGTTCAAATCCCACCTTCACCGCCATTATAAAAGTAGTTTAAGGTAGAGTAACTACCTTTTTTTTATAGATAAAATATGCATCCGTGGCTCAATTGGATAGAGCACCTGACTACGGATCAGGGGGTTAGGGGTTCGATTCCTCTCGGGTGCGCCATAAAAAAATTAAAAGACAGTTTTCACTGTCTTTTTTTATTTTCTATATGCATTTCCTACTAATCCCACAGCTTTTTTGGCAGCTATTATTTGTGCTTTAGCAATTTCTCTAGCTTTAGCAGCTCCCTTAGCGAGAACCTCTTCCACGTACTCCATATTGTTAGCTAATTCTTCTCTTTTATCTCTAGCCTCTTTAAAATACTCAAGTACAGCATTTAAAAGTTCAGTTTTAGCATGTCCATATCCATAATTTCCAGCAACAAATTTATTTTTCATCTCTTCAACTTGTTCTTTAGTTGCAAAAAGTTCATAAAGCTTAACAATATTATTGTTTGGATCTTTTGGTTCCTCTAAAGGAGTAGAGTCAGTAACAATACTCATAATTTGTTTTTTAAGTTCTTTTTTAGATGCAAACATATTGATTGTATTCCCATATGACTTACTCATTTTTTGTCCATCAGTTCCAGGAATAACAGCTAAATCTTCTAAAATTTGAGGTTCTGGAAGTTTAAAAAGCTCAACTTCATATTGTTGATTAAATTTTAGTGCAATATCTCTTGTCATTTCTAAATGTTGTTTTTGATCTTTTCCTACTGGAACGATGTCAGCATTATACATAAGTATATCAGCAGCCATAAGAACAGGGTAAGTTAAAAGTCCAGTATTAGGTGTAAATCCCTTTGCAACTTTGTCTTTATAAGAGTGTCCTCTCTCTAAAAGACCAACAGGAGTAATGTTAGAAAGCAGCCACATAAGCTCTGTATGCTCAGGAACATCTGATTGTAAAAAAATTGTTGATTTTTCAGGGTCAAGTCCTAAAGCTAAATAATCTAAAACTATGTTGTAAGAGTTTTCTCTAAGTGCTTTTGGATCAGTGAGAGATGTAAGTGAATGATAGTCGGCAATAAAATAAAACCCTTCATATTTATCTTGGTTTTCTATAAATTGTTTCATGGCTCCAAAATAGTTTCCTAAATGCAATATTCCACTAGGTTGAATACCTGATATACTTCTTTTCATAAAAGCTCCTTTTTATACTATTTATTATATTTTTACATATAAGTTTACATTATTTTACTAAAATTATCAATAGAACGTGAAAATTCTTGTTAAAGAGAGAAAAATTCAATATAATTAAATAAAAAGGTAAAGGGGTGGAATTATGAAAGAAAAAATAAAAAGATTTAGAAAAATGATAAAAGAGAAAAAAATAATAGATTCTATGTTAGCTTTACTTCAATGGGATTTGGAAACACAAGCACCAAAAGGTGGTTATAAATTGATCTCTGAAATGATAGGAGAATTGAGTTTGAAGAGCTATAATTTAACTACTTCTAAAGAGTTTTTAGAGGTATTAAAAGAGTTAAAAAAACAAGAAAATGAACTAGATGATACAACTAGAAGAGAGATAGAACTTTTAGAAGAGGAGATAGAAAAGATAAAAGTTATTCCCAGTGAAGAGTATAAAATATACTCTGAACTTACAGCTAAAGCTCAAGGAATCTGGGAGCTAGCTAGAGAGAATAATGATTTTGAAAGTTTTGCCCCTGTTTTAGAACAAATTTTTAATTTTAATCGAAAGTTTATAGAATATAGAGGAATAAAAGAGGATATTTACTCAGAAATCTTAAATGATTATGAAAAAGGAATGAATATTAAAAAGTTGGATAACTTTTTTGCTGAGTTAAAAAAAGAGATTGTACCTTTGTTAAAAGAGGTGGGTAAAAACAAAAGAGATTTTCAAAAAAAAGTGAAGTTTGAAGTTTCAGAATATAATCAAAAGCTTTTTTCAAAAGAGATTTTAGAGTATATAGGGTTTGATTTAGAAAGAGGAGTTTTATCAGAAAGTGCTCATCCGTTTACATTAACTGTAAATAAAGATGATGTTAGATTGACAACAAGATATCTAGAAAATATCCCCTTTTCAAGTGTTTTTAGTACTATTCACGAGGGTGGACATGGAATATATGAACAAGGGGTGGATGAAACATTGAAAGATACAATTTTATCAGATGGGGCATCTATGGGAATACATGAATCTCAGTCAAGGTTTTATGAAAATATTGTTGGAAGAAGTAAAGAGTTTTGGTTTGGAATTTTAGAAAAAAGTAAATTCAAATACAGTGAATTATCAGAATTATCACTAGAAGAGATTTATAAAGGTATAAATGAAGTATCGCCATCTTTGATTAGAGTTGAAGCAGATGAATTAACATACTCATTACATATAATGATACGTTATGAAATTGAAAAAGGGATTTTATCAGGAGAATACTTGGTAAAAGATTTACCAAAAATTTGGAATGAGAAAATGTATGAATATTTAGGGGTAATTCCATCAACAGATTCGGAAGGAGTACTGCAAGATGTTCATTGGTCTTGTGGACTTATTGGATATTTTCCATCATATGCTTTGGGAAATGTTTATTCGCTTCAAATTTTAAATGCTATGAAAAAAGATATAAACATAGAGGGAGCACTAGAAAGAGGAGAGTTGAAAAAGATTAAAGAGTGGTTAAGAGAGAAAATTCATAGATACGGAAAGTTGAAAACACCAAAAGAGATTATGGTTTCAGTAACTGGAGAAGAATTAAATCCAGAATATTATATAAAGTACTTAAAAGAAAAGTATAAAAATATTTATAATTAGGAGGGAGTTTTATGGAATATTTTGTAGGAATAGATATTGGAGGTACAAATAGTAAAATTGGAATATTAAATTCTGATGGAGATATTTTAAAAAGTACAAGCATAAAAACAGAATCAATAGAGGGTGTAGATTATACTTTAAACAAAATTTGGGCTACAGTTCTAGAATTATCAGATGAGTTAGATATAACTAGAGATATGATAAAAGGGATTGGTATGGGGATACCAGGACCAGTTATTGATCAGAAAAAAGTTGGGTTTTTTGCTAACTTTCCTTGGGAGAAAAATATAAATATCAGTGAAAAAATGGAGGAGATTTCAGGAGTAAAAACAAGGTTGGATAATGATGTCAATGTAATAGCTCTTGGAGAAACTTTATATGGAGCTGGAAAAGGATATTCTAAAAGTGTAACAATAGCTCTTGGAACAGGAGTTGGCGGTGGAATATTTATAGATGGTAAATTGATTTCTGGTGCTACTGGTGCAGGGGGTGAAATTGGTCACATGAAATTAGAAAAAGATGGGAAAGTATGTGGATGTGGTCAAAAAGGGTGCTTAGAAGCTTATGCGTCAGCTACAGGGGTAGTAAGAGAGGCTTTATCAAGATTACAAATAAATAAAAATAATGAACTTTATAAATTGATAGATGGTGATTTAAATAAGTTGGAAGCAAAACATGTTTTTGATGCAGCTAAAAAAGAGGATAAATTCTCTTTAGATATAGTTGACTATATTTCAGAGTATCTTGCTATGGGAATTGGAAATGTTTTGAATATTATAAATCCAGAAATAATAATTTTATCAGGAGGAGTAGCTTTAGCAGGGGATATTTTATTGGATAAAGTAAAAGAAAAGTTACCAAATTATGCACTGGGGATAACAATTGAAAATCTTCAAATCAGACTAGGCGAACTTGGGAATGATGCAGGAATAAAAGGTGCTTCAGCATTAACAATATAAAAAATAAATAAAGTTAAGTATTTGTTGACAAAGTTTTATGAAAAGGTTAAAATACTCCTTGCGTAAAAAAATTAATTAAGGAGTAAGAAAAGAGAAGATGAATCAAAACAATCATGTAAAAATTGAAGTAGCAGACCCTTCAGCATTAGGACTATTAGGTCTTGCAATAGTTACATTAGTAGCATCAGCAAATAAGTTTGGAATTGTAAGTGGAGTATCACTAGTAATTCCTTGGGCAATATTTTTAGGAGCTTTTGTTCAGTTAATAGCTTGTTTAAATGATATTAAACATGGAAATGTATTTGGAACAACAGCATTTGGTGGATATGCATTCTTCTGGTTTGGAATGGCTATGAGCTGGATGATACAACTTGGAGTATTTGGTGAAGCTATGAAAGCTGCAGCAGATCCAAAGGCGTTTGGATTTGTATTTATAGGATATTTAATATTTACACTATTCATGACAGTTGCAGCAGTTGAAACTAATAAAACATTATTAATAATATTTATATTAATTGATTTCTTATTTATAGGATTAGCTGGAACAACATTTGGAATTGCACCACATGCAATGCACACATTAGCTGCAGTAGCAGAGTTTGCAATAGCTATGATGTCATTCTATGGATCAGCTGCAAATGTTTTAAATAAAACTTTTGGAAGAGAGTTTTTACCACTAGGAAAACCTTTAGGAATCTTCAAAAAGTAATTGACAAAAAAGGAAAAAGTAGATATAATAGATAGGTATAATAAATCCTTTCCCACAAAGGAACGCCGTTCGTTATATTAAAATAAATATAACTATTTTCGAGGAGGAAAAAAACGTGAAGAAATACACTGCTATGCAAAGAAAAGAAGACGTTGTAAGAGAATTCGTTCATTATGACGCAGAAGGAAAAATTTTAGGAAGATTAGCTGCAGAAATAGCTAAGAAATTAATGGGTAAAGATAAAGTTTCTTACACTCCACATATTGATGGAGGAGACTTCGTAATCGTTACAAATATCGAGAAGGTTGCTGTAACTGGAAAGAAATTAACAGATAAAGTTTACTACAGTCACTCAGGATTCCCTGGTGGATTAAAAGAAAGAAGATTAGAAGAGATTCTTGCAAAGAATCCTAAAGAAGCTTTAATGCTAGCTGTTAAGAGAATGCTTCCAAAGAATAGATTAGGAAGAGAGCAATTAACAAGATTAAGAATATTTGTTGGAGCTGAGCACGCTCATACTGCACAAAAACCAGTAAAGGTAGAATTTTAATTTAGGAGGGATTGACAGTGGCAGAAATGATTCAATATAGAGGAACTGGAAGAAGAAAAACTTCAGTAGCAAGAGTAAGACTTATCCCTGGTGGAAAAGGAATTGAAATAAATGGAAAAACTATGGCAGACTACTTCGGTGGAAGAGAGTTACTTTCTAAAATCGTTGAGCAACCATTAAACTTAACTGAGACTTTAGATAAGTTTGAAGTTAAAGTAAACGTAATCGGTGGAGGAAACGCTGGTCAAGCTGGAGCTATCAGACACGGATTATCAAGAGCTTTAGTAGAAGCTGATGAGACTTTAAGAGGAGCTTTAAAAGAAGCTGGATTCTTAACAAGAGACTCAAGAATGGTAGAGAGAAAGAAGTACGGAAAGAGAAAAGCAAGAAGATCTCCACAATTCTCAAAGAGATAATCGCTTTTTTATTCAAGAAAATTTACAGCAGATACATTTATGTATCTGCTTTTTTTTTATTTTTTTATTTTTGTAGAATAAAAAAATAAATATATATAATGAATTTAAAGATAAAAAAAATATATGGTTTAAACAGATGACTGAAAGTTCAGTGAAGTTACAGTTAAAAAAATAAATAAAAATGAACTTAAATATGACAAAATACAAAATTAAACTAAAAAAATTATTAAACCCAGACGTAAAAAGTCGGTAAAAAGTTTGAAAAAAAATAAAAAAATATTTACAAAAGGATTAAAATATTGTATAAACTAGGTAACGGGAGAAATTCAAAAACGGGGATTTCTAAAAAAAATAATAACTGGAGGGAATTTATATGAAAAAGTTAGCACTTTTATTAGGTTCTTTATTAGTAGTTGGAGCAACTGCATCTGCAAAAGAGGCTGTAGTAGCACCAGTGGAAGTATCGAAAGAGGTTGTAGTAGTAGCTGAGCCTGTAGCTCAAGAAATTGTAGTTTTTGAGGAAAAACCATTACTTAGAGTAACGAGTTTTGGAATGTGGACAGAGAATGATAATAATGCTGGAAGTTCAGACGGTGATATCGGATTAACTTACTTAGCAGCAGATATCGGATTAGCTTCAGCTTCAGGAAACTGGACATATGCTGTTCAAGGTTATAAGGCATGGAAATTAGACTCGGATGAGGGAGTTTTAGATGGTCAGGATAACGAAAGATTCCAATTAGATGCGTGGAGACACTTTAATAGAAATGAAGACTTTAGATACTCATTAGGAGCTAGAGCAAGACTTCAGAATAACTATGATAGATACTATGCTAGAGGAAAATATTCGTATGGATTTACATCTGGATGGGTAGATTTAAGATATCAATCAAATAATGGGACTCCTGGTACGGCTGATGTTCAAAGTATAGAAATTATGCCTTTAAACATTACAATGGGACCAATAACATTAGGATACTTCTTCTACGGAGATGAAACAATAGGAAATACTACAGATTCAGTGGCTGAGCACCAATTAAGAGCTTACTTCCCATTATTTGCTTCAGGAAAGTTTTCTTCTGATGCAGAAGTGAGATTAGGATTAAAAAAAGATGCTAAAAATGAAAAGGCTTTAGCAAAAAATGAAGAGTCAGATTATGATTTTGGTGATTTACAAAGATATGGAATTAATACAAACTATAAATACTCAGAAAATTTAAGTTTTAATGTTAGTTACTTATATGAAATAGTGAAATATTCTACAGAAGCTAAAAAGTCTTATTATGGAGAGTTTGTAGCTGGATGGAACTATAAGTTCTAATTAATATAAAATATTAAAAGAGAGGAGAAATCCTCTTTTTTTTTATATTTTATAAAAAAATAAAAAAAGTTGTTGACGAAGTTTCAAATTTGTGGTATTATTATTTTTGTCAGTGGGAAACACCGCAGACGAAAGTTAAAAAATAAGGACATTAACAACCGAATAGAGAAAATAGTCAGAAGTTATGAAAATAACAAAACGCCAGAAATGGCAAACCAATAAATGGTGTAAACGTAAGTCTTAGGACTTTAAATATATTTGA
>NZ_JBOFXD010000074.1:0-52975 GCF_051653945.1 Cetobacterium sp.
TTGTTCATTTACTTCAGCCATATTTCTTCCACTTCCACCAAAAGAATATGTTATTGTTTTAGGTAGTCCTACCTCATCTAAAATCTCTTTTATATGCTTTTGACCTGTCACTAAATCTAATCCATTAGAAGTGTTAGCGTCAATTGTTACCATTGTAATCTTATCCTCTTTATCAATTCCATATGCTCCTTCACCAATTTCAAAAGTAGCTATATCTTTTAATTTTACAACTCCGCCATTTTGAGATTTTATTCTCATCTCCTTTATTTTTTCAGGCGAGTTTCTAAACTCTTCAGCAAGTCTTAAGCTTACATCTACCTCTTCATTCGCTGTTTTTATCTTTATTGGAGCTCCACCTAATATTTGATAGCTTACTGAAAGTGTCAAATCGTTAACTTTAACTCCATAATACTCCATTTTTTTTCTATCTAAAATTATTCTCACTTCTGGATTTCCATTGACCATAGAGTTATTTATATCTGTAAAGCCTGGATTTGCTGCCATTTTCTCTGAAATTACTTTTGAAACATAACTTAACTGATTTAGATCATCAGATTTTAAAATTAAAGATATATCTCTTCCCGTACCTCTTCCAAAGGCCATTCTAGGAACTAGATTTAATTTTACATCTGGTATATGTGAAACCTTTTTTCTTGTCTCCCCCATTATTTGTTGTACTTTTTTGTCTCTATCGCTTTTAGGTCCTATATCCACAATTATTGATACGGCTTCTTTTCCTACTGAAGATATAAATTTCTTTGTTTGAGGATCTTTTCCTACAATAGATTCCAACTCTTTTGCCACTCTATTAGCTTTTTCAATCTCCATACCACTTGGAAGTTCAGCTATAATACTATATATTCCATCATCAGTTGTTGGCATAAACTCTCCACCAATATTTCTAGCTCCATATCCAACAATACCTATAAACAGAGACACCATACCTATAATAACTATTGCTTTATGTTTTAAAGAGTTTGATAATATCTTTGAATAATATCTTTTTATATACTTTAAAACCCTTCCCTCTTCATGTACTGTATTTTTAGACTTTAAAATTCTACTTGATACCATTGGTACAAAAGTTATAGCTATTATCAACGATGCTAATAAAGAAAATGTTATTGAGTATGCCATATCCTTATAGATTTCCTTTGCTCTTCCCTCTCTTATAACTATTGGAATAAACACTGCTATTGTTGTTGCTGTTGATGCTATTATTGGAATGATAACCTCTGTAGCTCCATTTTCAGAAGCCTCCATTCTATCTTGTCCTAACTCTGTTAAATGTCTAAAGATATTATCTAAAACAACTATCGAGTTATCTACTAGCATCCCTACACCTAAAGATAATCCCATTAAAGATATTATATTCAGTGTCATTCCTTTAGCTCCAAAGAAACCAAATGTTGCAATTATAGAAACTGGTATAGCTACTGTTACAACTAAAGTGGCTCTCCAATCTCTTAAGAAAATAAACAGTATTATTCCCGCTAATACAAGTCCTGTTACAGCATTATTTTCAACTGTATTTATAGATCGGATTATATCCACAGCAGAATCTCTATTTATAGTAAAAGATGCACCCTTGGGTAAAAGGGGTTCCATTTTCTTCAATTCCTCTTTTGCTACTTTAGATATTTCAACTGTATTTCCAACGTCACTTTTCTCTATGTTTATTATTATATTTTCAATTCCATCAGTTCTACCGTAACTACTTCTATCTTTTATTCCTAAATTAACATCTGCTACATCTGTTAAATACAGAGTATCTCCATCTAAATTTTTTAAAACTATTTCTTGAATATCTTCTAAAGTTTTAGCTTCTCCAGATACTTTCACCAAATATTCCTTATCCCCTTCTCTTATATATCCAGATGGGAAATTTAAACTAGCACTTTTTAATGTGCTATACAAATCAGTAACTGTAAGATTATATGCCTCTAATTTCTCTGGATCAATATTTATGCTTATCTCCTTTTCTAATCCACCAAAAACACTTACAGTTCCAACACCTTCTATTCTTTCCAATCTTGGAATAACAACGTTATCTGCAAAACTTTTTAGGTTTATCAAATCATTTCCTCTTAATCCAATAAGCATTACTCTATCTCCAGAAGATGAAGTTTTTCTTATAACAGGTTCATCAATATCATCTGGTAAACTATTTCTTATTCTACTAACAGCTGTTACTAAATCATTAACTTTATTGTCTATAATAACACCATATTCAAACTCAACTGTTAGAGCTGATTTTCCCATAGTTGATTTAGTTGTAATTCTTTTTATTCCTTCTACACTTGTTAAACCTTTCTCAATCTCTTTTGTTACTAGTTTCTCCATATCATCTGGAGAAGCTCCTTTCCAGCTTACTCTTATAGCTGCCATTGGCATATTATAATTTGGCATAAGCTGTGTTTTTAAATTAACTAATGTCAATATTCCTAGTATAACCATTGATATTATTATCATCATAGTGACAACAGGACGTTTTATTGAAAATTGTGCTATATTCATCTGTCCTCCCTAATTTAAAATGTTAACTTTATCTCTATCTTCTAATAAAAATTGACCCTCTGTTACAAGTTTCATATTTGAATAAAGTTCATCACTTATAATCTCTTGCTTTTCATTATTCGAATATCCTCTTTCTACCTTTATCCTCTTAGCCTCTCCATTTTCTACTACAAAGATATATGAATATAGTTCCTTTATGACAATAGAATTTTTCGGAACTAAATATCCATTTTTACTTCCTGTTTCAACTAAAACCTTAGAGTACATTCCTTTTTTTATTTTTCCCTCTGGATTTTCAATCTCTACCTTTATTTGATATTTTTTATTATCTTTATTTGCTACAGGATTTATTTCATATACATTACCAAAATAGTTATTTTCAATTCCCTCCAAATCTATTTCTGCTCTATTTCCAACAGATAATTCACTTATTTCATGAACTGATACTCCTGTTTTTACAAGTATTTTACTATCATCAACAACTGTTACCAAATCACTATTTGGTGTTATTTTTTCATAAAGTTTTAAATTTAAATCTGTAATAACTCCACTTAATTTTGCCTTAACAATTAAATCTTCATAATCTTTCTTAGCAGCTAAATAAGTTGCTTCTGAATTTTTTAAAGCACTTTCTCCTTGAAGAAAACTAGTCTTCTTCACTAAATACTCATCTTCGGATATAAGTTGCTTTTCATAAAGTTGCTTAAACTTTTCATAATTTTTTTTCTTTATTTCAAAATCTGCTTTATTAGAAGTATATGTTGCTTGAGCTTTCAAGTAAGTCGATTGTACTTCTTGATCTTCTAAAACTAATATAACTTGATTTTTCTTTACTTTATCCCCATTTTTAAAGTTTATCTGCTTTACAGTTCCACCCGTTTTAGTTACAACTTTAACCTCATTTAAAGGCTCTGTTACTCCACTTGATATATTTAGACGTATTATCAATTCTGGTTTTATCTCAGATACTTTAATATTTTTTCCTAAAATTTCTTTAGCTTTCTGTTTTCCATTACTATTATCACATCCAAATAATATTAATGATATTGATATTATCAGTAACTTTTTTATCACTTTTTTCCTCCACCTATTATTATTTTGTATATAAAACTATTTTATCATATTTAATATTTATTTGCACCGCTTATATTTAATTAATATTATACTATATTTTTAAAAAAATATACTTACTTTTATCAACCAAATGTAACTTTTTTTATATTGTTATGTTATAATAATAAACACACAATCGGGAGGTACTTTTTATGAAACATATAAATCTTTTAATAAAACCATCATCCAGCCTTTGCAATATAAATTGTGATTACTGTTTTTATAATGATGTTGCATTTAATAGAACTCATCCAAGTTTTGGTTTTATGAGTATAGAAACTTTAGAAAAATTAGTAAAAGAGAGTTTCTTCACTGCAAAGAATTCTATTACCTTTTCTTTCCAGGGTGGAGAGCCTACTCTAATTGGAATTGAGTTTTATAAAGCATTTCATAGTTTTATAAAAATATATAATACAAATAATATTTCCGTTAATTTTGCTATCCAAACTAATGGAATTCTATTAAGTAAAGAATGGGTTGATCTATTTAAAGAAGAAAAATATTTAGTTGGTATTTCTCTAGATGGTCATAAAGAAATACATAACTTTTTTAGAAAAGACAAAGTAGGAACTGGAACTTTTAGTCAAACTTTTAAAAATATTAAACTATTACAAAAAAATAATGTCGATTTTAATATTCTTTGTGTAGTTAATAAAAAAACTGTTGAAAATTTAAAAGATATCTATCTTTTTTTTAAAAACTCTAAGTTTAAGTATCTACAATTTATTCCCTGTTTAGACAAACTTAATAATTCCACTGGAGATTATTCTTTAACAGAACAAGAGTATGGATTTTTCTTAGATGAACTTTTCAAACTATGGAGTAATGATTTAAAAAATAAAAAATACACTAGCATTCGTTTTTTTGATAATTTGTTGGCTATCATTTTAAATAATCAAGCTGAATCTTGTGATATGAACGGTCACTGTAGTGTTAATACTGTTGTTGAAAGTAATGGGAATATCTACCCTTGTGATTTTTATGTTTTAGATGAACTTCTACTAGGAAACATTCACTCTACTTCTTTAAAAGAGATTCTTATTTCTGAAAAAGCTTATGATTTCGTTAAAAGTTCGTTAAAATTCGACCTAGAATGTAAAACTTGTAATTATTTTGATCTTTGTAAAAGTGGCTGTAGAAGACATAAAAATTTTCAAGATGGAACTTATAAAAATAGATTTTGTAACTCTTTTAAATATTTTTACTCTAAGAATATTAAGCAACTTTTAGAAATTGCTCGTTCATTTTAATATTTATAACAAATCAATAAGGAGTTTATATGAGAAAATATAAAAAATTTGAAAGAGTTTTATTCTTAATTTTTATTTTTACTAATATCTTAATAGTATCTTTAGTTTATAAAAAAGAGGAGGAAAATTATAATAAATACTTAATAAGCCAAATTGAAGAGAAAAAAAGAATATTTCAACTAAAAACTGATTTACTATATTCGTCTATTTTAGATTTAAAAAACGAAAACGCTTTTTTAGAATATGAATCCAATCCAACACCATATAATCTTCTAAAAGTTTTTAAAACATTAAAAACTAAAAATAGTTTTTTTAGTAAATTTGGTTACAAAATCTCCTTTGGAAGTAGTGACTCTGATATTTTTATCACTCCAGAAGAAACTGTAAATAAAAATGATTTTTTTACTGATTTAAAATTTCAATTAAATTCGAATGATAACCTTCAAATAATTGATGATGAATCTACACTGTATCTTCTTAATTTTCCATCTAAACTTGAAACATTACAGAAAAGTTTGTGGTTAATTACCATTGATAAAACCATCTTTTTTTCTGACATAAAAACAAAAGATATTGGGAAATGGGCAATTGAAAAAAACAATATTTTTTATTCAATTATGCCATCTTTTGAAAAACTCAAAATATTAAATATTGAAAGTCTATATACTTTTAAAGATAACGCTTTTGATTTTAATTTAGTTTTCGAACCAAAAAAATATAAACTGTTTTCTAGTATTCTTTTAGATATTTTTAAGATAATAACTTTAACTACAACTATATTTATTTTCATTCTTAAAATATTTAAATTTTTTCAAAATCCTATTATTTATATTAACCAACGAAAAAATCTTAAAGATTACATCTTGGGAATTAAACATACTAAAGATATAGAAAATTTTACTGAGAAATTTGAAAATTTAAACTTTCCATTGAGATTAGTTTTAATTGAACTTTTCGACTCTGATACTCCTGAACTCTATACAGATACTTTACCAATAGTTAAAGAATATTTAATAAATTCTCTAAGTGGATCTTTACAATACGAATATGTTGATATTGATTATAAAAGTATTCTTTTTATAGTTTCAGAAGAAATTTTAACAGACATTGACGACGGATTTTCATTTTTGTTAGAGCACATTCACAAGAAATATAATTTGAAATTAACAGCTTCTATATCCAATGAAATTTTACATTTAGAAACAATCCCAAAAGAATATATCAAATGTAAACGAACTTTAAACTTCAAATTTTTATACAGCAGTTACTTTGTTCTTTTAGAATCTTTTACAAATAAAAACAATCCTAGCTTCTTTTATTCTATTGATATAGAAAATAAACTATGTAATAGACTCTTGAACGGAAATTTTTTAGGATGTAAAAAAATAATTGATGAAATTTTTGAAGAGATTGATATTAATTTGGATAAAAATAAAGTAAATGATTTTTCATTGCTTTTATGCAATACTTTAGGAAGAGTTATTTCTCAATTGGAAGAGTTCAATATAGATAACAAAATAGATATTCATATAAAAGAAACTAGCATTCCAAATTTAAAAAATACATTTTTAAAATTTTGTAAAGAGATTTGTGACCTAAAACAAGTAGAGGAGAATACTACTAATATTGAAATTAAAAACAAAATTCAACAATATTTAGAGGAGAACTATTCAAATGATTTTTCTCTTGAAGATTTATCTGAACATTTAGGCTTCTCTTTTAGATACACAAGCTTACTTTTTAAAAAAAATATGGGTGATAATTTTAAAAATTACCTCAACCTCTTTAGAATAAATAAATCTAAAGAGATTATTCAAAATAATAAAAATATTAAAATTAAAGATGTCGCTGAATTAGTTGGATACAATAGTTCTAACACTTTTATTAGAATATTTAAAAAATATGAAGGGATCTCTCCAGCTAGATTTTTCTTAGAAAATATAAACGGTAACTAGAATAAAAAAAGGAGATAATAATATCTCCTTTTTTACTTATTTATTACTGAACTCTATCATATGCTCTTTGATTTATTTCTAAAAGCTCTTTTAAACCTAATTTATTAACTCTCTCTACAAATTTTTCATAAGATTTGTCAAAATCCTCTGCACCTAATACCCATTTTTGACTCATCTCATCTAAAGCCATTGATATTTGAGAATTAATCTTTTGTACTTTTTTTGCTTCTTCTGGAGTATATTTAAAAAGTGGAACTTGATCCATTATATAACCATTTGCCATGTACATTTCAGACCATTCAGTTGCTTTTGGATCTCCCCAAGCTTTTTCATATTCATAATCTTGACGTGCTCCCATTTTAAATTGTAATCCGTTATCTCTTAACACTTGTAACGCATTTTTTCCAGGAGATTTCATTACTTTATCTGTATAATATTTTTTCCCATTTTCATCCTTTGCGAAAGTATCTCCCTCAACTCCCCAGTTATAAAGTTCATATCCTTTATCTGAGAACCAATAATCCATGTATTTAATCACTGTTACTGGATCTTTAGCACTTGCAGAAATTCCCCATCCACCTAAAGATGTTGTTCTTGCATCTGGAGCATAGCTCTTCCCTTTATATTTTGGTGGTGCAATTGCTATAAATTCAAATTTTTCATTTTGTTTTTTTAATTCTTCATCATTATTGTATCCTGTAGTACTTGCAAACCAATCAAATGTCACTCCTCCAACATCATTACGTAACATATAATCTCTTCCACTGAAACCTCTTGTATAAATCTCTGGGTCTATAAGCCCCTCTTTATACCATTTAATTACTTCAGGCATGGCTTCTTTGAATCTCTCTTGAGTAGGCCCATACTTTACTGTACCATTATCTATATAAAATCCATATTCAGCTCCAAACAACCCCACTAACTCTTTTGTTGCAAATTCAATAGTTCTATCAAAATACGGAATTTCATCTGCTTTCCCATTTCCATTTGGATCTTGCTCTTTAAAAGCTTTTAAAACTTTATAAAAATCATCCATATTTTCTGGAACTTGTAATCCTAACTTATCTAACCAATCTTTTCTTATAAATAATCCCTGTGATGCTTTCATTGCATACCAATCATAGTAGCATGGAATATAATATATTTTACCATCTGCAGCTACTGCATCCATTTTATATCTTGGATATTTTTCAAAAAAAGCTTTTATATTTGGAGCATGCTTATCTATTAATTCATTTAAAGGTACCATTCCTCCTGCCATTCCTAAATTTTCAATTTTATCTGGATAGGCATAAGAGATAATATCTGGTAAATTACCTGAAGATACTGCTAAATTAAAAGCTTGGACCTCATCAGTTAAATTTTTAGATGTTGCACTTTCTAATTTTATATTTGTATCTTTGAAAGCTTCTTTAAATACTAGCCAATTTTCATCAAAAACTTTTCCATTTTGAATTGCCAAAATTGATAATGTCACTGGCTTTTCAGATACTTTATAATTTTTATTTTTTTCATTAACATCATTGGAAAAACTTTTTAATCCTAATAAGGCTAATGATAAAACCAACATAGACTTCCTTCTATACATATTTCAGACCTCCCAAAAATCTTTCTTATTTTCAGTATACCCCCTCATACCTTCATTTTTCAATGGTTGTTTTTCTAACTATATGCTTTTTTCCTGTTTTGAATATACGATTTTTTAATATTGAAAACTGAATATTTACTTTTTTTATAACTAAATGTATTATTAAATATATAAAAGAATTACTACTTATTAAAAAGAAAAAATTCTTTTAAAATACTATAATAATGGTAATTTTTACTTATAATTAAATATTAAATTGAAAAAGTAAAATTATTTAATTAACTGGGAGGAGCTATGAAAAATAAACTATTCAAAGAGAATAGTAAAAAAATAATCGAAACTTGTGATTTACTTTGTAAAAATACATTTATTTTTAATCACAAATGGGATATGGAGGCTTGTAAAACTCCATATACCTTTTCTGAAGAAATTATTTGGAATAAAATTCCTTTTGACGATCCTGAATGGACATTTATGTTAAATCGTCATAAATTTTGGATCTATTTAGCTAAAGCCTATGCCTTAACCTCTGAAAAAAAATATTTTGATACTTTTATCTTACAAGTTAACTCATGGATTGACACTGTAGACGTTTTCAAAGATGAATATTTCAATTGTTCTAGGACTATTGAAATAGGAATTCGATGTTTAAATTGGATAAAAGCTATTAAAATTTTTAAAAATAGCTCTTGTAATTTGAACTTTATTGAAAATAAAATGATTGAATCTCTTATATATCAATGTGAACTTCTAATTAAAACTTATGATGATTTTAGAACTCTTAGCAATTGGGGAGTTATGCAAAATTGTGGATTAATATCTCTAGCTTTAAATTACCAAGAAAAATACTCTATTCTAAGCCAATACTTAATTATTGCACTAGAACGTTTAGAACATCAATGTAAAATTCAAATTTTACCCGATGGAGTTCACTGGGAGCAATCTCCTATGTATCAAAATGAAGTTTTAAATTGTCTTCTTGATATTGCTTTTGATTTTGAAAAATCAAATTTAGATACTCCTACCTTTATTCTATCTAGTATAAGAAAACTAGCTTATAGTAATGCTTCTATGAAAAAACCAAATCATAATCAACCTATGCAAGGAGATAGTGATGAAACTGATTTAAGAGATATTATTACTCGATCAGCTTACATTTTAAAAGATCAAAATCTAAAGTACTTCGGTTATAATTTTGTAGACTTTGAATCTATCTGGGATATTGAAGATTCAAATGTTTCTAAATATGAAGAACTACCAATTAAAAAGCCTAATTTTACTTCAGTCGCTCTAAAAGAAAGTGGAAACTTTTATCTAAGAGATTCCTTTGAAGATAATAGTAATTACCTTTGGTTTAGATGTGGAGCTCTTGGTAGTGGGCATGGGCATGGAGAGCACCTACACTTTGATTTAGTGTCTAATGGAGAAGATTTTATAAGTGATCCTGGAAGATTTACTTATGTTGAAGGCAATAGAGATCGAGAGTTTTTAAAAAGTTGTTTTGCACACAACACTACTATTATTGATAATCTTCCATTTAGTAGATTTAATGGAGCATGGGGTATTATTGAATCTGCTTTAACTTTAAATACATACCATTCTTTTAATACAACCTTTGATTTTGTAGAAGGCGGACACTTGGGGTACATCTCTTTAGAATCCCCTGTTGTTACTAATCGAAAAATCTTATATTTAAAAAATGATTTGTGGATTATTATTGATGAATTTTTAACTGAAGGTGCTCACGAATATTCTCAAATCTTTAATTTTTATCCAGATAAAAAGCCTATAATTGAGAGTCAAAAAGCTTTTATAAAAGGAAAAAATAGCAATCTTTTCATGTATTGGATTGACAAAGACTTGAACTTAAATTTAAAAGATAGTATTTTTTCTACTGAATATAATAAAAAAAATTCTAGTTTTCAATTAGTTAGTTGTATAAAAAGCAGTAAAAGTAAAACACTGTTTACTGTAATATCTTCTAAAGAACTCACTATCAAAGAGGCTTCCATTTTAAGAGGAGATGGATCTTTTGTTCCCTCTTATGAGGCTCAAGCAATTGAAATTACTTTAACTCCAAATAATAAGATCGTTGTTTTTAACTCAATGATTGATATAAACAATCAGAAAAAAAGCTATTTAGTTGATGATATCTTACTTTATGGAAAAACTGGATTTATTAAAAAGTATAATAATACTACATCTTTTGAAATTATTAAATATTAAAAAAATATCCCTTAGATTTATTCTAAGGGATACTTCTTTATATTTTTTCTACTTTTACTTTATCGAATAACTCCTTAACAGTATCTAAATCAATATTTCCTGTTTCGTCCATCATTGCATTAGATATTCCGCAAGCCATTGCTAATTTTAATATTTCCTCTGTTGATTTCTTTTCATTTAAACCATATGCAAATCCAGCAATTGTTGAGTCACCACTTCCTACAGGATTTTTTATTTTTACCTTAGGTATACTTACTCTATAAACATCATTTTTTTCATCAATAAAAATAGCTCCATCTTTTCCTAAAGAAACCAATAGATTTTTGCATCCTCTATTTTTTATCTCTTTAGCACCTTCTAAAAGATCTGAAAAAGTTAATAGTTCTCTCCCTAACATTCCTTCTAGCTCTTCTTTATTTGGTTTTATAAGATATGGATTGCCTTCAATACCCTTTAATAAAAATTTACCACTTGTATCAAGTATCACTTTTTTATTACCAGCTATCTCACATAAAACTTTATAGATATCATCTTGAACTCCTTGAGGAGCACTTCCACTAATACATATTGTTTCAAATCTATCAAAATTATTTTTAAAAAACTCTAAAAATTTATCAATATATTTTGATGAAACTTTTTCTCCTGGTTCTAATATTTCAGTTTGTGTTCCTTTTCCTAATATGGCTATGCAACTTCTTGTTTCTGCGTCTGTTTTTATAAAACTATCTTTAATACCTATACTTTCTATTTTGCTACTTATCCAATCGCCACTGTTCCCACCTAAAAAACCACTTGCCTCAACACCTTCTCCAAGTAATCTTAAAACTCTTGAAACATTTAATCCTTTTCCACCAGCTGTTTTAGATGCTTTTCCTCTAAAAATGCTATTTATTTCAAAATTATCTATTTCATATCTTATGTCAATTGCAGGATTTAATGTTATTGTTAATATCATAATTATCCTCTATTATCACTTTTACACATAATTATTTTATCTACAACAACCTTTTTCATAGCTTCCTTTGCTGGAATTAAATATTTTCTTGGATCACTTTCATTTGGATTTTTTAAGAAAAACTCTTTTAAACTCTCTGCGAATGGTATTTTTAATTCTGTTGCAATATTGACTTTACAAATCCCATCTTCTATTGTTGTTCTAACTGAGTCAAAAGGTACTCCAGATGCTCCATGTAAAACTAATGGTATATCCACTAATTTCTTTATCTCTTTTAATCTATCATAATCTAGTTTTGGTTCATTTTTATATAATCCATGAGCTGTTCCTATAGCTACTGCTAACGAATTTACTCCCGTTCTCTCAACAAACTCTTTAGCTAACTTTGGATCTGTATATGAAGATTGTGATTCATCAACTATTAAATCATCCTCTTGTCCTACTAATTTTCCTAATTCTGCTTCTACACTCACATCATATCTATGAGCAAAATCTACAACCTCTTTTACTATTTTTACATTCTCTTCAAATGGATGATGTGATGCATCTATCATAACTGACTTGCACCCTAATAAAATAGCTTCTTTTATACTATTTACATCTTCATGGTGATCTAAATGGAAAGCTATTGGTATATCATACTTTTCACTTGCTGCCTCTATCATTTTTATCAGATATTCAATACCTGCATATTTAACTGTACTTGGTGTTGCTGCTAATATAACTGGTGATTTTAACTCGTTTGCTGTATCTACTACCACTTGGATTGTCTCTAAGTTATGAATATTAAAAGCTGGTACTGCATACCCTCCTTTTTGTGCATCTAATAACATTTGTCTTGTTGAAACTAACATTGTGATTCCTCCTTATAATCGTATATTATAACACCTTGTACAACCCTATTTACCTCTCCTGTTGGACACGGATTATCTGGATTTATTCCAAAACTTTTTGATTTATAAAATGCAAATAATTGAGCAAAATATATATAACTAAACATATTGAATACTTCATCTACATTGTCATCATTACTACTAAATGTATAGTAATAATGTGAATTTTCTCTAGCTTCATCTGAATTTTTCATGTCCAAAGTTACTAAAACCTTCTTTTTGTTTTCACTATGCATCTCTTTTAATAGATCTAACTCATATTTTCTTGTATAATCATTATTTGAAAGCAATGTAATAATCATTGTTGTATCATTTATAATTGACTTTGGTCCATGTCTAAACCCTAGCGGTGAATTGTAATGTAAACTCATATGACCTGCTGTTAACTCTAGACATTTCAATGCTGCCTCTTCTGCTACACCTTTTAAACATGAGCTTCCTAAATATACAATTCTTGATATATCTAAAGTTATTAATGAATCAATTAATGACTTCATATCTTCATCTTTTATCTTTTCTATCTGATTTTTCATTATATCTTCTATTTTTTCTAGAGATTCTAAATTAAATATTAAAAGCCCTGTTAAAGACATACAAGTAAAGCTACTTGTCATTGCAAATCCTTTATCATTAGATTCTTCTGGCATTAAAAGAACAAGTGCTTTTTTATCATCTTTTTTATTTATTGCTAACTTTCCATCTTTATTACAAGTTATTAAAATATGACAAACATCATCTATTATCTCATCTGCTAACTTAACCGTTGCCACACTTTCTGGACTATTCCCTGAACGAGCACATGAAATCAGGATTACTTTTTCATCTTTTTTTAAATAGTTTTCTGGGTTAGAAACTATATCAGTTGTAGCTATCGAAAGAACATTTCCTCCTAAAGCTGGAGTTATACTATTTCCTACAAATTCAGAAGTTCCTGCACCTGTAAAAATAATCTTTCTATTTTTAAAATCATTTTTATCTAAAAATGATTTAATTTCTTCTTTTTTTTCTTTCACTAAATTTATTGTTTCTAGCCATAATCTTTTTTGTTGTTCAATCTCTTTTAAGGTATAAAAATCTTTCATTTATTTATTCTCCTCCCATAATTTTAATGCATAAAGTGCTGATCCATAAACTGGTGTATATTTTGGTTCAAGTATTAGTGTATCAACTTTATTATCTTTTAAATATTTTTTTAAATTATCAAAAATATATTTTGAAGCTTTAAATACACCACCTACATAAGAAACCTTTATAGGCTTCTCAATGAAATCTATTTTTTCAGATATAGCTTTTATCATAAGTCCAATCTCTATTGATGCTTCTTTAAATATCTCTATACAATATGGGTCATTTTTTTCTGCTGCTTTATAAACAATTATTGATAATTGAGCTATTTTTCCCCTATCAAGAGAGTATTGATTATAGATTAAATCTATTAAATCAAAATCCTCTTTTAAATTTAACTCTTCTCTCATAGTCGTATATAAAACTGTTTTAGGATATCTTCCATCTGCTTGTTTTGTAAATACTTCAATTCCTCTTTTAGCAATCCAGTAAGCTGATCCTTCATCACCACATGCATGTCCCCAACCACTTGTCCTTGCTTCCTCTCCCAGTTCATTTATTCCATATCCAATAGCTCCTGTTCCAGCTATGATATTAATCCCAGGATTACAATCCAACGATCCAGCCCATCCAGCTTTCATATCGTTTCCTAGTTGAAACTTTACCTCTCTCCAAGCCTTTTTAGCAACATCCTCAATTATTTTTTGATCCTCTTTTACCTCTCCATATCCTGGAATCCCTGCAAATATATAACCAATATCATCTTTAGTTATATTTAACTTTTCTAAAACTTCCTCCAATATAGATATCAACAATTCTTCTAATCCATTAAAACCAATTTGTAAATAATGACCAGTTCCTTTTTGAAAACTCAAAACTTCATTTTTATTTTCATCTATAACTGAAACAGCTGTTTTTGTTCCACCGCTATCTATTCCTATAAAAAATTTCATTATGTACCACCCCAACATTTTTTTACTGGTACATACCAGTTAAAAAGATTATAGTTAATTTTTTTTATTTTGTCAATTATTTTTTCAATAACAAAAACAAACCCACTTATAATAATTTTAAACATACTCATCTCCCTCTCTAACCTATATTTTATATAAAAAAATTTCAAAAATATTTTTTTCAAGACAAATTCTCATAACTTTGATATAATTTGAAAAAATTAAACTTTATTAGGGAGGCACTATAGTGATTGATAAATCTTCCACAACACCACTGTATTTACAGTTAGTTGAAATCATTTTAGAACAAATAAAATCTGGTACATACAATGAAGGTGAAAAAATTCCGTCTGAAAGAGAATTGTCAGAAACTTTTAGTATTAGTAGAGCCACTGTTCGACAAGCCTTATCTGAACTTGAAAAACAAAAAGATATCTATAAAATACATGGAAAAGGAAATTTTGTGTCAACTCACAAAATAAATCAAGATTTAAATGGTTTTTATTCTTTTAGTGACGAAATGATTAAATTGGGTAAAATTCCTGGAAATAAAATTTTAAATCTGATTTTGAAAGAAGCTGGAAATATTATAGCTACAAAACTAAACATACATCCTAATGATAAAATCTTTATTTTAAATAGAGTTCGTTTAGCTGACAATGAAGCTCTAATGTATGAAACAACATACTTACCTCAGTGGAGATTTGAAGAAATTTCAGAAAATGATATTGAATTAAATGGACTATATAATCTCATGAAAAATAAATACAATGTTTCTATCTCATATGCTGAAGAATCTTTTTCTCCATGTATTTTAAATGAAAATGATAGTTTATTTTTAAATGCAGTTCCTGGTGATTGCGGTATGATTCTTGAGAGGTATACATTTGAAAAAAATAGTGTTATTGAGTATACAAAATCAATCGTTAAGGGAAATAGTTTCAAATATAAGGTTCGTCTAAATAACTTTATTTAAATATAATTTATCGGTGTTTCAGAATTATGAAGTTCTCTTATTGGTATAGTAAATTAGATTGCTAATTATTGGAAAACAAAAGGTGATTGGAAATAAAAAATGGGCTAATTAGCCCATTTTTTATTTATTTTAAAATTTGATCTTTATCTTTTGAATCATACTCTATAACTCTTCCTAAAGAGTCCCCAGGTTCACTAAAAGGATAATCTTTTACACTTGCTACTACTCCATCATTTGGTGCTTCATAATTTTTTAAAACCTTTCCAAAAGCATCATATTGAGTAAATAAAATATCCCCTTTTTTTACTTTATCCATTACATTGACCTTCGCCTCTACAAAGCCACCTTTTTCAGCTCGAATACGACTCCATGAATTTCCATAAAATGTTTCTATCTCTGGTGTTATTTTTTTCCCACTTAAATTATCCCAATAAATAAGATTGTTTATAACTCCATTGGTAGCTCTTTCCACTATTGTAGCTTCTTGTGTTTCAGAAGACCCCAATTCAAATGTGATACTTGGAATTCCCAATTCTACAAATGATGTTTCTACAGAACCTTTTTCTCCATTATCCATTTTTACAATATCTGCTCTTGTTAGCTCCGCCATCTTTTTAATATCTGAATTTCTAAAGTCAGCATAAACAAATAATGGAAATTTACTTCCTTTTCCACTTGTATGTAAATCAATTACTTTATCTGCATTTTTTGATAACAGATTATTCCAAAGCAGTGTTGAGTATTTTTGATCTGAAGTTGCTACTTTTCCTGAGTCCATCTGTCTATTCAAATCTGATGTACTTTCAGAGCCCCCTCCAAATGTATAACCTCTATTATTATTTAACAATCCAGGTATATTCATTCCATGAACTATTGTTATTGTTCCCTTTAAATCTTGTGGTTTTAATTTCTCTTTTATCTTATAAGTAGTCAAAATAGGATTTAATTCATTTCCATGAACACCTGAATTAATTAAAAATTTCTTACCTGATTTTTCCCCTTTAATTACTGTAACTGGAATATACCACGGATTTCCTAAGCTATTCTCTGTTCCTTCAAAGAAAAATTCATATATTTTTCCATTCTCCAAGTCCTCTACATCTAGGTTTGTTACTATATCTTTCCCAAGATATTTTTCTCCAGTGTACTCAGTTTTAGCAAGTACTAGTGTAGTTAATGATAAAAAAGTTAATAAAAAAGTTTTTGACATTTATATCCTCCCAAATTTTAATGTCTACCCCAAAAGAAAAAGACATACCTAAATTGGTATGCCTTCGAGAACTTAATTACAAACTAATAAGCGTATCGTTATGGCAGCGTCACAATACTTAATTCACAGGGTTCATAAAGATCATCGCCGTCGGCCTTAGGCTCCTTTTATGGAAGTGAACTAACCTCTCTTCTATTGTTAGGAGGAGTATACTATAAATCAAAAATTTATGCAACTATTTTTATTTTTTTAAAGGATTTATATTGATATTTTGTAATAGTAGTAATATAATTGTAATTATTTAAGGAGGAAATTATGAAAATATCAATAATTTTAGATTTTGTATGCCCATATTGTTATGTTGGAGAAAAAATTTTAGAAAAAGCT
The DNA here is from genome assembly GCF_051653945.1 of Cetobacterium sp. Lineage (GTDB taxonomy): Bacteria > Fusobacteriota > Fusobacteriia > Fusobacteriales > Fusobacteriaceae > Cetobacterium_A. The sequence goes on from NZ_JBOFXD010000074.1 coordinate 17,089, forward strand.
TTAAAAGAAAAAAATTTAAAACCAGAGTTCAAATTCTTTCCTTATGAGCTTTCACCTGAACCAAAACCACAACCAATAGTTAATGAAGCTAGCAAAGAATATTTTGAAAAAAATATAGTTAATTGGGCAAAAGAGGAAAATATTGAAATTAATTTTCCAACAATCAGTCCAAAACCTAGAACAGCTTTAGCTTTTGAAGGAATATATATCGCTGAAAAATATGACAAAGGAATTGAATATGTTAGAGCAGTTCTTAAAGCGTATTGGCTACACAATAAAGATATAGGAAATGTTGAAGTATTAATTGAAATTGCAGATGATCTATTAATACCAAAATTTGAATTTGCTGATGCTTTATTATCTGGTAAATTTAAAGAAGCCCATCAAAAACTAAATGCTGAAGTTTCTGAATTTGATTTTGATGTTGTACCTACTTTCTACATTGATGATACTCAACTTGAAACTTTTCCTAGAACAACTGAAAAATGGTTGGAATTATTAAAATAGTAAAAATGGCTATCTTTTAGATAGCCATTTTTTTAATACATTCTATAACCCATATTTGTTAATTTTTCTCTCACTTTTTCTTGATGCTGTTTATCAAAACACTCTAATACAAAAGTTGCTTCTTGAGAAGTTATCCCTAAATTTTGACTGTACATAGTCTGGTTTATGCTTAAAATATTTGCATTCATTTCACAAATAGTAGCTACTACTTTTGCCATCTCTCCAACTTTATCCGAAAGCTCTATTGAAAATGCAAATCTTCTTCCTTCAAGCATAAGAGCCTTATTTAAAACTCTTTCAACAAGGTTTATATCAATATTACCACCTGATATTACAGCACAAACTTTTTTATTTTCAACTTTTATTTTTCCAGCTAAAATTGCTGCAACCGTTGTAGCTCCTGCTCCTTCAGCCACAACCTTACTTTTTTCCATAAGGAATAGTATTGCTTTTGCTATTTCATCTTCTGTTACAGTTACAATTTCATCAACACATTCTTGAACTATTTTAAATGGTTCGCATCCTGCTTTTCTTACTGCTATTCCATCTGCAATTGTTGGTTTTGTTGAAATTTCACAGATTCCTTTCATAGCAACAGCTTCTGCCATTGAAGCTGCATGAGCTGCCTCAATTCCAATCACTTTAGCTTCTGGTCTTAATGATTTTATAGCTTTTGCTATACCACCAATAATTCCTCCTCCTCCGATAGGAACTAAAACAACATCTACATCTGGGATGTCCTCTAATATTTCTAAACCTATTGTTCCCTGTCCTGCCATTACAAATTTATCATCAAAAGGGTGTAAAAAAGTGGCTCCAGTTTCTTTTTGAATTTCACAAGCTTTTCTATAAGCATCATCATAAACTTCACCTTCTAAAATTACCTCTGCACCATACGATTTTGTAGCTGCAATTTTTGCTAATGGAGCTGTTGCTGGCATAACTATTGTAGCTTTTATTCCTTGAGCTGCCGCTCCTAAAGCTACTCCTTGAGCGTGATTTCCTGCAGAAGAAGCAATAACACCTGCTGCTCTTTCCTCTGGTGAAAGACTTGCTATTTTATTTAAAGCTCCTCTTAATTTAAACGAACCTGTTTTCTGAAGATTTTCTAACTTAAAATACACTGTATTTCCAGTCATCTCTTTAAGAGTTGGACACTCTACTACAGGTGTTCTCTTTAATGAATCCTTTATAGTTTCATTAGCTTTTAATATATCTTCTAAGGTAAAATTACAATCCACGGTTTAACCCCTCCAAATTTCATTATTATATAACTTTTTACAACTTTATTATATATTTTTAGAACATTTTTTTCAAGAATTTTTTAATTTTTTTGATTTCTTGTAATTTTATATATTGTAAATAACAATACACCAGCACTCATAAATTGAATTGGAGATAATAATCTTCCATTAAAGATATAATCAAATACTATTGAAGAAACAGGAAAACATAGTTCACACATAGTTGCAATATTTGCTTTTATATATCTAAGTCCTATATAATAAAGAAGTACCGCTCCACTTCCTGTTGTTAAACCTATAATAACAAAAATCATCCATTGATGAGGAGTTGTTTTTAAAAACCATCCTAAATTTCCATTAGCTATAACTATTAATCCAGTTATAATTGATGTAAATAAATATCTTGTATATAAGGCCGTTCTAAAAGTGGAATGTGCCAGTATTTTTTTACCAAATACTGTAGAACTACCAAAAGAAAATGCCGCTAAAACAGCATAAATACTTGCTAATCCTATGTTATCTCCAACTTCAAAATGAGGTAAAGAAAACTGAAACGTTAATAAATACCCACTCATCAGTGCAGCTATCGTCCAAAATACAAAGTTTTTCCCCACTCTTTCTCCTAACAAAATTCTAGCAAGAAATATTGCAAAAACTGGTTGTAACTTTTGTAAAAGAGTTACTACTGTTAGATGATTAAAGTTAACTAGAAATAAAGCTTTTACTATAGATAACGTTCCTAGAGTTCCTCCAAATAAAGCTATTAAAAAATAAAAAAATAGATCCTCTTTACTTAATTTTTTTATATTCATAATTTCAGATTTTCCAAATAAAATACTCATACCTATTAGAGGTAATAGATGTAGCACAAACACAACATACGCTACATTTAATTGATACAATCTAGGAGTCAAGACTATTCCGTCAAATCCCCACATTGTTGCAGCTAAACAAATTAATCCTGCTCCTAAATATTGCTTTTTTATATTAAACACTTTTCCTCCTAGAAAAATAAAGTCGTCTGATTTGTTTCACTTAAAGACTCTATACAGTTAAATTCCTTTAATTTATCTACAGTTGTTTGAGAAGCTTTTGTTCTTCTTTTAAGATCTTCATAAGATATGAACCTTCCTAGCTCTCTTTCTCTAACTATATTTTCCACTACTGATGCTCCTAGTCCATTTAATCCCATTAGTGGAACTCTTATCTTTCCATCTTCTATTATGAATTTAGAACCGTGAGATTTATAAACATCTAAATTTAAAAATTGAAATCCTCTTGCATGCATCTCTACTATTATTTCACATACTGCTAGTTGAGCTTTTTTCTTAACATCAAGCTTTGGTTCCCTATTCAATTCTTGAATTTTTTCTTTAACTTTTACCAAATCATTCATTAATTCAAAATCAAAATCCTCAACTTTTCTGCTCAAATATGCTGCATAGAAAGCTAAAGGATAGTGAACCTTAAAGTAAGCTATTCTCATAGCCATCATTACGTATGCTACCGCATGTCCTTTAGGGAACATATATTTTATTCTTCTACATGACTCTATATACCACTCTGGAACGCCATGGCTTTTCATCAAATCAGAGTACTCTTTCCATTGAGCAACATTTTTGCTCGGTTGTCCTTTTCTTACAAACTCCATAATTTTAAAAGCTGTTCCTTTTTCAATACCTTGATCTATTAAGAAGTTCATAATGTCATCTCTAACAGATATTACTTGTGACAGTGTTGCTTTTCCCTCTCTTACAAACTCTTGGGCATTATTTAGCCATACATCTGTTCCATGTGATAACCCCGATATTCTAACTAATTCTGCAAAAGTTGTGGGCATTGTATCAACTAGCATTTGTCTAACAAAGCCTGTTCCAAATTCTGGAACTCCATACGTTCCTACAACCGAACCTATCTCTTCTTGAGTAACACCCAATGCCTCTGTTCCTGAAAATATCTTCAATGTCTCAGAATCACCTAAAGGTATATCATAAACATTTACTCCTGTATACTCTTGTAACATCTTTATTGTTGTAGGATCATCATGCCCTAGTATGTCTAATTTTACTAATTGTTCATCCATTACGTGATAATCATAATGAGTTGTTGTTGAATCACTACTCTGATCATTTGCAGGTCTTTGAACTGGACAAAACTCATATATTGAGTTACCTTGAGGAACTACAATCATTCCCCCTGGATGCTGTCCTGTTGTTTTTTTAGCTCCTTCACATTTTTGAGCCATTCTCATAACTTCAGCTCTTCCTGAAAATATACTATGATCTTCAAAGAACTTTCTTACGTAACCTTCAGCATTTTTTTCTGCTAAAGTAGAGATTGTCCCAGCTTTAAATACATTTGATTTTCCAAATAAATCTTCACAATATCTGTGAATTTCCGATTGATACTCTCCTGAGAAGTTTAAATCTATATCTGGAACCTTATCTCCATTAAATCCCATAAATACTTCAAACGGGATTGAATGTCCATCTTTTTTCATCTGTATACCACATTTTGGACAAACTTTATCTGGTAAGTCAACCCCAGCTCCTTCTCTTTCAATAAATTCTGAGTGCTTGCACTCTGGATTAGTACATAAATAATGTGGATAAAGAGCATTAACCTCTGTTATTCCCATCATGTAAGCTACAATCGATGAACCTACTGATCCTCTTGATCCAACTAAATATCCATTATCTAAAGATTTTTTAACTAGTTTTTGAGCTGATAAATACAGTACAGAGAATCCATTTCCTATAATTGCTTTTAACTCTCTTTCTATTCTTGCCTCAACATTTTCAGGTAAAGGATTTCCATATAGTTCATAAGCTTTTGTGTAAGTCATTTCTCTAACTATGTTTTCTGCATTATCTATTTTTGGAGGATAAAATCCACTTGGAATAGGCTGAACTTTTTCAATCATCTCATTTAATTGATTTGTTGCCTCAACAACAATCTCTTTAGATACATCTTCTCCTAAATAATTAAACTCTTCTAACAATTCGTCAGTAGTTCTAAAATAAAAGCTATTGTCTACTCTATATTGATTTTCTCTGAATACACTTCCACTTCCATAAAGAAGTATTGATCTTATTTTATGATCCTCTTTTTCTAAATAATGTACATTTGACGATCCAGTAATTAACTTTCCTCTCTCTTTTCCTAAATCATAAAGATATCTATTCATCTTTTCAACATCTTTAAAAGAAGATATAGCTCCAGTTTCATCACTATCTAAAAATTCTGAAAACCCAATCCTAGGTTGAAGCTCAATATAATCATAAAAATCAATCAATCTTTCAACTTTTGATAAATCATTTCTAAAGTATGCTTCTGACAACTCTCCACTATTTGAAAAATGAATTGAAGTTGGAGCTCCAATGATCAATCCTTCTCTATTTTCATTTAAAATAGTTTTCAAAATTCTTGGCTTTTTGTTTCCAAAATAGTCAATGTGTGCTTGAGATACTAATTTGTATAGATTTTTTAATCCTACTAAATCTTTAACCAAAACCATTACGTTTCGTATATCCTGTTTTCTATAATTTAAAGGAAACGCTCCTGTCATATCTAACTGATTTGTAACTCCATTTTCTAAATACTTTTCTAAGAATATAGCAAACATAGCTGCTGTAGCTTGAGAGTCATCAACAGCTCTATGGTGATTTTCTAAAGCTACTTTTAGAAATTTTGTCATAGGTTTTAATCCATATCCTTTTTGATTAGGATATAAATCTCTAGCCATTTGTAACGTATCTATTACAGCTGGATTATAATCTATTTCTAAATATTTTTTTATATCTCTTTTTAAAAATCCCATATCGAAGGGTGCATTGTGAGCTACTAAAGTAGCATCTCCTATAAACTGTATAAAATCTGGTAATATTTTATCTATAGTTGGCATATTCTCAACTAACGCATCATCAATTCCTGTAATTTCCTGGATTTTTTTTGGTATTTTTTTTCCTGGATTAATTAATTGTGAATATCTATCCACTATTCTTCTTCCCTGTAACTTTACAGCTCCAATCTCTATAATCTCATTTTTATGAGAATTTAAACCTAAAGTTTCCAAGTCAAATACAACATATGTTTCTTCGTCTATTAAAACATCTTTAGCATTTTGAACCATTGGCTGCGTGTCATCTACCATATACATTTCACATCCAAAGATTATCTTTAGATCTTTTCCCTTAGCTGCTTTATATGCAAATGGAAAAGCATGAACAACACCATAATCTGTTATTGCTACAGCTTTATGACCATATTCTAAAGCTCTTCCTACTATCCCCTTTACATCTTCTACTCCACACATTTCACTCATTTTTGTATGAGTATGAAGCTCAATCATTTTTTTATCAGCTGAATCTATTTTTTTAGATTTTACTTTATCTAACTTATTTAATATATTCACTAAAATTATCTCTTCGTTGTTTTCAAAGCTATCAATTTGCTTTTTACCACTAATTTTTACAAAATCTCCAACTTTAACATCAAAATCTTCTGGACTATTTAAAAATATTTTAGCAGTTATTGAGTCCTCACCATCTGTTATTCTTAAAACTTGAAGAATTTTTCCAGTTCTTAACTCTCTTCCTTCTGTAGCAAAAAGTTCTCCCTCCACTACTGCTATCTCATTTTCTATTAACTCTTTGAACTCTGATATTGGCATACTTGGACTCTTTATGTCTTTCTTTTTGCTAAAGCCACCTCTCCCCATAGGTACAGCTGATTTAATTTCAACTGGTGGAGTTGCTACTTTTTCTGTTGGTACTTTTTCAGAAACTTTAGAATTTAAAGTTATTATTTTATTTTCTATTTCAGTTTCTATAGATTTTATTTCACTATTAAAATCTCCCGATATGAAATTTACTCTAAATCCTCTAATTCCATAGTTTTCTAAAAGAGTCTGTATTTTTATATCTAAATTTGAACTATACAATGTTTCTACTGCCATCTCGTTTTTCAGTTCAATATCAATTACTTCATTTTTTATAGATATTCTATATAGATATAGAAATGATTTTGAAATTGCATTAGTTCTCTTTAATTTTTCAATAACTCTTTCAATAATTTCTAAAAAGTTTTCTTTTGTAATCTCTTTCGTTAAATAATCTATTTTAAAATTAATATCCAACTCATTTCCAAACTTCTTTTTTAAATTTTCATAAGCCTTATCTAATCCTTTTAAATCTTGAGGTGTAGAAACTACACAAATGAGATCCATTTTTTTATTTCTTTCACTAAAAACAATCTCTGTTATCTCTATATTTTCAATCCCCATGTCTTTAAAAATATTTCTTTGAGGTCTTATTCTAATTTCTCTTCTCAATTAATTTTCTCCTAATAATCTATCTAAAATTATTGAAACTGCCGATCTAACAGATAAGTGATTATATTCTGCATTTCCTCTAATTGGTTCTAATATATAATCTGACATATTCATTACTTCATCTATTAATCCCCAACCTGTTCCAAATAATATTAAATATGGCTGATCATCATTAATCATTTTTTCAGATAAATTTTTATAGCTTATTGAGTTTGGAAATATTTTTGCCGATGTTGTTATTATTAGAGGCTTTTTTCCCTCTCTCTCTTCTATTTCAGAAATACTTTTTTCTATTGATTCGTAAACTCTTGTTCTACCAAAAGCTTCCTCTCTATCTCTGTTATACCCCGCTCCAAATCCTTCTTGCCAATATCCAATAATTCTTTCTGTAAGTTTTTTTTGTGCATCTACTGATACTATGATATGGTATTGATTTACATCATATGTTCTACACGTTCTTGAAATATCATGTATATCAAAGTTCGTTACTGACGTACAAACTACATCTCCTCTTTTATTGTAAACTGGTGAGTGAACTAGTCCTAAATATATTGCTTTTCTCATTAATCTTACCTACCCTATTCTCTCTAATTTTTTGTACATTTCTATTTTTTCTAAATATACTTTATTAGCATATTTTAAATAATCTATATTTTTATCAGAAAGTTTTTTTACTACTTTTGCAGGAGATCCTATTATCAAATCTCCCTCTTGTGCTTCTAACTTATCAGTGACTAAACTTCCTGCTCCTACGATACAGTTTTTAGGAATTTTAGCTCCATTTAATAAAATTGATCCCATTCCTACTATGACATTATCTCCAACTTCACATCCATGTATAATACAGTTATGTCCTATTGTTACATTTTCTCCTATTATTACAGGATATGGTGTATCTCCATGAACTGTTGTATTATCTTGGATGTTTGAATTATTTCCAACTGTTATTTTACTCATATCAGCTCTTAAAACTGCAGAAAACCAGATACTTACATTATCTCCAGTTTCTACATCTCCAATTATAGTCGCATTATCAATAATAAGGTTATTCTTTCCAATTTTTGGAACTAACTCTCCTAATTTATATATCATATCTCTTGCTCCTCTTTTATCTCTTTTAAAAGTTTTTTTTCTAGTTTACTAAACTCTCTACCTTTTAAAAGCTCTGGTCGTCTTTTTAAAGTTCTTTCTAAACTCTGCTTTAATCTCCACTCATCTATATTTTTATGATGACCTGACATCAAAACTTCTGGAACTTTTAATCCTTCAAATTCAGCTGGTCTTGTATAATGAGGATAATCTAATAATCCATTATAAAAAGAGTCATTTTCATAAGACTCTTTTTTTATAACTCCAGGAATAAGACGAATTATTGCATCTGATATTACCATAGCTGGTAACTCTCCACCTGTTAAAACAAAGTCACCTAAAGATATCTCTAAATCTACTTTACTATCTATTACTCTCTCATCTATTCCTTCATAGTGACCCGCTATTATAGTTATCTCTTTTTCAGTAGATAACTCACATGCTAATACTTGATTTAATTTTACACCTTGAGGAGAGGTATAAATAACTTTTCCTTTATTCCCCTCTAGAGCTCTCAGTAATGGTTCTGGTTTCATAACCATTCCAGCTCCACCTCCAAAAGGTATATCATCACACTGCTTATGTTTTCCTTCAGCAAAATCCCTTATATTAACTATGTTAATTTCTACTTGTTCTCTTTCCACAGCTCTTTTTACAATACTGTGTTCTTTAAAAGAATTAAAAAACTCTGGAAATAGTGTTAATATATTTATTTTCACAACGTTCTCCTTAATCTTTCTTTCTTTCTCTCATTCCTTCAATTAAAGAAACTAATATCTCTCTTTTATTGAAATCTATATTCTTTACAAAAACCTCTACATCTGGAATCATTGTTTCAAACTCTTCATCCTCTATAACATAGATGTCATGAGCTGCAGTTTCATATATATCTACAACTTCACCTATACTTTCGCCATCTTCTGTTATAACCTTCATTCCCATTACATCATTAGCTAAAAACTCATCCTCTTCAATTCCTAAAAGATCTCTTCTTACTTTTATAACTCCATTTTGAATTAAACCAGCATCTGTCTTATTTGTTAACTCTTCAAATTCTACAATCCATTTTTTATCTATCATGCTCGATACTTTTTTTATAGTTAAAATTTTTACCTCTCCTGATGGTAGCTCAATCATAACTTTATTCCCATTTAAAATCTCTAAATCATCTATATTTGAAGTAACTTTTATTGCTCCCTTTAAGTGATGAGTTCCTGAAACTCTTCCAACTGATAATAACTCCATTGACATTCTCCTTTAATTCTTTTAAATTTTAGTCTACAAATTCAACATTTACATTTAATCTATCTTTAACTCCAGCCGCTTGCATAACTCCTCTTATTGAATTTGCTGTTAAACCATTTTTCCCAATAACTCTTCCCATTTCACCTTGAGCAACACTTACTTTAAAAGTTACAGTATCGTCTATTAAATCATAACTTATTCTAATTCCCTCTTTTGTTTCTACTAATTCCCCTATAATATAATTAATTAATAACTCTAATTTTTCCATAAATTTATCCTCCTAATTTTTATTTTATAACTCTCCAGACCAAGGTCCTTCCCAAATTATTTCAGCTTTTACCCATTTTCTATTTAAGTCTTCAACAATCATTCTAACATCCTCTTTAAAATCAGTTGTAGAAACTATTGTTAAATCACCCTCGTCGGCATTTTTTGTCCTTACAATTCCAACGCCCTCATATGCTTCCATTATTTTATTAATAAAATCTATATCTTCACGTTTTGTTTTTATTTTAAATTCATAACTGTCCATTTTTTACTCCTTATTTAAGCTAAAAGGAGGCTTTCAAAAATTAGGAAACTCCCTCTTTTATCCATGCCTCACTTATTAAAAGTTTTATTCTTCAAATATCTCAGCTAAATCTATAAACTGTTCAATTGTTAAATTTTCAGCTCTTTCTGTTTCTGATATTCCTAATTTTTCTAATTTTTCTCTTATAAAATCTTTAGAATACCCTAAAGTCGTTAGATTATTTATGATATTTTTTCTTTTGTTTGAAAAAGCTGCTTTTACGTATTTAAAAAATAGACTCTCTGAAATTCGATCCTCATATCTTCTATCATTGTAAAACTTTATTGACATAAAAGCTGAGTCCACCTTTGGTGGTGGTGTAAAAAATGCTTTTGGTATTGTGAATAAATACTCTGCTTCTCCATAATACTCTACAGCTAATGTCAAGACGCTTCTCTCTTTTCCAGATTTTGAGCATACTCTTTCTGCAACTTCCTTTTGAACCATTATAAACATTTCACTTATTATATCTCTATTTTCAATGATTTTATTTATAATTGGTGATGTTATGTAGTAAGGAATATTAGCAACTACTCTTCCTTTACTCAATACATTTTTTAAATCTACTTTTAAAACATCCTGCATTATTAAATTAAATTTAGGATTTGATGCGTATTTTTTTGTAAGTATCTTTTCTAAATCAGTATCAATTTCAATACATGTTACATTTTTTGCTTTTTCTAATAATAAAGCTGTCAATGCACCTTCTCCTGGTCCAATTTCAACTATATGCTCATCTTCTTTAACATCTGAAACTTCCATAATTTTATTCAAAACATCATTTTGATCTGTTAAGAAGTTTTGCCCAAATTTTTTCTTATGTTTAAAGGACATCTTTCCTCCTTTTACTTTTTTACTTTCTAACTACTTTTCCAATATAAGGAAGGTTTCTATATAGCTCATCATAATCTAAACCATATCCAACTACAAACTCATCTGGAATTTCAAATCCAATATACTCTCCAACCATCTCTACTTTTCTTCTACTTGGTTTGTCCAATAAAGAACACACTTTTAAAGAGTTTGGTTGTTTTGACATTAAGAATTTTTTAACTGATTCTAAAGTTAAACCTGTATCGATTATATCCTCTATAATTAAAACATCTTTTCCTGTTAAATCTTCATCAACATCTTTTAAAATCTTTACTACACCTGTACTATCAGTTCCTCCATGGTAACTAGAGACTTTCATGAAATCCATAGCTAAATCTAACTCTACATTCTTTAGTAAATCTGCCATGAACATGATTGATCCCTTAAGTAGACCTACACAAATAAGATCTTTTCCTTCATAATCTTTTTCAATCTTCTTTGCAACCTCTCTTATTCTAGCTTGTAAATCACCCTCAGAAATCATTTTCTCTATCGTGTAATCCATTTTACCCTCCTAATTTTCAAATAATAGTTTACAAAATATTCTATCATTTAAGCTACTATTTATCAAGTAATTATTGATATTTTAGTGCCACTATGATATTATTTTATAAGTATTTAGAGTATTTTATTATTTAATTTCATAGCACCACTTTAGGAGGAAAAATGAAAAAATATTTAGCATATTTGCTATCATGTATACTTATTGTTTTTATCTGTTTTTTTAGTTTTAGTATATTCTTAAAAACATATTTTAACAAAAGTTTTTATTCTTTACCAAATCTTGTTGGAATGAATTTAAAACAGATAGAAAACATACCATCTATTGATAAAGTAAATGTAATCGTTGCAGGAAATGATTTTTCTGATTTACCCATTGGAACTATCTTCAAACAAAATCCAGCTCCTGAAAAAGTTGTAAAAGAAGGAAGAACTGTTAGAGTCTGGCTAAGCAAAGGTAAAGATGACTATACTATGCCTGATTTTACAAATAAAAACCTTATCGAAGTTTCAGCTAAACTCCAAGAAGAAGGAGTTAAAATAAAAAAAGTTTCTTATACATCTTCAAACTTACCATACAACACTGTTTTAGCCACAACTCCATCTTTTGGTCAAAATACTCAAAAGAATAAAGGGGTATCTCTTTTATTAAGTAATTCTAACTCTGTAGCTTCTGTTGAGGTTCCTGATACAATAGGATTTACATATGAAGAGGCTACTAACGAATTAATTTCAAAAGGTCTTATTGTTGGTGTTGTTACAGAAAAAGTAATTCCTAATTTAGAAAAAGGAATTATCGTTGAAACTACTCATATTGGTGATACTGTTCCTGCTGGAACTATCATTGATATTGTTGTTAGTTATTAATTTAAGGAGAGTGAATTATTATCGAAGGAATTGTTATCAATAAAATTCAAGGATTTTATAATATTGAAAGTGAAGGAAAAGAATATCTTTGTAAATTAAGAGGAATTTTAAAAAGATCAGACAAAAGAGAAAACTGTACAGTTGGTGATTACGTTGTTTTTGATGCAGATGGTTTCATAACTCAAGTTAAACCTAGAAAAAATCTTTTAAGAAGACCTTTAGTTGCAAATATTGATTATGGTGTTATTCAATTTGCTGCTAAAGATCCTGCTATTGACTATGAAAGAATAAATATTTTAATATTAAACAGTTTATATAATAAAATCAGTCCTGTACTGATAATCAATAAAATAGATCTTTTATCACATGAGGAATTAGAAGAAATTAAATCTAATTTAAAATACCTATCTAAGATAGATATTCCAGTTTTTTATATATCAACTTACAAAAATCTTGGTATGAATGAACTAAAAGAATTTTTAAAAGATAATGTTACTGCTTTTGGGGGGCCTTCTGGAGTTGGTAAATCAAGTATTTTAAATCTATTACAAGATTCAAAAGAACTAAAAACAGGAGAAACAAGCAAAAGATTAAGAGCTGGAAAACATACAACTAGAGATAGCAAACTACTTGTTCTTCCCAGTGGAGGATTTGTTATAGATACTCCAGGGTTTTCATCAGTTGATCTACCACCTACTAGTGATGCTCAAGATTTAATAGCACTTTTCCCTGAATTTCAAAAATTTGGAGATGGGTGTAAATTTAATAATTGCGTTCATGTGAATGAGCCTCAATGTGGAATAAAATCTGCTGTTGATTCAGGAAAAATTACAAAAGAAAGATATGAGTTTTACAAACGTTGTTATAATAAATCTAAAAATGAAATTTGGAATAAATATTAGAGCAAATATTATTACTTAAACTATTACACAAAGGAGTGAAATTTTAAATGATAAAAAAAGATATCAAAATAGCACCATCAATTCTTTCAGCAGATTTTAGTCAGCTAGGTAATGAAGTTATCGCAATTGACAAAGCTGGTGCTGACTATATACACATTGATGTTATGGATGGAATGTTTGTACCAAACATAACTTTTGGAGCACCTGTTATAAAAGCTATTAGAAATAAAACTAGTTTAGTTTTTGATGTTCATCTTATGATTGAAGCACCTGAAAGATATATTGAAGATTTTGTCAAAGCTGGTGCTGATATAATTGTTGTTCACGCTGAAGCTACAAAACATCTTCATAGAACTATTCAATTAATTAAGTCTTTTGGAGTTAAAGCTGGTGTATCTTTAAACCCTGCTACTTCTGTTGAAGCTATAAAATATGTTATTGATGATTTAGATATGGTTTTAGTTATGTCAGTTAACCCTGGATTTGGAGGACAAAAATTTATTGAAAACTCGATTCAAAAAATTCAAGAAGTTCGTACTTTAAATAATACTGTTGATATTCAAGTTGATGGTGGAATAACAAATGAAACAATTGGAAAATGTATAGACGCTGGAGCAAATATTTTTGTTGCAGGTTCTTATGTTTTCTCTGGTAATTATGAGGAGAGAATTAAATCTTTAAAGGAGAGATAATTATGAATAATATAAATAAAGTAAATGATGTCTTAGAGAATTTTTATAAACTTTTCTATGAGACAGAAGATTTAGCATTAAAAAGAGGCATTAAATGTATAACTCATACTGAGTTACACATAATTGAAGCTATTGGAAAAGAATCTCTTAGTATGAATGAACTATCTGATAGACTTGGAATTACTATGGGAACTGCTACAGTGGCGATTACAAAACTAAGAGAAAAAGGATTCATTGATAGAATTCGTTCTGATGCTGATAGAAGAAAAGTTTATGTTTCTCTATCTAAAAAAGGAATTGAAGCATTAAACTATCATAACACTTATCACAAAAATATAATTTCAACTATCACAGAAAATATTCCAGAAAAAGATTTAAATCATTTTACTGAGACTTTTGAACTGATCTTAAAAAATTTAAAAGATAAAACTGAGTTTTTTAAACCTCACTCTGTTACAGAGTTTCCTGTGGGAACTGTAGTATCTATTAATGAAGTTAAAGGAACTCCTATTGTACAAGATTATTTTGCTAATAATGGAATTGAGCATTACACAACAGTTAAAATTGTAGAATCTGAAGAAAAAGATAAGGTAGCACTTGAAAAAGAGGACGGTTCTATTTTAAAAGTTAATCTTTTAGACGCAAAAAATCTTATTGCTATAAAGGTTGAAGAATAATGTTGTACCTTGATGGTATATCTTTAAATAAAGTTAAAACTGAGTTAGAGAACTCTTTAAAAGGAAAAGGTGTTAATAAAGTAGTTCAAACCAGTTCACTTGCTGTAAGTATTAATTTTGGGAAACAGAGATTTATACTCTCTTGTTTCCCTTCTCTTTCATTATGCTACCTATCAGATACAAAAGAGGATAACTTATTAGAAGAAAATAGTTCTTTTGCTTTAAATTTAAAAAAATATATTGTTGGTTCAACATTAATATCTATTAATCAATTGGGATATGACAGAATTCTTATCTTTACTTTTTCTAAACTAAATGAACTTGGAGAAGTAAAAATTTATAACCTATATTTTGAGATGATGGGAAAGCATTCTAATCTTATTCTTACTACAAAAGAAAATAAAGTTCTAGATTCTGTAAAGCGTTTTTCTATTGAGGAGAATCCAAGTAGAGTATTGTTCCCTGGAATTGATTATTCAACACCATCTCTTGAAAAAAAACTTTCTCCCTTAAATTTAAATGAGGAGGAGTTTCTTAAAGAGAAAAATGAAAAATCACTTCTTAAAAATATTGAAGGACTTGGAAAAACTCTTGCTAATTCACTTACAACATTTGAAAATCTAAAAGATATTTTAAAAGATGAAATAGCTCCTAAAATCTTTTTTAATGAACATAATGAAATTATCTTAGCTACTGTTTTAAATATAGAACCCAAAGAGTATGCCTCTGTAGTTACGTACAGCTCATTCCAAGAGTTAATAAATTTTTATTTAAACAATCAAAATTTATCTAATACTTTTAAAATTTTAAAAGATAAACTTATATCTTGCATAAAAAAAGAGATTAAAAAATCTGAAAAAGTAATTATTTCTATAAAAAAAGATTTAGAAGAGAAAAAAAACTTTGATAGATATAGAGAGCTCGGAGATATATTAGCTGCCTCTTTATATTCTTTAAAAAAAGGTATGACTGAAGTAGAACTTTACGATTTTTATAATGATTGTATGTGTACAATTCCTCTAGATCCATTAGTAACACCACAGATAAACTTAGAAAAAATATATAAAAAATATAATAAATTAAAAAAAGGTATGGAACATAACCAAAAAAGATTAATTGAAATATCTGATAATTTAAAATATTTTTTAGGAGTTGAATCTTTTATTAATAATAGTGATTCTAAAGAAAATCTAAAATTAATCGAGGAAGAGCTTTCTAGTCAAGGATATTTAAAAGTTTCTTTTAAAGCAAAACATAAAAAAAATATTAAAAAACAAGCTATTAAAACTTTTAATTTTGGAGAAATTACCATTGATGGTATTCTAGTTCGATACGGTCGAAACAATTTAGAAAATGATGCTTTAACAACTAAATATTCTCACAGAGAGGATATGTGGTTCCACTGTAAAGATATGCCTGGAACTCATGCTGTTATAAACGCCAGTGAGTCATTGTCTGAAAAATCTATTTATGATATCGCTGTATTTTGTGGTCAACAATCAAAGTTACCTAAAGGTACTAAACTTACTGTAGACTACACACAAATCAAATATTTAAATAAGCCTAAAGGAGCTAAACCTGGGTTTGTTACTTACAAAATTTTCAAATCGATTCTTGTTACTTTATAAAATGTAATAGGAAAATTCTTTATAAGAATTTTCCTATTTTTTTATTTTTTTCTCTACTTTTTGACCTATTTTTTGTTATAATAAAAAAAACAAAATTCTATTTTCCAGGAGTGGTTTATGAAACAAAAATTATCTTTTTTATTTTTTATTCTTTATATGACTGTTTTTAGCTCTACTTCATCTCTCTATAAATCATTGGAATTAAAAGATAAAATGAATTATATTGTATTTAAAAATGCTGTAAAAGGAGCTTCTAAAATTAAAGGAAAAAACTTCCAGTTTTTAACAGTTATTGATTTTACTAAACCATCTACTGAACCAAGATTCTCAGTTATTGATTTAAAAGAAAAAAAATTACTTTACTACACTTATGTTTCTCATGGGAAAAACAGTGGAAAAGTTCTTGCTACAAAATTCTCTAATGCACCTAACTCTTTCCAAAGTTCTCTTGGATTTTTTATTACTGATACAAAGCCATATTTTGGAAATTATGGTTATTCTTTAAGATTAAAAGGGCTAGAGAATCGTTTTAACTCTAATGCTTATGATAGAGCAATTGTCATACACGGTGCTGATTATGCATCTAAAAAATATATTGATCAAATGGGGTTTTTGGGAAGAACTCTTGGATGCCCTGCTATTCCAACCGAACTATCCAAAGAAGTTATTGATCTTTTATCCAATAACTCAATAATTTTTATAGCTGGTGACGATACTAAATATTTAAAAGAAAGTACATTTATAAATTAAAAGGAGAGAATATTACATTCTCTCCTTTTAATATTGATCAATTGTTTTTAACCAGCTTTCTTCATTATTTAAAAATTTTTCTACTTCTAGTTCTCCACTCTTATTCATCTTAAAGTTTATAACTCCCTCAATTTCTTTTTCATTTGCCAGAATAGAAAATTTATGAGTTACCCCTTTTAAATCAAATACTGCTTTTTTATTCTTCCCTATTTTTTTATCTTTTTGTCCAGAAATTTTTATCACTATATTTGTACTCATATCTTTATTTTTATAGTTATTATTTACAATTAGAGTGTGCTCTTGACCTGTTGAATATAAAATCCAGCCAATTAAACATATAGTAGTCAAAAATATCGATATACTTAACTTTTTTCTCATATAGTTTCCCCCTTACTATCAGAGATTTCATTTGCTCTTTCTGCCCGTTTCTCTCGTTCTCTTCTCCATTCGTGCATCACTAAAACTAAAGCTATTATTCCATACGATACAAATACTCTAAAATACTCTCCTATTTGAGCTGATCCCATCAGTTCCTTTCCTGCCACAGGGGAAATAATAAACATCATATGAAATAAAATAATTCCTGTTATTGCATTTGGAATACTTGCTTTAACAGCTGATGCTCCTCCAATTAATAAAGCAGCAATAGAAAACATCCCTATTTGTTCATGACTATTGTAAGTATTCATAGTTCCTATATTTTGTAAATATATAATTTGACCAAATCCTGCAAGCACTGTTGATATTACAATAGCTAAAACTCTTGTTCTATCTACATCTATTCCTGCTGCTCTAGCTATTTCAATATTTTGTCCCACTGCTCTCATATCTTGTCCTAACTTAGTTTTTCTAAACCAAACTATAAATACACATAGGAGTCCTACTAACAAAAATGTTGCTGCAGGTATTTTTTGTCCTAAAATATCTATCTCCAACAGGTTATCTAATCCTCTTCTAATACCTTGCAAATCTATTGCATTTCTTATTCCACTTCCTCTTGAAAGTATCAATTTTGGATTTGATATTTTTATTATGCTTCCCATTCCATACAAAACAACTAATTGATAAATTCCATTCATAAATAATCCTAAAATCATAGAAGTTATCATCTCTTTTCCTTTAGATTTATTTAATATATTTCCACTAAAGTATCCCAGTGCCATTGCTATGGGAGTTGATAAAATCATAGCTAAAAATACTCCTTGATATCCTATTATTCTATATTCTGTTATAAAAATAAGAGCTATTTGTCCCGCCATTGCTCCTAAAACGATACCAAAGTTTAAACCCATTCCAGCTATTATTGGAATTAATAACGATAGAACTAAAAATAAATTTCTATCCAATCTTAATATCATCTCTTGAATTAAGTATTGAGGAGTTAATTTAGATATTGGAATTATTGAAGAAATGAAGATTAAAATAAAAATTGGAACTATATTTTTTTGTAAAAAACTTTTTATTTTTTCCATTATCTTTCCCCTCCTTTTCTAGTTAATGCATAGATTATCATTCCATTTGATATTATAACTCTGATAGTTTCTGACATATCTGTTTTTATCAATCCACTTATTACTATTGGAGTCATTGTTATAACTCCTTGAAACAAAACAGTTCCAACAATAACATTGAATATAGAAGCTTTTCTCACTGAAGCTCCCCCAATTAAAATTGCTGCTATAGCAGGAAATGCCATATAAAAAGGTGCTAAATACAGTTGTATAAATCCAAAACTTTGTTGGTAAACAATTATTCCAATACCCGCTATCATAGTTGACATTATAACTGAATTTATTCTTGCTTTGTTAATATCAACACCTATTGATCTAGCAAATTTTTCATTAGCTCCAACAGCTTTCATGGCTAATCCATTTCTACTTTTAAAATATTCTTTTATTAAAAATGCTAATAATAAAAAGAATACTATCTCTCCGATATAACTAAAGTTTCCTGATAATGAAAATATTCTACCTAAAATTTTATCCCAATATCCTTCAACACTTATTGTTGTTCTTAATCCCTCTCCACCATATGCCCAAATCATATCAGGCTTTTTAAAAGGTAATACAAGCCACATAATACACATAAATGCAACTGATGAAAATCCAACATACGTTGCTATCATCATCTCTCCACCTTTAACTCTATTTAATATAGAGCCATATCCATAACCAAATAATATTGATATTGGTAGTGATATCAATATTGCACATAAAAATCCAATTACTCCAGTTAATCCTAGCTCTATACTTAAAACTGCTCCAAGTAATCCCGCTTCTACACCTAAAGGCATACCAAAGTTTAATCCTGTTCCTCCTTGAATCATTGGAATAAGAGACAATACTAATATTATATTCATTCCTACCCTAATCAAAGTATCTTGAAATGCTACTTTTAAATTAACTCCCACAAAAGGTGCCAATGTATATAGAGAGAGTAAAAACAAGGCTATTATTATTCTTGGTAATCCTATCTCTTTTATTTTTTTAACTATATTCTCATTCATTTTTCTCCCCCTTAACTCCTGTCATTAATTTTCCAAATTCTAACAGGTCATCCTCTGGAGATAGAATACCTGCAATTTCCCCCTCCGTTACAATTGCGATTCTATCACAAACTGATCTTAACTCCTCTAATTCTGACGAAGTTAAAATTATTGTCATTCCACTATTTTTATTATATTCCTTCAATGTTTCAAGAACAATTTTTTTTGCTCCAATATCGATTCCTCTTGTAGGTTCAGATATAAAAAGTATATCTGGGTTTATTGTAAATGCTTTTGCTAAACATACCTTTTGTTGATTTCCACCACTTAGTTCTCCTACTCTTTGGCTTCCTCCCATACATTTAATCTCCAATTTTTCTATATAGTGCTGACTGTTTTTATCTATTTCCTTTTCATCTATACTTTTTAATAATCTAAAATATTTTTCTTTTAAAAATTTATTTTTTATATATATTGATGGATAAGCTATATTCATACTTATCTTTTCATCAAGTATAAGTCCTACTTCTTTTCTATCTTCAGATACAAAATACATCCCCTTCTCCAAAGGTATTTTAGGATTATTTAAGATTATTTTTTCATTTTTATATATAACCTCTCCCCCTGCTGGATAAAGTCCCATTATTCCATTAGCTATTCCTACCTTCCCTTGACCAGCCATTCCTCCTAATCCTATTATTTCACCTTTTCGAACTTTTAAATTTATATTTTTAGCTTTTTCTCCAGGCATATCTACCCATAACTTTTTCATTTCTAAAATAATTTCTGGGTTACTCTCTTTTTTCTCTTCTTTTTTAGTTTTTTCTCCTATCTCTCTACCTATCATCAGTTTTGTAATTTCATCTACATTAGTTTCTGATGTTTCTAATTCACTCATCATAACACCATCTCTTAAAACTATAATTCTATCGGAAACATCAATAATTTCATTTAATCTATGAGTTATAAATATAATTGCTATCCCTTCACTAGCCAATCTTTTCATTGTTTTTAATAAAATTTCAGCTTCTTTTTCTGTTAAAACTGCTGTTGGCTCGTCTAAAACTAATAGTTTTACATTTTCTCTTTCTATCTCTCTTGCAATCTCTATAAACTGCATATGTGCTACAGGCATCTCATCAACTTTAATATCCACATTCAAATCGACTCCCAAATGTGATATTGCAACCTTTGCTCGTTCTCTATCTTTATCAAAATCTATTTTACTAATTCTCTCTCCAAATATCTCTTTCACAAAAGATTTCTTTAAACTTTCTCTATTTAAAACTATATTCTCTGAAGCCTTAAATCCTGGAATTAAAGAAAATTCTTGATGAACCATTCCTATTCCCGCATTTAAAGCATCAAAAGAACTTTTAAAATGTACTTTTTCTCCTTGAAAAATCATTTCTCCATTATATCCACCAGTTTCTTCTATTAAAGACATTCCAAATATTATCTTCATTAAAGTGGATTTTCCTGCACCATTTTCTCCAACAAGACCCACTATCTCTCCCTCTTTTATTGTAAAGTTTATATCTTTTAATACTGTATTTTCTCCAAAACTTTTAGACACTTCTGACATTCTTAAAAGTTCTTTTTGCATTATATCACTCCCTTTTATAACTCTATTAAAAATTTTGACCACTAGTCAGGCAAGGTCTAGTGGTCAATAATTTCAATTATTTTATTGAAAAATATTTTTCTGGCACTTCTAGTTCTGTCATTTTTAAATAACCTTTCCCTAAAACATATGTATCTTGATATAATAAATAGAAATTCTCTCTTTCTACTCCTCTAACATCTACATAGTTACTTCCATTCCATTGAGCTCCTGGAGTATTCTTTGCTAAAACTTCTTTCAAAGTATCAAAATCATCTATTTGAGCTTTTCCATCTAGTACTTCTTTTGCTAAATCAACTAAAGAAACTGTAACAGAGAAATTATATGAATAAGTCCATGTTCCCATTCTTTTTGCTCCACCTTTTTCTCCCACAGTTTTTTCAACCTTTTCTAAAATTTTTGGCCAATTCCCTTTTTCATCCTCTGTAAATTGTATCCCTAAAGCCCCAGGATATCCCATTGTAGGCGATGGTAAATCAGCTTCAACAAAATACCCACCTTTCTCTGCAACTCTTTTTAATAAAGGCTCTGTATGAGCATCATTTGTTGCAAAAAAAGCTGTTTTATCTCCATATTTAGTTATCCAATTTGGAACTTGCTCTAATATAAATTGTTGTGCTCCTGCTACTCCTACATCACTTACAGGATCTGGAGCTGTCATTTCAATAAACTCCATTCCTAAATCATTTGCAGCAACTTTCATTACATTTCTTCTTTTTGATAGAAGCTCGTAACTCATATGTCTAGGAAATGAAATATGCATAAACTTATCTGCTCCCATCTCTTTTGCTGCTTTTACTATTAAATAACCTCTTGCTATGCTATCTGGATTCACAACTAAATCTGAAACTTCTCCAATCATTTCTGGATCTTCGTGTGGTGAATTTGCTAAAAGTAAAATATCAGGTCTTTTTTCTCTAATTCTTCTAAAGGCTTCCACTGTTCCTGGAATTGCTTCTCCTACAACAATCGCTTTCATTTTAGGGTCATCTGCTAAGCTTACCATTTGAGATATTGTCGTTTCCATCTCCTGCATAAAATTATCTGGATAAGTTACATGAACTATCTCTCCACCCTTATCTGCTGGTCCATATAATTTTATCACCTCTTCAGCTCCTCTTAGTCCATCTTCCGATTGAGAAACTGTTCCAGTTATTACTCCAATATGATATGGTACTTGTCCCATACTAACTATTGATAATAAAAAACTCATTAAAATTAAAAAAAACTTTTTCATAAATCCTTATCCCTCCCTACAACTTTATTTTAATTTTATTATTTGAATAAATATATTTTATATTCAACTTTTTTAAAAATATATTTTTATTATATACATATTAATATCGTATATAATTATTATTAATATAGATTCTAATTTTTCTTGTATACTATTTTTTTAGTACTTATGTCTGTTTTTTATTTTTACAAAAAATAAAAAAACTGCAGCACTGCAGTTTTTTCTTACACTTTTATTTTGCTAAATCATATATTGCTTGAACATATATTTTTAACCAAGTATCTAACTTGTCTAATTCTAGATACTCATTTTTTTGATGCATATTATCCTCTTGACCTTTCAATAGAGCTCCAAATGCAACTCCATTTGTTACCGCTCTAGCATAAGTTCCCCCACCAATGGAAACTGGTTCTGCATTTATATCTCCAGTTATATCTTTATATATATCCATTAATGTTGTTACTAAGAAACTATCTTTAGGAACATATAACGGGTTCTTTGCTGATCTTATTGAGATATTTAAATTTTTAGTTTTTGCTCTTTTCTCTACTTGATCAATTACTTGTTCTTTTGTAAATGTAACTGGATATCTGATGTCAAATCCAAACATTACATTTTTACCTTCACACTCAATTTTACCAATAGTTAATGTTAGCACTCCAGATGGTTCATCTTCAAAATTAATTCCTAATCTCTCTCCTGAATACTCCATTTTTATATACTCATTAAAAAATTCTACTAAATTTTTTAATTTTTCATCTTCAATTTTTAAAGTTGATAAGAAACTAAATAAAGCTGATATTGCATTGTATCCATTTGCGGGTCTAGCTCCATGAGAAGCTTTTCCTAAAGAAACTATTTCTATTTTTCCATCTTTTTCAGTTGCTGATATTTTAAACTCTTTTCCGTCGTTATATTTTTCTAAATTTGAAAATATCTCATCTTTCATTGATAATGGAAATATCCCTATAGCAGAATCTGGAACTGAATTAAATGCAACTCCACCTTTTATTGAGAAACTTAACTCCTCTTCATACTCTTGGCTTAGCATTAAGTGTAAAATCCCTTTTTCAGCATAAGTCACAGGAAATGATGAATCTGGAGTAAATGCCATAGCTGGTTGTGGCATATTTAATTTTCCAAAATAATGGTTCATACATCCCCATCCAGTTTCTTCATTAGCTCCCACTATCACTCTAACTTTTCTATTTAATTTAACACCTGAATCTTTAATAGCTTTTAATGCATATAAAGCAGCAATTGTAGGTCCTTTATCGTCTAAAACTCCTCTTCCATACATTTTGCCATCTACTATTTTTGCTTCATATGGTGGATGATCCCATCCTTTTCCTTCAGGTACAACATCCACATGTCCAAGAATACCTATCATCTCATCATCTGAACCTACACCAAAATCGATATGACCTGCATAGTTCTCAAAATTTTCAACTTCAAATCCTAATTTTTTTCCTAAATCTAACATATGCTCTAGAGCCTTTGCAGGCCCTTCTCCAAAAGGCATTCCTTCTAATGGTGCCTCTTGCACACTTCTAATTCTAACTGACTCTTGAATTGATTTAACAACATCATCTTTGTAATTTAGTACAAACTCTTGTAAATTCAAAACTATTCACCTCTCCCCTTTACTTTTACATCATTTACATCTATTAATGTATCTCTATATTTAGTATAGAAATATCTTACATACTCATATTCAAAAGGACTTCCAGTCCCGTAATATCTAAAATTTTGACTTTCTTTTCTTGCATTAACTGCTCCCATAGTAGTAACTCCAAAATTATTAACATCAAAACCAATAGGTTGGTCGTATGGGTTTATCTCTGAAATACTTACTATCCCAGCTGCTTTACCCGCTGTATCTCTAAGGTTAGATGGTCCAAAACCAGGTAATACTAAATATGGTCCATTTCTAACTCCATATTTTGCCAGAGTTAATCCAAAATCTTCATATGTTTTTGGTAATTCTAAAGTAGATGCCACATCAAACAATCCTAAAATACCAATTGTTGAGTTTATTCCAAATCTAACAAAAGTTATCGTAGCTTTTCTTCCTTCAAATTGTAATATTGAATTTATGAAAGTATTGATTTCTTGTAAATTTGAAAAGAAGTTAGACACACCTTTTTGAACAAATTTCGGTGCAATAAATTCATAAGTATTAACAACTGGAATTAAAACATACTTATCTAAATAATAATTAAAGTAGTATATTCTTCTATTTAAAGGCTCTAAAGGATCATAAACCTCTATAAATTTGGTTCCATTTATCTCCTTCTTCTCTACAACCTCACTTCTTATCCCTTCTGGTTCATATATAATCTCTTTTCCATTTCCTAATTTTAAGTACTCATTACTCTTTAAATGAGTATGTTGATTTAAACTTTCTTTTTTTTCAAGTTTTTTTTCAGAAATATCATTTTTAGTTTTTAAAGGAGAACAGCTAATAAAAAATATACAACTTATAACTAAGCTTAATTTTTTACAATTCATTGTTGAACACCCCCTTCTCTAAAAACTCTAACATTTTATCCACGTTGGTTTGATAAAACATATTTCCACAATGCCCCCCATAAGGATATATCAAACTTCTTTCTTTAAAAACATTTTTTATAAAACTTCTATCCTTATCAGATAAAATAAAATCATCCACATTAGTTACTGCGACTATTTTATCTTCTTTCTCTAAATAACTTTTAATTATTCTTAAATCTCCATATTTTAAAACATCATTAAAAGTTAAATCTCCACCTAATATTTTTAAATAATAAGGATATGCCAATCTATTTAAATAATCACTAAAATTTGCAAAGTTAATACTTTCAAAATATGGATACATACTTGAGAATTTTTTTGGAGTAACATTTGAATAAACATGTGTTCCATTTATCTGATCTACTATATAATTTAAATCAATTGATGTTAAATTAAATGCAAGTCCAATTAATCTTTCCATCTCTTTATTAGATAACTCTTGCTTTTCAAAAATTGAATATATCCCTTCTTCTGTTATTTGAAAATCACTAGGAGAAATATTCTTTTTTACAACCTCCATTACCTCATCAATAATTTCTACTATTTGTCCTTTATTTTCTATATTTTTTGACAACATATTATCTAAAGTAGTTGCTGAATAGTATAAATTAACAGATGGATTAACCATGTAAACTCTTTTAAAATTAAAATCTTTTCCTTGAGAATCTAAATAAGATAATATAGCCGAGTGTGTTGCTCCCATGCTATATCCCATCAAATAGGTATCTGTTATTTCAACTTTTTCTTCTTCTTTTACTTTTTCTAACATATCCCCCATGATATTATACAGATCCAGACCATCTTGAATCAAAACTCCAGGTACCTGGCTATTTGATACATTTAATATAAAATTAGAGTTAAATACCGAAGTTACAGTTAACACATGATATCCTGCATTATAAAATATTTTTTGAAAGTTTTTTGTCCTTGTAGAGTTATACGCAGATCCTGTTCCTGATAAAACAAAAATTAAAGGAGCTTTTCCCTTTTGTTTGCTTAAAGAAAAATTAAAACCTTTATCAAACCACATATTTGCAGGTACCTTCTTACTTCTTTCTAACATAATTTTAAAATCTTTAATAGGGACTTCGTTTGGTATTCCTTTTGTCATAATCTTAGAGCTTCCAACTATTGTCGCTACATACGGATTTTTCATTGGAAATTTATACTCAGCAAAAATTTTTACCGTTAGAATTAACATAAATATTACTCTTATACATTTTCTCATTATAAAAATTCCCCTCCTTAAAATAAGATTAAATAATTTTTTTTAACTCCTCTAAAACTCCATTTTCATTGTTACTTTTTGCTATAAAATTTGATATTCTCTTTATTTCTTCATGTGCATTTTCCATTGCAAAACTATACTTCCCCTTTTTTAACATTTCTAAATCATTTAGATAATCTCCAAAAATCATAGTTTCCTCATAACCCACTCCCAATTTTTTTTGAAGAGCCTCCAATGCTATTCCTTTATTAGATTCCAAATGACTTATATCTAACCAAATTTCACCTGAAACAACAATTTGACAATCTTTTTCATTTGCTATATGGGGATAAACATTTCTTTCTGTTCCACTTAAATCACAATAAGTAATCTTTATTATTTCATCATCTATAAAATCTAAAAGATTTGAAACAACCTTTCTTTCCTCATAATACTTCTCTACTTCTGTAACAAATTCTGTTTCAGTCGATTCAATATATGCAGATTTCTTACCACATAATACGACATTTGTTGTAGGTATCTTTCTTCCTATTTCAACATATTTTTTTATTATCTCTTTAGATAATATTCTTGAATATATCTCTTTTTCTTTTTCTACAACATAACTTCCATTTTCAGCAATAAAAACTATTTTATTTTTTATCTTATCAAAATTTTTTCTTAAATTTTGATACTGTCTTCCACTAGCTACAACAAATTTAATACCTTTGTTCTCCATCTCTGAGTGAATCTTCCAAAATTCATTTGAAAATTCTTTTTTATCATTTAAAAATGTTCCATCCATATCTGTAACAACTAGTTTTATCATTAAAATCTCCCCCTAATACTTATTTATTATCTAATCTATTTCTTACATCATATAAAATAATACCCGTGGCCATAGCTACATTTAATGATTCTGCACTTCCATAAATTGGAATTATTACTTTCTCATCACTTTTTAACAATATGTTTTGAGAAATTCCGTCACCTTCATTCCCAAATATAAATGCATTTTTTTCTTCTAATTTCATTTTTGTATATGGAATAGAATCTTTTTCTAAAGCTGTAGCTATTATTTTATACCCTTTTTCTTTCAATAGATGTATAGTATCTTCCTCTTCTAAATAGTAGATATTTACACTTAAAATTGACCCCATACTGCTTCTTACAGTTTTTTCATTGTAGCAATCTACACTTCCTTTAGTTAAAATTATATCCTTAAATCCAGCCGCATCCGCCACTCTTATAATTGTCCCTAAATTTCCAGGATCTGCTACTCTATTTAAAATAATAATATTTTTATCTAAATGATCCAATTTTTGTTCTTTAGAATTATAGCAAATAATAACACCTTGAGAATTTTCTTGAGAACTTAACTCTTTAAATAATTTTTCGCTTAAAACTATTTTTTTACATTGAAATTTTTCAGATAATTTTATACTTTCCTCTGGAACTCCCTCTTTAAATACTATTATCTTAGGAACCTCTTCAAATTCCAAAAATTTTCTTCCTTCTGCCAAAAATAATTTATCTAATTCTCTATATTTTTTTGCTTTTAACTTTTTTAAACTCTTAAAAAGTTCATTGTCTTTACTTGTTATTATATCCAATGTTATATCTCCTAAAATTAATTATATTTTATATATGATTATACATTAATTTTGTTCTATTTTCTAGTTAAATAATCTTTAGCTGTAATTATTCTTGACTATCTTTAAAAAATATAATACAATTTTTAACGATTATATAATTTATATTTTAGGGAGGTTTAAGTGAAAAAAATAATAACTTTATTATCTTTAGTTTTTCTACTAATTTCATGTGGTAAAGAAAAACAAAAAAATGAGAATGTTCTTTTCCTTTATGGATGGGCTGACTACATTCCCACTAAAATTTATGAAGATTTTGAAAAAGAAACGGGTATTAAAGTAATTGAAGATATCTACTCATCAAATGAAGAGATGTTTGCTAAGATTAAGGCTGGAGGATCTGGATATGATATATTAACACCTTCAACTGATTATGCTGAAATTTTAATGAATGATGGAATGCTTGAAAAACTTGATAAGTCTAAATTACCATCATTAAATAATATAGATCCTATGGTATTTGAAAAGCTACAATATTTTGACTCTAATAACGACTATGCTTTTCCCTTTGCAATGGGTGCTACAACTATAGCAGTAAATACTAAATACGTTAAAGATTTTCCAAGAGATTTCACAATCTATAACAATGCTGAATATAAAGGGAAAATGACTCTACTAGATGATATGAGAGAGGTTATGACCTCTGCTTTAGGAACTTTAGGATATCCTCAAACAACTGAAGATGAAGCTGCTATATCCCAAGCTGCTAATCTTGTAAAGGAATGGAAGAAAAATATTGCCAAATTTGATTCAGAATCTTTTGGTAAAGGTTTTGCTAATGGTGATTTCTGGGTTGTACATTGTTACCCTGATAATGTTTTAAACGAATTAACTCCAGAACAGTTAGAAACAACTGAATTTATAATCCCTGAAAAAGGTGGGACAGCTTACATTGATTCATTTGTTATCCCTAAAACTGCACCAAATAAAGAAGCTGCGTATAAATTTTTAGATTTTGTGCAAAGACCTGAAAATTATAAGCTAATTGCAGAACATTTAAGAATCCCATCTATAAATGTTCCAGCTAGAGAACTTATCACTGTTGAACCTCTATATTCAATAGATGATTTAAGACATACTGAAATTTTAAGAGATATTAAAAATACACTAGATCTTCAAAGTAAATATTGGCAAGAAATTCTTATTGATTAATCCTAAAAGTCTAACTTAAAAATTTAAGTTAGACTTTTTTATTTCTTGTAACACTCTTATTTATAGTGTATAATTTTAGAAAAGAATACACTTAGGAGGACCCCCTATGAATTTTAATATTAGAAGAAATGAACTAGTTGAAATTTTCTCTGAATTTATTAATATTTTAAAAGATAACCCAATTAAACCTATTATTTCTGGTTTAAAAATAGAATCAAATAGTGGCAAAGTAACTTTTACAGGTACTAACCTTGACATTAACTATATAAAAACTGTCTATTGCGAAACAATTGAGGATGGTGTAGTTATTTTTAAGCCAAATTTAGCTTTAGAATATATTAAGCTTTTAGATGATGAAACTATTAACTTATCATCTAAAAATGATATTCTTTCCATTCATTTAGCTGAATTTACTTTATTATATAATGATAATTTTCCTGAAAATTTAAAGCTTCCACTTGTTGATGAAATTGCAAAAATTTCACCTCAAGAACTTTATAAAAGTTTTGAAAGAACAAAGTTTTCAGTTGCTCCTTCAACAGAAAACTTAGCAATCAATTGTATCAGAACTCTTTTTAGAGAAGACAGAATCTCTTTTGTATCAACTGATTCATATAGATTAACTTATTTAAAAACGGATAATAAATCTCTTTTAGAAAAGGATTTTTCAATTCCTCTTGAATCTGTTAATATTTTGTGTAAACTAATCAAAGATTTAAATGAAGATATAACCATTGGTTCAAATGGAGAGAATCTTATCTTCCTATGGAAAGATACTTATTTCCTTACAAAAGTAACTACTCTTCCATTCCCTAATTTTGATGCTATTCTCTGTGGAAATAGTTTCAGTAAAGAGATGGAATTTAATTACAATGATTTCAAAAGTGCTTTAAAAAAGGTATTAACAGTGGCAAGAACTAGCAATGAATCAAAAAATGGTGCTATCTTAGAATTCAAAGGAAAAAAACTTTCTATTTCTGCTTCTTCTGGTAAAGCAAAAATTAATCAAAAAGTTGATATGATTAAAAATGGAGATGATTTTAAATGTTCTCTTAATATAAAATTCCTTTTTGAATTTGTTGAAAATTTAAATAATAATGTTTTTATTAAAGGAAACTCTTCTTCAGCTATGTTTGAAATCACTGAGGGAGATAACAGTTCTTATAAGTATATTTTAATGCCTCTTGCACTAAGAGACTAACACTCAATTTTAGGCGGTTTTTATGATAAAAATTTACAAAAGTCATAATGATATTTTAGAAAAAAAACTTTTCTCAATTTCTGAAACACTTGAAGTTGAAAAATTAACTGAAAAAAATACGTGGATTCATCTTTCAAATCCCACAGAAGAGGAAATCAAAGTTGTTACTAACAGCTTTGATATTCCTGAAGAACATATCCGAGCTGCTCTTGATGAAGAGGAAAAAGCTCGTTTGGAAATTGATGATGATATTATCTTAGTTATTATTGATGTTCCCATCCATGATGAGAACAATCGTTGCTCTTTTACTACTGTTCCACTTGGAATAATTTTATTGAACAATCATATTTTAACTGTATCCACTGTTAAACTCTCTCTTATTGAAGAGTTTGTTCAAGGTAGAATTAAAAGTTTTTTTACATTTAAAAAAACAAGATTTATTTTACAAATGCTTTTTAGAAATTCTACATATTTTTTACTTTACTTAAAACAAATTGGAAGAATAAGTGATAATATCGAAAGGCAACTAAAAAATAATCTTAGAAATCAAGAGCTTATGCTTCTTCTTGAATTAGAAAAAAGTTTAGTTTATTTTACTACATCTTTAAAATCAAACGAAGCAGTTCTTGAAAGAATGATGAGAACTGAAATTGTAAAAAGATATCCAGATGATTTAGAACTTCTTGAAGACGTTATAATAGAAACTAAACAGGCAATTGAAATGGCAAATATTTATTCAAGTATTTTAAGTAGTACTCGAGATGCTTTCTCCACGGTTATGTCAAACAACCTTAATATAGTAATGAAAAAACTTACTTCTATTACAATAGTTTTTGCCATTCCTACTGTTGTTTCTGGACTTTGGGGAATGAACGTAGGTGGTGTTCCCTTTGCCTCAGATACCTACGGTTTTCTTTGGGTTCTACTTGTAGCATTTGCTTGTGGAATTATAATAACGTGGATTTTATTTAAAAAAGAACTATTTTAATTGAAAAGGCTCTGATTAACAGAGCCTTTTTTATTACTTATTTTTTCTTATTTCAATTATTTTTTGTGCTAAATTCTCTTGAAGCTCCTCATATTTTAAGAAACTATATTCAAATCTTCCTCTACCCTGAGTTAAAGATTTTAAATCTATTGCATATTTTAATATCTCACTTTCAGGAACTTCTACAGTTAAAAGCTGCTCAGAGTAAGCTTTGGGTTCCATTCCTAAAATTCTTCCTCTTCTTTTATTCATATCTCCCATAATATCTCCTATATACTCATCAGGAGCTACTATTTCCATTTTTACAATTGGCTCTAATATAACGCACTTAGCTGTCTCCATCCCTTTTCTAAAGGCTAATATAGCTGCTTGCTTAAATGATATTTCATTTGAATCTACAGGATGGTAAGATCCATCATACAGTGTTGCCTTTATGTTTATTACTGGATATCCCGCTAATTTACCTTTATTTTTTGCTTCCAACAATCCCTTTTCTACTGCTGGGATATAAGTTTTAGGAACTACTCCACCATGAATATTATCATAAAATCCAAATTCATCTCTATTAGGTTCAAATTTTATAAATACTTCTCCAAATTGTCCCGCCCCTCCCGACTGCTTTTTATGTCTTCCTTGGGCTTCAACACTATTTTTTATTGTTTCTCTATATGAAATTTCTGGCTCTTTTAACAAAGCATTCACACCAAATTTATTCTCAAGTTTATTAAGAAGTATATTCAGATGTTTTTCCCCTTGTCCACCAATTATTAACTCTTTTGTTTCGTAATTTCTTCCTATTGAAAAAGATGGGTCCTCATCCATTAATCTTTGAAGAGCTCCACTTAATTTATCGTCGTCACTTTTTTCTTTTGGAACAATAGACATATATAAGCACGGCTTTGGAAACTCTATTACTTGGTATAAAATGGCGTTATCTTTATCGCATAGAGTATCTCCTGTTTGAGCATCTTGAATCTTTGTCATAGCCCCTATATCTCCTGCTCTAACCTCTTCTGCTGGTAATTGTTTTCCACCTCTAAAAAACGAAATGTTTCCTACTTTAACTTTTACTCCCTTATTTGAAATTAATACTTCATCATCTTTTCTAATAACTCCTGAATTAACCTTAAATAACGATATTTTTCCCATATATGGATCCACTATTGTTTTAAATATAACCGCAGAAAATGGTTCATCTACTGCTACTTTTCTTGTTAATATTTCACTTTTATTTATTGTATAACCTATTTTAATACCTCCATTTACCTCTAACGGTGTAGGTAAATAGCTATATAGCATTTCAAAAAGAGTTCGGACACCTATTCCATTACTTGCTGATCCAATAATAACAGGAACAATCTCTCCGCTGACAACACCATTATGTAATCCCTGCTTAATCTCTTCCTCAGTAAAATCCTCTCCTGAAAAATACTTGTTTAAAAGATTTTCATCAGTTTCAGCAATCGCTTCTAATAGAAGATTTCTTACTTCTGATATATCTATATCTTCTGGAATTGGAGCATCTTCACATGATTCGCCATTAAAAATTCTACCTTTTAAATCCACAACATTTACAAAACCTTTAAACTCCTCTTCAAATCCTATCGGTATACAAAATGGTGCTACTTTCTTTCCAAATTTTTCTTTCATATCATAAAGAAGCTTCTCATAATTGTGAACCCCTTTATTCATTTTATTAATAAAAATAACTCTTGGAACGCCCGATTCTTCAAGTAATCTCCATGCTCTCTCTGTTCCTACTTCCACTCCTGCTGCACCATTGATAACTAAAACTGCTCCTCCTGAAACTGCCAAAGCTGATGAAACCTCTCCTGAAAAATCTGAATATCCTGGTGTGTCTAGTATGTTATACTTATGTCCTAAATACTCAAGAGGTATAACTGACGTATTAATCGAAAATCCCTGTTTCATTTCCTCTTTATCAAAATCTGATATACTTGTTTGAGAGTCAACACTCCCCATTTTAGGGGTTGTATTAGATATGTATAGCATGGCCTCTACTAAGCTACTTTTTCCACTTCCACGATGCCCCAAAAGAGTTATATTTCTTATCTCACTCATTTCATAACTAATCATAATTGTTCCTCCTATTTTAAGAGATTTTTTACGTTAGTACTTATATAGCTAATATTTCTTAATAAGTCAATAGCAATTTCTAAAAGATATAAAAAAGCCGAGAAATAATCTCGGCTTAAATAACTAAATATTAGTTCATTTTGTCTACTAAAGACTTTCCAGCTTTAAACTTTACAGTTTTCTTAGCTTCTATTTTAATTTCTTCTCCAGTTTTTGGATTTCTTCCAGTTCTTTCAGGTCTTTCAACTACCTCAAATTTTCCCCATCCGATGAAGTTGATTTCCTCTCCAGCTTGTAAAGTTTCCTCTATTGTAACTAGAACTGAATCTAACTTTCTTTCTGCTTCAGCTTTTGAAGAGAATACACCTTTTTCAAATAATACTTTTGCGAATTCTTTTTTTGTCATTATATTTTCCTCCTAAAATGCTTCTATTATTGTAATTAAGTACAGTCATTTATATCATATAAACCAATTAATTTCAAATGTTTTTTAGGTTTTTTTGGATTTTTTTGACAATTTGGTATATAATCAAATCATACCAAAGGAAAGGATGTTCTTAATATGATTAAAAAAATAGTATTTTTGTTTTTAACCCTTGTTTTATCTTCGTGCACATCGCTAAAATACAGTGTTAATTCGTCTAAATACAAATCAAAATCTTATAATGAAAGAGTTAGATTTGTTATTTTACACTACACTGCTTTAAATGATGAACGTTCAATCACTGCCTTAACAAAAAATAGTGTTAGCTCTCATTATTTAGTTACTCAAGAATGGTATGATTCTGTTTATTCTTTAGTTCCTAATACTCAAAGAGCTTGGCATGCTGGTACTAGTTCCTTTGATGGTTACAAAAATCTAAACGACAACTCAATTGGAATTGAGATTTCTAATTTAGGTTACTCAAGTGCTAATAAACAAAAAACAGTAAATTTAAAAGAGGGAATAGTTGATACAACCATGTTCTATCCATATAATGATGCCCAAATTTTTAAAATTGGAATGTTATTAAAAGAACTTACTCTTAAATATAAGATTAATCCTAAATATATTTTAGGACACTCTGATATTGCTCCTACTAGAAAGTTTGATCCTGGTCCAAAATTTCCGTGGAAACACCTTTATGATCAGTATGGTGTTGGTGCTTGGTTTGAGAAAAAAGATTTTAATACTTTTTATTCCCAAGAACTTTTTAATTCATACTCAGTTAAAGATTTAAAAAATGAATTACGTAAATACGGATATGATATTAATTCAACTGATAATTGGGATTTGCAAAGTAAAAAAGTAGTTTCTGCATTCCAAATGCACTTTAGACCTAAAAAAGTTAATGGAGTTTTTGACCTTGAAACTTTTGCTATTATAAAGGCATTAAATAAAAAATACAAATAATTTTATTGACAAAATAACTATTGGTGTTCTATAATCAAGTCAACAATAAAATATGATAGATAAACTTCAGGGCAGGGTGAGCTTTATATTGGCAATTCCCGACCGGCGGTGATAGTCCGCGAAACCTTCGGGTTTGATTTGGTGTAACTCCAAAACCGACAGTATAGTCTGGATGGAAGAAGTGTTTTTTTTATGCACAATTTTCTAATTTATTTATTTTTAAGCCCGAAGTCTATCTTCGGTTTTTTTTTATAAAAAATTTGAGGAGGACTAAAAATGGTAAAAATTTATGAGGGAAATTTTATAGGTGAGAATTTAAAGGTAGGTATCGTTTGTGCTAGATTCAATGAATTTATTGTATCTAAACTTCTAGCTGGTTCAATAGATGCTTTAAGAAGACATTCAGTTAATGAGGAAAATATACATGTTTCTTGGGTTCCAGGAGCTTTTGAAATTCCTCTTATTGCAAAAAAAATGGTTGAAACTAAAAAATTTGATGTTGTTATAGCTCTAGGAGCTGTAATTAGAGGAGCTACTCCACATTTTGATTATGTTTGTTCAGAGGTTTCTAAAGGTGTTGCATCAATATCTTTAGATTCTGGAATTCCTGTAATTTTTGGTGTATTAACAGTTAATTCAATTGAAGAAGCTATTGAAAGAGCTGGTACAAAAGCTGGAAATAAAGGATTTGAAGCTGGACTTTCTGCTATTGAAACTGTTAATCTTATTAGAAGTATTTCAGAGGAATAATTATGCATAATTACTTTATGGAAATAGCTATTAATGAAGCTAAAAAAGGTATAGGTGCTGTTAATCCTAATCCGCTTGTTGGAGCTGTTCTAGTTAAAGATAATAAAATTCTAGCAATGGGACACCATGAGTTTTATGGTGGCCCACATGCTGAGGTCAATGCTTTAAATAAATCTAATGATACTGAAGGGTGTACTCTCTATGTTACTTTAGAACCTTGTTCTCACTATGGAAAAACACCGCCTTGTACCAATCTTATTATTAAATCTAAAATAAAAAAATGTGTCATTGCAACTTTAGATCCTAATCCATTAGTTAGTGGTCGAGGGGTAAAACAATTGGAAGAAGCTGGTATTGAAGTTATCATAGGGGTCTTAGAAAATGAAGCTAAAAATTTAAATAAAGTTTTCTTTAAGTATATAAAAAATAAAATTCCATATATTTTTATAAAAGCTGGGATAACACTTGATGGCAAAATAGCTACTCAAGCTTTTTCTTCACAGTGGATTACAAACTCTTTAGCTCGAAATAAAGTAGAAAAATATAGAAATTTTTTCTCTGGAATTTTAGTTGGAGCAAATACTGTTATTCAAGACAATCCTTCCCTTAGATGTAAAATCTCAGGCAATCGTAATCCTTATAGGTTAATTTTAGATAAAGATTTAATTGT